>CAZFYP010000250.1:585-3878 GCA_964523535.1 uncultured Clostridia bacterium
TAACATACTGATAAGGGACTTTCATTTCTTTTGCTAACAACTTTAAACTCTTGTTGCCTCGAGTAAGGATGTCTGAAAAATCCAAATCATCAAGATCTTCGACAACTCTCAAACCTCTTTCTTCAAACTTTCTCACTACCCTGCTGTTGTGTATTAGTTCTCCAAGGCAATAAAGCTTGTCATACTGGTCAAGAGCCTCATCAGTAATATGCAAGGCTCTATCGACACCAAAGCATGTTCCATGGTATTCAGCCATTATAATTTCCATTATGAAGCTTCTCCATCTTTATTATTCAAAGAGTATATATTCCTCATTATGTCTTTACTTATTTGTACATAGTCGGAAGATTCAAGTTCCTTGGGATTTAGATCCCTGAAGTCAAATTTTTTCCCATAATATATATCTACTCTGCTGAATAGTTTGAATTTCGATTCAATATAAACCGGCATTATGGTGGATTTTGACTTTACAGCCAGCATTCCAATTCCACCCTTGACGGCACTTTCATCATACTTTTCCATTCTTGTGCCTTCCGGAAAGATACCTAACGTATTATTTCCTCTTAGAATTTTCAGAGAGTTTTTAATGGCAGCAAGTGAATTACCACTTCGGTCGACAGGAAAAGCTCCAAGACCTCTGTTGAACGCTCCAATGAAGCGATTCTTGAATAATTCTTTTTTGGCCATAAATCTGATTTTTCCCTTGAAGGTTATGGCTATCATTACAGGGTCAAATACAGTTCTATGATTTGAACATATAATCAACGGTTCCCCAGTGTTTATTCTATTATCTTCTGAATGAACCTTAATGCGAAAGACTATGTGACTTATTACAAGTAAAACATTTCTTACTATATTATAAAGCATTTACTCCTCCTTTGATGCAGTTAATCATCCTTTCCACTACTTCATCTATGGTCATGGAAGTTGTATCGATTTCTATTGCATCATCAGCTTTTGCCAAAGGAGATATTTCCCTGTTTTTATCATTGTAGTCTCTTTTTTTGATGCCGTTGATTATTTCTTCAAGACTTGTATCCGTTCCCTTTTCAAGAATATCCTTATACCTTCTTTTCCCACGCACCTCTTCACTGGCCGTAAGATAGAACTTATATTCGGCCTTTGGGAAGACAACGGTACCGATGTCTCTTCCTTCCAGAACTATATCCTCATTTAATGATATCTTCCTTTGCATCTCCACCGCAAATACTCTTATTTCTGCCTTGCTTGAATAGTGTGATGTTTTTTGAGAAATGGATTCAGTCCTTATATCGTCATCAACTATCTTTCCATTAAGATAGATGTGGTCCATTGTATACCTCATGTTAATATTTGCAAGGGATGCTGAAAGAATATTTTTATCATCTATATCTATATTTCTATTGCAAAGATCCAAGGTAATAGTTCTGTAAATGGCTCCCGTATCAAGATACACATATCCCAATTCCTTACTTAGCTTTTTTGCAATAGTGCTTTTACCTGCTCCGGCAGGCCCGTCTATGGCTATAATCATATCAGCTTTCCCTGCTTAAATCAGGTCTTAGACGGCTGGCATTTTTTAAATATACATGTTTTGGATTTCTGCTGTCCATTCTTGCAAACATAAGAATCCTTATGCATTTCCTTAAACTGCCTTCTACATGCATTTCCTGCATGCACATGTATGTAGGATTTTCAAGTCCCATATCCCTGGCATGTTTGGCAGGATAAGATTTTGTCAAATCATTTGTTACTGTAAATATTATACTTTCGATATCATCATGGCTTAAAGAATTTTCCGAGATGATACTTTCAAGCAGTTCTACAGTACTAATTTTGATATCATTTTCAGTATTGTAGTCTGCTGTTGTTGCTCCTCTAATTGTCTTCATAAAAATCACCTCTAACATTATATTATAAATATGGCTTTAATACAACAAAAAATAACAACTATTAAACAAGAAAACAGCTTAGTAATAACAAATCCGCAAAAGTTTATTTTAGTGGTGAAAGAAATTCTTCTTAACCGCATAAATAAAAGGATTCAAAGGGTTTATACATTGCAACTTTATTTAGCTATAAAAAAACCGGCTATTAAACCGGTTTTAATTTACTATCAAAAAGTCGTTAGTTTTCTTCCTCTTCAAGAGGTTTCTTGTAAATACTGTATTTTTGCCATACATCTTCCAAAAGGTCAAAATACTGTACTATATCATCCTTCTCCCTCATACCAACACTCATTATCAGAGAATTGATTACAGCCATTGGAGTCACAAGGGAATCCACAAAAGAAACCATATTGCTCTTTCCAAGAAGTGCTATATCAGACATGGAGTAAAAGGGTGAAGATTCAGTATCAGTAATTGCAAGAATTTTTGCATTCCTGTCCTTGACGAAATTTACCGCATCAAGAGACTGTTTGGAATATCTCGGATAACTTATGATAATGAAGAGATCGTCTTCGTTTATTCTTACTACTTGCTCGAACAGTGAGTTTGAACCGAAGTTCAGTACTTTTACATTATCAAGAATTACATCAAGATAGAATCCCAGATACAGAGCAAGAGTATATGAAACCCTCATTCCAAGAATATAAATCTTCTTTGCATTGAAAATCAAATCAGCTGCCCTTTCAAGCTGGTCCTGATCAAGCTCTTCCTGATAATTTTTCAAGGAAGTAATCTCATTTTTTAGAACTTTTTTAATGAATTCATCAGAATCTTCCTGATCTTCTTCAAGGGAAATCCTCTGAACAGTTGTAAGTTTGTTTTTAATCATTACCTGAAGAGATTTTTGAAGCTCCGGGTAACCTTCAAAACCAAGTGCTGTTGCAAATCTAACTACAGTAGATTCACTTACATCAACAGTCTGTCCAATTTTTGCAGCAGTCATGAAAGCCGCCTTGTCGTAATGTTCAATTATGAACTGGGCTATTGCCTTCTGTCCCTTACTGAACTTGAAATAGCTGTTTTGAATAATTCTGATTACGTCATCGTTGGTTTCTATGTTCATAATATTATCCTTCATAGCGAATTATAAAAGAGATATACCTTTGCTGAAAGCTTCCTTGTTGATATTTTCAGTTCCAGGAGGAACTCTCTTAAGTACAGCTTCCAATATATTGTGTTCATCGAGAATATCAAGAATATTGCTGATGGCACCCAATGATACAATGTTTGCAACCATAGGTTTTTTCATCTCTTCTATTGCTGTTTTTAATATTGGCAGCTTATACACTTTTGCATCAGTTGCAAAATGTGTTTCAATGCTGTCATCTATAACTAGTATACCATCATTTTTTAATGATGCAATAT
>CAZFYP010000251.1:0-3869 GCA_964523535.1 uncultured Clostridia bacterium
CATAACCTATTCACAGCAGCGGGGGCTGTAGAGGATTCACACCTCTTTCCCTTTTTACCAATTATGGTACCGTAAAACTTACTATTTTTGCTTAATTATACATTATATGTACCCTGGGTACAAGTTGTTTTTGTATTTCCCGGGAAATAATCCTCATGCAAAAAACAAAAGGAACCGTCCCTTTTGTTTTTTGTTGTGTTTTTTTATTTGAATTTCTGTTCGATGAAGCCTTTCCTATAGGCCTCCAAAAGCTCGTTGAGTATATTTATGGTTTCTATCATGTTCTTTCCCTTGTCCGTGTCTTCCACTAAAAGTCTCTTTGGCTCCTTCTTCACATAGACTTCCTGGGGAACCATGTCTTCGTTTTTCTTTATTGTCACCCTGTGGTCTTCAAAGGGTTCGTGGGACACAAGTATCATTGCCTGGGAATTGAAAATAAGGGTATAGCCTGCAATGCCTGTTGTCTTTTGATAGGCTCTTGAAAAGCCACCGTCGATTACAAACATCTTGCCATTTGCCTTTACAGGATTTTCTCCTTTCTTTGTCTTCACAGGAACATGTCCGTTTATTATCCTTCCCTTGTCTGTATCTACGCCGAATTCCTCAAGGATCATCCTGCATTTGTCTTCATTATCCCTGAACATATAGTAGTTATTCTGATCTTCACTATGGGTTTCCTTTTCCTTGACAAAATATCTTTCAAAGGTAGCCATCTTGCTCTTTCCAAAAAGTGGTGAATCCTCTCCGCACCAGGCATACCATATCATATCCATGTTGAAGTTATTGTTCTTTTCTCCCCTGTTGAAATATGCAGCCCTCAATTTTTCATCAAGCAAATCACATAGGGACTTTCCCGAATAGACCTTTCCATTGAGTTCAAGACTATCAAACTTGCCGTCCTGGGTAAATGGAATACAACCGTGGTATAAGAGATTATCGTTGAGAGCCAGGTATACACTGCCCTTTGAGTAAAGATACTTGACATGCTTCTGTAATTTGTTGGAATGCATGAAATTCAACTGAAGAAGTTCCATTACCTCATTTTCTTCATCTGTCAGCTTATAGGGATCATCATAGTCTATCGTAGGGAAATAGCTGTCCTTCATATCATATTCTTTTCCGTCTATTGTAACCTTGGTCCTGTCCTTTGACATCTTGTCCAAAAGAAGTCTGTCGTCCATCTTGAAGTCCGGCTGTCTTTTTATTATCTGTCCTTCAATCTTAAACTGAATCACGGATATTGCCTTCTGCATCTTGGCCATTAAGTCAATGTCCCTTTCCTTGAAGGAGTGACCGTCTTTCACCCTTGGCTGAAAACATTCCACAGGGTCGTTTCTATAGGTATTGGCTGCAAGCTGTGCCAGAGGCAACAGATTTATTCCATAACCATCCTGTACCGTTTCAAGATTTGCATATCTCAAGCATATCCTAAGAACATTTGCAATACAGGCTGTGGATCCTGCAGCCGCACCCATCCATATGATATCATGGTTTCCCCACTGTACATCCACATTGTTTTGCTTCAATATGTCATCCATTATGAGATGGGCTCCGGGACCTCTGTCGTATATATCTCCTACAATATGGAGTTTGTCTACAACAAGTCTTCTGATTACATCTGCCAGGGCTATTATTAAATCATCCGCCCTTTCAGTTCTTATAACAGACTTAATGATTTCCTTGTAATAGTTTTTCTTCGATTCTAATACTTCTTTTTCCTGAACCAGTTCTTCAATAATATAGCTGAAGTTTTCAGGAAGTGATTTTCTAACCTTTGACCTAGTATACTTGTAGCCTGCATTTCTAAGAAGAAGTATAAGGTGATATATGGTGGTCCTGTACCATTTCTCGTTTACCAGTCCATGCTTGTTGAGAAATATGAGCTTTTCCTTTGGATAATATACTATTGAAGCAAGTATCTCCTGGTCTTCAACAGGTATTGTATCACCAAAGGTTTCTTCTATCTTTCGCTTTACAGTTCCCGATGCATTCCTCACAACATGGGAAAAAGCCTCATACTCCCCATGCAAATCCGTAAGAAAATGCTCCGTACCCTTGGGAAGACTAAGTATTGCACTCAAATTTATGATTTCCTTGCTGACTTCATCAATATTCGGATATTGCTTGGAAAGCAGCTTGTAATAATTCAAACGTTCCATCTTTTCCCCCAGACTTTATTATAGTGGCCTATCATAAATGACCTGGCACAAATAAATTTATTTAAAATCCGTCTCGCAGATTTTAATATGTTCCTTAATTTCAACATCCAGATTCTTGAAAAATGCATCTAGTATGATCTCACTTCCCTTGAACTGATTGTCGTATTCACGGGCACCGGCAACAGATATTATTATTCCTTGTCCCTTTTCACTAGATTCCGCCCATGGCTTCTTGTGTATGTACTTGCATTCATAGAGCAACTGACATCTGTCTATGAAAATCTTGGCCATGGAACTTACTGTATTGAAATACACCGGTGATGCAAATATGAAATTCCTGTGATTCCTGAGCTTTTCATAAAGGATTTGCATATCATCGTCAATGCAGCACTTTCCATAGTTTTTGCTGCAGTATCCGCAGGCCTTGCACAAGCTGATGTTATAATCCATAAGATTTATCTTTTCAACCTGGTGACCGTCCTCCAGCAATTCTTCGATATACTTGTCCATATATTTCTCAGTAAATTTATTCCTTCTGTGGCTTGCCATAATGGCTAGGTATTTCTTCCCCATTTACTTGCACACGTCTACCCAGGCTCCTTTTGTAACTTCCGCCAGGTAATCCACATCTATCTTCACTGCAGTGTTTGGTCCTCCTCCTGCCGGATAGACAAAATCAAACACCTTCAGTGATTCATCAAGGTATATTTCAAGGTCCTTTTCTAGGCCGAAGGGGCATACTCCACCAACAGGATGTCCTGTAGCATCTTCCACATCATTGAATCCTACAAACTTTGCCTTTTGCTTGAACTGGTCCTTGAATTTTCTGTTGTCCAGTTTTAAATCTCCCTTTGCAAGAAGAAGTATGTCCTTTTCCTTGAGTCTGATTGCCATTGTCTTTGCAATTCTTGCAGGCTCTACTCCAAGAGCCTGTGCCGCAAGTTCAACTGTAGCAGTTGATGTATCCATCTCTATAACTTCAAGGGAAAGATTTTCCTCTTCAAATTGTTTCTTAACACTTTCTATACTCATTTTTACCTCCAAAAGCAGCATTGCTGCATTATCTATATTAGCCTGTATTCCAGCCAAGCTCAAAAAAATCATACCTTAATATTAATACAAATACCTGTATTTTTCAACCAAAGATTGTTTCACATTTTATTAATTGACAATCATTATCATTTAGTGTATAATATAGGCATGGAAGAAATTTTAAGGATGTGAATATTGTGAACAACAATAATTATATAAATATAGTAGGCTGCAATCCTCCCGAAGCATTGCAGACCATGTGCATATTTGAACCCTCCACAAATATATGCATACCCAATCTTGATTCAGTAATAGATGCCAAATGCTGGGTCGATGAAAACGAGAAATAATTCATATTAAACCCTCCAATAATACACTCCCATATATGATAAAAATGTTTATCATATATGGGAGTATTTTTTATTTAACTTCCCTATTTATCGAACTCATCGTAAATTTCACCCATGATTTCCTCAATGAGATCCTCTATGGTAATTATTCCTGTAATGGTACCTTCATGGTTTACCAATATAGCCATATGGTTCTTGGTTCTCTGCATCATGAAAAATAGCTTGTTAACAGTAATCGTATCCTCTGCAATGAATGGTTTGTGGAGTATATCCTTTACTCCTGAGGTTAATTTCTTGTCCTTTACAAGAACCTTGTATAATGGGGTCT
>CAZFYP010000252.1:0-1454 GCA_964523535.1 uncultured Clostridia bacterium
GTAATACCTGGTGCTGTACGGTCTATTGTATATTTAACGTTTGACTTGGCAACATTTCCATCTTCTTCCGATATTACCTCAAGCTCATAGTCGCCTTCTTCAGTCAGCAATGCAGTACTTGCAACATCTACATATTTACCGTTTCTCTTAAGTATTATAACCTCGCTCTCACCTGAAGTACTGACTTGGAGTTCGATATAGTTTTGTGAATGCATGTTGTTCTTGACACCAAATATATTGATATTGGGTACCCTGCCGTCAACTGTAAATGATATTTCCTTCTCACCCTTGTTTCCTGACAGGTCTTCAGCTGTAATCTTAAGTTTATAATCACGCTTTGAACTACCTGCTTCAATGGTAATCTCATCTTCTACAAGGATTGTTGATCCATCACTTGTAAGTTCTGCTGTAAATGTTCCCAGCTCACTGAGTCCTATATCCAAAGTTACATCTTCATTGACAATTTCACCATCCTGTATTCCTTCAACAAGAATCACAGGTGCAGTTTCATCAATCTCTTCAATAACACTTTGAATGTTAATGCCACCAGGCATAATCCTTCTGAACATTACATCACTGCCGTTGTTTCCGGATTCATTCCAGACTGCATATAATGCAGACCCGTCGGCAGGCATTCTTATCTGACATTCAGCCTGGGCCGCCTCCTTCTGTCCCGTATCCTTGGCAAGCCAGTCCCAAGTCACTTTAGTTTCACCTGCATTATTGCCTTCACTGTCGGGATTTATTGTCTTGGTTACCTCATGGAATGTTTCCCCAAAGTCTGTTGTATAACTGTAGTAAAGATCCATCGGTTCCTTAAGTTCAGTAGAACCCTTGGCAGGATTTGTAGAAGTACCGTAAGTTACCCAAAACATATCAGTGTTACGCTTGTCCTCATAGTAGATTTCTGATTTATCCATTCCAGCAAAGACACTTGCACCATAATATTCTTCATAAAAATCGTAATTATCTTCATTATATGGATCATATGGTGAATCTACTATTGTACCCTGACCTCCAACAAGTCTAGGCTCTATAACTGACGTCTTATTGTTTGGCAACAATGAAAGGTTTCTCATAGGCTCGAATTCACCAGGTTTGTAGTATGTATCTACAAACTCTTTCATTACCACATCTTCATCCCTATCCTGACTACCCTCTCCCGTTCCAAGTCCAACTTTGAAGATTTCAGTATGCTTAACAGAATATATTTCTCCATCTACTTCGTATATCTCTTTTCCTTCAGGATTTGTAGTGAAATCCTGACCTCCAGTAAAGGAACGTCTCAGATAGAGGTCATAATTATCGTTGCCGTTTCTTGCTGCAGCCCAGTTTGGAGTATAGTCAAGAGCTATGGCCAGCATATCTCCTCTCAATATTCCCCTGTGGGCCCTGGCATCGTCATTTGGATTTTCCCAAGAGTCATCGTCAAGGTTAGTCTCATCCTGAGTCCA
>CAZFYP010000252.1:1554-3856 GCA_964523535.1 uncultured Clostridia bacterium
TCCCTATACCATGCCGCATATTTACTTGCATAGTATTCATATTCAGCACAGTCCTCTAAATCTGTGATTGGATTTCCATTTTCATCTACTTCTCCATCCTTGATGTCAATAACAATATTTGGATTTATGATTGTTCCAGCACTTACAAGGTCTGGCTGTGAAAGATCAAAAGTGTGATATATAACATTCTTTCCTTCATCTGCAACATATGAACTTTTACCCTTCTGCTCTCCTACTCCATCGCTGCTGCCCTGACCTGTACCGCTTGAATCACTACTGTCGGAAGCCTCTTCAGTAGATGTAGTGGCAGAAGCTGTAGTGTCAACTTCATCGTCAAGGTCCGATTCTTCTTCACTTGCATCGCTTCTTCCACTCTTACCATTATCGCTGCTGTTTCCCTTGACATCAGATTCTTCAGACACTTCTTCAACAGCTTCTTCGCTAGTGGTTGTAGCCGAAGCTAAAGTGTCAACATCTCCGTCAAGAGCTTCTGTCTCCAGAGTAATTGCTTCATCAGAAGTTGTGGATCCCATATCATCCGGTGGTCCTGCTCCGACACCCTTTGTCTCTTCATAACAAATAGTAACCCAGGCACTGTAGGTTCCATCTTTCTTCATGTATTTCTGCATCATGATATTTGGTCTTGATGCTCCTGTATTTCCATCCATAAGTCTATCGTCTGATGTTATGGCAATATACTTGGCTTCATCTTGTTGATTTCTTTCATAGTAAAGAGCGTCACTTATTACAGGTCCTGAGTAATATGAATAATAGGTTGACAAGTCTACATAACCGTATTGATGGGTTCCTTGCATCTTGTCGTCAATTATTTCAACAGCATTACTCAAATCATCTATACTTAAATCGTCAACATCTACCCATGTACCTTCCTCATCAGGAAGCTCACTCAGTTTGATAGCAGAACCAGTAGTTGTAGAGGCTTCAATTGAATCATTTAAGATGGCAAGCTGCATATTGTCAGTATTGAGATTATCGTTGTCAGACATTCTAACTGGAAGTTTCATAGGTACCAATGCCTTTAGTCTTCCCCTGAGCTCTTCGTCCTCTTCGTCCTCTTCTACCTTGTATTGTGCTGACCCTTTGGATTCAAAATTTTCATCAATCTCTGCGAAATCTTCCCAAAGGATATATGAATACCATATATCTGTCTTATGGTTGGTTGTAGCTCCACTCCAACCTTCTCCAGGGCCTGCATTTTCACCAGGTCTCAATCCTTCAGGGTCTTCCTGCCATGTAACACCGAATCCGGCGCCTTCCATACCATTCATCATTATCTGGTTTGCATCCCTTCTACCGGAGGTAAGTCTTTCAGGCTTGTACCATGTTACATCGCCGGTTTCTTCATCGATTACTCCCCTGCATGCCCACACAACACTATATGGCAATTCTCCTACATCAGGATGTTCCTCAGAATAATCACAAGATCTTTGAGGTCCTGATACTCCCCATATATCTTCCTCATAATAATCATCATCATATGGATAATAGTCTTCTGAATACTCGTCATCGATTTTTATGGCATAGGTGGGATTTCCCGACTTGGCATATTTGGAGGTCCATACGCAAAGTACATAGTTTCCCCTTAGCCTTATCTGGGGCTTGTGGGTATCACCCATGAACTCAGTTCCGTCTGCAAGGGTAAATGACGACTTATCGGCAGATTTTGAAAGGTTAGTTGTTTTCCATGTTTCCCCTTCATCTCTGGATATTGCCGCTATAATATCCTCGGCTCCTGATTCATCTACTAACTGAGTATAACATGAAACAAGAGGCTTAACCTTGTCTCTTACCATAATAAGATTTTCTTCTTCAGTTGCTTTTCCAAATTCATCAATTACTGTCTCATAATACTCAAGCTTAACAGGATCACCGTTCGCTTTCTGTGCCGGTACATAAAACTGTCCAAATTCAAGCTTAGCCTTGGTATTTTCATAATCAGATGCTTTGGAAACATTCTTCCTTACTACACTGCTTCCAGTACCTTTTTCAAGATTGTCAAGTGCTTCAGCTTCAGACACTATATTCAAATCTCCATCAAGTTTTTCATCTGTCAAAGCAAGGAGTTCATTAACCTCTTCGCTATCATAGAAGTTGATTTCCTTCAATTCCATTTCCTCTACAGCTTCATCAAAAGCTTCTGCAGTTTCATCAGGAATTGTTATACCTGCATTAGGCTCCCCGTCTTCATCAAGACTTTGAAGAAGTTTAGCCATATTCTTTACAGCTGTATTATACATATCGTCCGTACCCACAAGATCCATAGGAGTAATCTTCTGGTCAG
>CAZFYP010000253.1:0-3853 GCA_964523535.1 uncultured Clostridia bacterium
AAGGTTAAGTCCCAGGAACTTATATCTAGGCCCATTTCTTCTACAAAAGCCTTTAAAGAGTCAATTTCATCACTTTGCCTTACTCTGCTTTTTTCATTTACAGTAGTTGATGTGAAACCATCAGTTTTTCTTAACTTTACAGCAAAATGACCTTCTCCTTTTGCTGTATGAGGCCATATTCTGAAAGCCCCATCAAGTCCCAACAGACCTTTTGACAAGTCCTTCCTAACATTATGTAAACCCAAGTCGTCAATTAATTCAAAATCACTGTTGTTTTCCAGGAATTCAGCAATGATTTCCTCGTTTTCTTCTGTAGAAAATGTACATGTGGAATATACCATTTCCCCTCCAGGTTTCAACAAGTCCTTTGTATGGTCAAGTATTTCCTTCTGTATATCTGTAAACTTGTTATCTTCATAAGTCGAATATCTGTTTTTCGTTTTTTCATCTCTCCTGAACATTCCTTCTCCTGAACAAGGAGCATCTACCAGAATTTTATCAAAATAATTTTCAAAATTTCTTTTCAGTGTTTGAGCAGTTTCATTGGTAACTATGGTATTTGTAATTCCAAACAACTGAATATTCCTTTTGAGAGACAACAACCTTTTTCTATTTACATCATTTGCAATTATCAGTCCCTCGTTCTTCAGTTTTGCACCAATTTGAGTTGTTTTTCCTCCGGGCGCGGCACAAAGATCAAGAACTTTATCTCCCGGACAGGGATTTAAAAGTTCTACAGGCAAAGATGCACTTGGTTCCTGTATATAAAAAAGTCCGCAGTGATAATATATATCCTTTCCAGGCCTGCTGTCACAGTCTATATAGTAGCTTTCCCTTCACCATGGTACTCGATCTTCCAGATAGCTTATCTTCTTCATCAATTCCTCTTCACTTACTTTTAAAGAATTTCGCCTTATACCTCTAATATTTTTTTGGTCAAATGAGTCCATAAATGCTTTATACTCATTTCCAAGGAGTTTTCTCATATTGTTTTCAAATTTTAATGGCAGCTTCATATTTTACACCTCGCATACGGATGCCACGGCAAAGCCGCTTTGTTTGCATACAAATTCTATCAGAGATAAGTCCTTAAAGCAAACAAAAGATTTCTTAATAACAAAAAAGGCACCTGATTATTCAAGTGCCTTCCATATTTTAATTTGTGCAAATCAAAATATATATTCTTTCATTTCAGGAGTCAACTGATTTTCATCAAAGCTGACACTCATTACAAAATCGACTTCGAATTTTTCAGACGCTGTTTCCAACTTTGTAACTACGTCTTCCAAATCTCCAACTTCGATATTGGCAATCTTATACAACCCGTCTATATAAACCAGTTCAATATCATAATCCGCTGCCAGTAATCCGTATGCAAAACCAAGGAATTGATCTGGATTGTCTATTCCAAAATCTTTTGTATTAATGTACTTAATGTCATGGTTTAAATCAAATATGTGCTTATTGTTTGCTTCAAGAAAGAAAACCTTACCTTTGACAGTGCTTATAGAATCATTTCCCATCTCAATCATTTTTCTTGTCTTACCGGTTCCTTTTGAACCACAAACTAACTTGACCATCTTAACCGCCTCCATTGCTTTTTTATTATTATAGCACAAATGGAAAAGGTTTTCTATTAGTAAGTCAGTTAATTTTTTTTCATATTTAAAGCTTTTCCACCTAGGTAATTAAAAAGTTTACCCTGATACGAATTATTTTCTTTCATATTGACTATTAATTCATCTTTCAATTTTCTCCATGAGCTACTCCAGTTGGAAAAAAGCGTTTTGTCCTTGGGTGCTCTTCCGAAAAGTCTTTGGACGACTATATTAGGTGAAAGATATAATAAAAAAACTTCCAGTCTTTCCAAATATTCGTCTTTTTTTATCATTTTTATTTCATCATTTTCATACATATTTCCAAGAACAGTGTCTTTCAGTATGTAAAGGGAATGAATCTTGACAAATTTTATCTTCAAAGCAGATAATATTTTGGCATTTTCAATTACATCTTCCATGTCATCCCAGGGCAGATTCAATATTACATGGGCACAAACTTCAAATCCATAATTTTTGATCATTAGAACGGCATCAATAAATTCCGCAAGAGTATGTCCCCTGTTAATCTTTTTCAAAGTTTTATAGTTGCATGTTTGAAGACCCAGTTCAATCTCAATGTCGATATTCTCCCTGTCCCTTATTTCCGCCAGCATCTGAAGCTGTTCTTCACTTATACTGTCCGGTCTTGTTGATATGGAAATACCAACAACATCATCTATAAGGGCATTTTCAACATTTTTCTTCAACCTGTCTACACTCAAATAAGTATTTGTATAATTCTGAAAATAGGCTATGAATTTTTCCGCCTTGTATTTCTTTCCTATATAGTCTTTGTTCTTTTCAAGCTGGCTTCTGACAGACATGGTGTTTTCATGCATTTCAAACCCTGCACCGACATCTCCACAAAAAATACAGCCTCCCGTTCCCAGAAGACCGTCTCTGTTAGGACAGGTTACCGGTATGTTAACCGGAAGCCTGTAAACCTTACATCCATATTTATTTTTTAGATATTTTGAATACTCAAAGTATAAACTATCCATTGATCTCTCCAAATAATTTGACAAGTTCACAATAGACCCCGCCATTATCATTATCGAATTCTGATATAAGGTTTCCTCTGTCCTTCAGCTTTTGTGTGCCGTTAGACATTACAATACCCAGACCTGAATTCATTATCATTTCCAAATCATTGTTATCATCACCAAAAGATACAACATTGTTTCTATCTATTTCCCTGAGTCTGCAATAGCTGTTGAGAGCCTCCCATTTACAACCTCTCAAATCAAGAAATTCAAGAAGAGCATCAACACTCAAGTTTACAGAAGTAACGGTATTGTAGGTTGAAGGATAAAGGCTTACCACTTCATCTTTAAGGCTGTTCAACTTCTCCAGCGAACCTGTATAACAAACCGACAGAATATCATCATCACAGTATTCACTGAAATTCATCCTTCTGAATCTTCTCTCAGCCTTGCACATATAACCGTTGTATGCGACAAAATCATGTCTTTGTTCTATGACAATATCAAAATCATCTTCAAATTTGTCTACATAAACAATTGGATGCAAGTCATATTCACGTGATTTTACAACCAGCTTCTGGAAATCGTTATTTTTGATATAATTAGAATCCAGTCGAGCATGGCTTATTCCCTTTCTCGTTACAGAACCATTGTTGGAAATGATATCAAAATCAAAATCCAAGGCCTCAGTAAGCTTCACCGCATCAAAGTGACTTCTTCCAGTTGCTATAACAATGTCAACATTGTTCTTTTTCAGTTTTTTTAAATAATCAGCAGTTCTTAAATCAATCTTCTTATCCCTGTTCAGGAGGGTTCCATCCAGGTCAAGGGCAATCAATTCAAATTTCATATTATCACCGGCTATTTTCTTTTTCTAGTCAGTTCTGCACTGACCTTTCTTCCTTTTATTTTAACATTTTTCATCTTAGATAGTATATTTTTTCTTTCTGACTTTACAACATTGAAGAATGAAAAAGTCTCATAAACATCTATTTTACCTACTTCAGAAGATGAAATCTTACATTCACCGGCCACGGCTCCGAGAATATCACTTTCTCTGGCCTTGTCCTTTCTTCCTACTTGAATATAGTATCTATCATAATTTTCAGGATTTGCTTGTTTTCTCTTACCTTTACCCTTAGACCCTGATGATTTTTTCCTGAAGCTGTCATTGATGTCTTCTTCATAAGCAGCTGCTTTGAAGTTATAATTCATCTTTATAAGAGCCTTAACAGCATCTTCCATGTTCACTTCTGCTTCATTGATCATTCC
>CAZFYP010000254.1:0-2291 GCA_964523535.1 uncultured Clostridia bacterium
TTCGGCCAGTACAAAAAGCTTCGCAATGAACACACCGGTGTTTTGACCGGAAAGGTAAAGACGCCCTTACGACAGGAAATCTTAACAGGGTAATGATAGTTGGAAAGGGAAGTCTTTTCCTCGGTCGGATGACAAATCTTTTTGACGGAGTTTCAGTAGTTATTGAAAGAAACAGCGGTATGGAAGAAAAGAAGGAATTAGTTTCAAGAGATGAAATAAGGTCGATGATAGCTGAAGCAATGAAGGAATTCGGCACTCATCTTCTGAAGAGCTAGGGGGTATTATAGTGAAAACTGACAATACCAGAAAAATAATCGGTGAAATCTTCCTCGAAATTGCTGATGCAATAGAGATGGGACATTTTGGTGATAAAACAAGAATTGGTCTTACAACCCTTGGAAGTGAACATGGAATAGAAAACCTAATAAAAGGTGCAGAGATAGCAGCTTTAAAGGAATCAGATTTGGAAGTAGTGCTCATAGGATCAGTTGTAGCGACGAATTTGGAAATACATGAAGCAAATACTGAAGAGGAAATGCTTATAAAGATGGAGGAGCTTCTTGACAGTGGATACCTGGACGGATGTATCACCATGCACTACAACTTTCCAATAGGTGTATCCACTGTTGGGAAGGTTGTGACTCCAGGACTTGGAAAGGAAATGTTCATAGCTACAACTACAGGCACCTCGGCAACTAACAGGATTGAAGCCATGATAAGAAATGCAATAAACGGCATAATTGCAGCCAAGGCCACAGGAATTGAATATCCAACTCTTGGAATTCTAAACCTTGATGGAGCAAGACAGGTCGAGATAGCCCTTAAAAAGCTTAATGATAATGGCTACAATATAAATTTTGGAGAATCCCAAAGATCAGATAGAGGATTAATAATGCGTGGGAATGATTTATTGACCGGTTCTGTGGATGTAATGGTTGCCGATACTTTGACCGGAAATATTCTCATGAAGATGTTTTCTTCCTATACAACGGGAGGCAGTTATGAATCTGCAGGTTATGGCTACGGACCGGGAATAGGAGAAAACTACAATAGGAAGATCCTTATACTTTCAAGGGCTTCTGGAACACCTGTAGTCGTAAATGCAATAAGATACGGGGTATCCGTTGCCAGGGGAAGGAATTTAGAGATTTCAGAAGAGGAATATAAAGAGGCAAAAAAAGCAGGTCTAGACAAAATTTTAATTGAGCTCAACAAGGTTCGTGTGAATGGTGAAGACCAATTGAAACAGCCTGAGAGAGAGGTTGTCACTGGACAGATATCCGGAATAGACATAATGGATCTTGAAGATGCTGTAAAGGTTCTCAGGAAGTTAGGAATATATGCGGAAAGCGGTATGGGATGTACCGGTCCAATTGTGATGGTCAACGAATCAAGAATTAGTAAGGTTGTGGAGATACTTGCTAGGGAAAACTTCATAACAGGCAAGTAAGTTGACAGTTGACTATTCCATATAAAATGATGAAAATATACCCATTTATGATATAATTATTAATAAAGGGAGGATTTTTATTATGGGATATTCAGTGGAACTGCATTTTGATGAAGAAAGTGAAGATATAATAAAAAGATACTGGAAAATTCTTTATGATGGAAAGGGTGGTAAGTTCATGCATCTTCATGGAAAGAAACCTCATATTTCCCTTGCCTTATATTACCAGGAGATGGAGCATATAGATAAACTTAAGGAATTGGTTGTTTCAAATTTTGAAAATCTAGAAAAATTCAAGTTGAACTTTGCCAGTGTTGGAGTTTTTCCAGGAAATGACAGGGTTACATTTTTAAATCCCAAACCTTCTCCAAAGCTATTAAACATACACAATAAACTCTATAATGACATCAGAAAACACAAGATAAAGAAATACTACTGGGGCCATTACAAGCCAAAGGTATGGACACCGCATTGTACAATGATTGTAAATGAGGATATAGAAACAAATTCCATAGGGATAGATCTATTGACGAAAATATTTGAACCATTTGAAGTTACGGTAGAAAGAGTGGCCCTTGTTGAATTCTATCCCTATAAGTGCTTATTGGAGATGGAACTGCTATGAATCATTGACAAATCCCCCCAAAAAAGCTAATATATTATTAATACATCACGATAAGAGGGGATAATATGAAAAGCTTAGGAAAAACATACAAGCATGGAAAAGAACAGAAAAGTCTTGTTGAAATAGCATTTGGAAAGCTTGAGAATATGATTGTGACTCTTGAGCTTGAACCGGGAAGCGTATGGTCGGAAATTGAACTGAGTAAACTTATTGATA
>CAZFYP010000254.1:2301-3816 GCA_964523535.1 uncultured Clostridia bacterium
GAAGCGGTCAAGCTTCTGGAAAATGCCTATCTTGTAACGGTCATTCCCAGAAGAGGAATAATGATAAATGAATTCAGGATAGAGGAGTTCATACTACAAATGGAAGTTAGGAGACCTTTGGAGGTAATGATATCCAAAAGGGCTGCCAAGTATGCTACACAGGAAGAGAGAAAAGTTTTCAGGGAACTGGCGGAAGAATATATCAAGGCCACCAAGGAAAAGGATAAGGACTATGCAATAGAAATTGACGACAGTTTCAATGAGCTTTCAGGAAAGTGTTCAAGAAATCCATATGCATACAATGCAATAGCTCCTCTTCACTCCGTATCAAGGAAAATATACTATATGAAATATGACCTTGATGAAAAACTTATTGAGGAAATCAACTACGGTCATGTGGATCTCATGAGAGCAATAGCAGAAGGGGATATTGAAAAATCTGCCAATACAAATGAAAAGCTTCTGGACACTATTGAGCGTCTGGTAAGAACAATAGGGAAAACTGAATCAAGCATTTAAAAGCACATAATCTTATGTGCTTTTTTTAATAGTCTGACATTTTTCAAAATGTTACAGACCGATTATGAACTGAAATCAATAAAGGGAAAATGTTGCTTGACAGAGCAATATATTAGTGATATATTAGTAATATGTTAAAGACATGTTAGCGATATGTCACTTAAAGAAAGAGAGGTAAATCATGAAAGCTTTGACTATTGAAAAAGTTGAGATATTCATAACAGGTGACGAGAATCAGGATAGACCACGATGGGCCAGTTACTTGGATGATATCTTTACGACAAACACAATCGTTAAAATAACAACAGAAGATGGCTATGAAGGTATAGGAGCAACAATATCTTATACAGAGAATCATTTTGACTTGTCAATAGGTGAAACAATCAGATTGTATATTCCCAAGCTAATTGGCAAATCTGCACTCAATAGTCAGGAAATATGGAATTTATTGGCAAAAAGACCTACAGTCATTCCAAGACAGTCAATATCGGCTATAGATATAGCATTGTGGGACCTTAGAGCAAAATATGCAAATATGCCCTTGTATCAGATGTTAGGTGGCGCAAGAGACAGAATCTTATCTTATGCATCGAGTCCATTGCTTGACTCCAATGAAGAGTATATAGAATTTATTGAAAAATGTATTGATAAAGGTTTCAAGGCCATGAAGATACATCCATATACAAGCTTCAAAGAAGACTATGAATTGGTTAAAGTCATTCAAGAGAAGTTTGCTAATGCCGATATGAGATTTAGCTTTGATCCGGATGCACAATATAACCGTGAAGAGGCATACAAAATGGCCAAGCTACTTGAGGAGTATGATTGGGACTGGTTTGAAGCACCATTGTCTGATACTGATCTGGAAGGCTACGCGGATCTGAGAAGAAAGACCAATATACCGATATCCTGTGGTGGGAATCATTATTTGTCACTGGCAGAAATCCAGCATGGCATCAATGTTGGGGCATGGACGGATGTCAGAGTGGATACGAC
>CAZFYP010000255.1:0-3799 GCA_964523535.1 uncultured Clostridia bacterium
GATGCCATCCTGTCCGGATAAAAAGGTTCCAGGTCCGACATCTTCTCACCAGTTGTAACAAACTTTATGGGCTTGCTGGTTACAGCTCTTAATGATAATGCAGCGCCACCTCTGGCATCCCCATCGACCTTGGTCAAAATAACACCTGAAATCTCCATGGTGGAATTGAATGCTTCTGCTATTTTAACAGCATCCTGACCTGTCATGGAATCCAGCACCAATAAAATTTCTCTAGGGTTCAAACTTGATTTTATTTGCTGCAGTTCTTCCATCAAAGATTCATCGATATGAAGTCTACCTGCAGTATCCAGAATCAATACGTCATTGCCCTTCCTTTTTGCTTCCTTATATGCTTCCTTGGCAATTTTTACAGCATTTTTTTCTCCCTCAATCTTGAATACGGGAACTTCTATGCCATTACCCACCACTTCCAACTGCTTTATGGCAGCCGGTCTATATATGTCGCAAGCCGCAATTAGCGGTCTTTTGTTCTGCTTTTTGAATTTTAGCGCAAGCTTACCTGAAGTCGTTGTTTTACCGGCCCCCTGAAGACCACACATCATAATAACTGTTATGTCATCAGAGAAATCTATTTTAGACTCACTTTCTCCCAAAAGCTTAATCATTTCTTCATTTACTATCTTTACAACCTGCTGTCCGGGAGTCAGACTTTCCATAACTTCAGAGCCAAGAGCCCTTTCCTTGAGAGTCTTTATAAAATCCTTAACCACCTTGAAGTTTACATCAGCTTCCAAAAGTGATAGCTTTATTTCCCTCATAGCACTGTTGATATCTTTTTCAGTTAATTTTCCCTTGCCCTTCAGTTTGTTTAACGTCCCTTGAATCTTATCAGACAAACTTTCAAATATCATATTATCACCTACAGAGAATCAATCAGACCGTCAAGTATACTTGTTATATACCTTTGGTCATAATCCTTCTCGTTTATATTATTTTTCAACAGTTCAAGTTTTTCTCTAATACTGTTGTTCCTGTCTATTAAACCAAGTTTTTTTTCATAGCTTTCCAGGTTTCCTTCAGCTCTTTTCAGAAGATCATGAACTCCCTGTCTTGACATGTCAAATATCTCTGATATTTCTGCCAGACTTAAATCCTGGAAATAGTAAAGATCCAAAACATCCTTGTGTTTATCCTTTAATAAATTTGAATAGTAATCGTATAATCTGCCTATTCTTTCGTATTTATCCAACATACACAAACCACCTGTAAAGTTTTTACCTTGACAAGTAATTATTGTAATGTATTATACTGCACTTGTCAATAGTTTATTCAAATATTGCATCAACAAATTTATTTGAATCAAAAGGCTGCAAATCATCTATCTGCTCACCAAGTCCCACATACTTAACAGGAACTCCTATTTCCCTCTGAACAGGCACAATTATACCACCTTTGGCAGTACCGTCAAGCTTTGTAAGTATTATCCCGTCAATATCCGCTGCTTCCTTGAAAGCCTTTGCCTGGATTATGCCGTTTTGACCCGTTGTAGAATCTATTACAAGATAAACCTGCTTGAATGCAGCTACATATTCCTTGTCCACCACCCTGAAAATCTTATTGAGCTCATTCATTAGATTTTTCTTGTTGTGCAGTCTTCCAGCAGTATCACATATCAGTACATCTGCATTTCTTGACTTGGCAGCCTGCACCGAGTCGAATATTACGGCAGCAGGATCGCTACCTTCCTTGTTGGCTATGAGTTCCACATCCGCCCTGTCACACCAAATCTGGAGCTGCTCAACTGCTGCTGCCCTAAATGTATCCCCTGCAGCTACCAGTACATTTTTTCCCATGGACTTATATCTGTTTGCGAGCTTGCCGATAGTAGTCGTCTTTCCTACACCATTTACACCTATTATAAGAATCACAGTGGGTGTCTTCATATTTGAATCATCACTTTCATCATCTGTATGAATAATTTCCTTCAGATATTCCTTAAGCCTAACCTTTATTTCATCAGGTGTTTTGAGTTTTTCAGTCTTGACGCAGTTTTTCAAATATTCGATGATATCCATTGTCGATTCCACTCCAATATCAGACCCTATTAGAATATCCTCCAGGTCCTCCAGAAGATCATCATCGATTTTAGTGTACATGCTAAATACACTATCGATCTTGGACGCAAACTCATCCTTTGTTTTCTTTAGTCCGTCTGTAAATTTTTTAAAAATATTAATTGCCATATTACCTCCTACATATCATAATTTGAAAGCTTCATGGATACAAGCTTTGTAACACCCTGTTCTTCCATGGTAGTTCCATACAGGGTATCAACAAATTCCATGGTTCCCTTTCTATGTGTAATAACTAAAAATTGTGTTTCCTTTGAAAAATCCTTAAGGTATGCTGCAAACCTGTATACATTGGCATCATCTAGAGCCGCTTCAATTTCATCAAGTATACAGAAAGGAGTTGGATTTATTCTAAGTATTGAAAATAACAGAGCTATTGCTGTCATAGCCTTTTCTCCACCTGACATCAATGAAATCTTGTTTAACTTTTTCCCAGGCGGCTGTGCATATATTTCAATATCACTATTCAACATATCACTTTCATCCGACATGACTATATCGGCCTTTCCTCCGTCAAAGAGACTTACAAATACCGATTTGAACTGTTCTCTTATTTTTCCATATTCTTCACTAAACTGTTTTTTCATCTTGTATGTAAGTTCACCAATTACCTTGTTAAGCTTTTCTTTTGCCTTATCAAGATCATCCTTCTGTTTCACAAGAAATTTATACCTCTCGGACACTGAGTTATATTCTTCTATTGATCCTATATTAATATTTCCAAGCTTCTTTATTGCCCTTTTGGATTTTCTAACGGTTTCTTTCAGTTTTGTCATGCTTATTGATTCATTTTTAAACTCACAACACATGGCATAACTCATTTCATAATCTTCCCACATCTGATTAGATATTGATACTATTTTGTTTTCTGTTAATTCAATCCTTGATTTAATAGAATTATTTTCAATCCCCAATTCTCCTATAAGCTTTGTTTCTTCATTGATACTTTTTTGTATTTCATACTGGATTTCCTGATTCTTCTTCTTAAGAGCCCTGTTTTCTGCCAGTTTGATATTAAGGGAGTTCACCTTATCTGATAAAATTTTGTTTCTTTCTTCTATGGAAGAAGATTCATAAGCCAGTATTCTTATCTGCTCATTGTTCTTTCCAATCATTTCACTGCTGTTTTCAGCAGTGTTTTTTTCAGAAACAATTCTTTTTTCAAAACTAATAGCTTCATTAAAGGAGTTTTCCTTTTTATTCAATAGTTCTGATATTCTGATTTTTAAATCTGTAATACCTGTACGCCTGATTTCCAGTCCTTCAACAGAATCCTTATATATATTATTGCTTTCTTCTAGTTCTTTTTCTATCGATTGTATTTTATCCTTATATTCATCCAGTTCCAGAATCCTATTGTCTTTCTCCGATATATAATTACTTCTCTCAATCTTCAAAAATTCAAAGTCTTCATTCAATTTGTCCTTGCCGGACTGTATTCTCTCGAGTTCATCTTTCAGGTACCTGCTTTCAAGTATTCCATTTTTTATATTGGCATCAATATAATTCAGAGAATCCCTTATTTTCTGACTTCTTGCATCAAGCTCTTGAATCGTATCTGTTAAGCCCTTGTTTCTATAAGCTTCATCCTTTCCTTCTATGACTATCTTCCTGGAAAGGTCCTCCATTTCATTCAGTTCCCTCTTTCTTCCTACAAGGTTGATATTGTTTCTAATTATACCACCTGTTATGGAACCTCCTGCATT
>CAZFYP010000256.1:0-2144 GCA_964523535.1 uncultured Clostridia bacterium
TTAAACAATGCATACATAAGAAGGTTATTGGAGCCTTATAATGTCCAAATATAACACAGAATGGGGGTTAAAAAACTAATGTCAAAGAAAGATTTAATTGAATTAGAAGGTAAAGTAGTAGAAGTTCTTCCAAATGCAACGTTCAAGGTGAAACTGGAGAATGGACACGAGATTTTGGCTCACATTTCTGGTAAGCTGAGAATGAATTATATAAGAATTCTACAGGGCGATAAAGTTACTGTTGAATTGTCACCGTACGATTTGACCAAGGGCAGAATCACCTGGAGAAAAAAGTAGTAAGGAGGTATTACAGTGAAAGTTAGACCATCAGTAAAGCCTATTTGCGAAAAATGTAAGATTATCAAAAGAAAAGGTAAAGTAATGGTGATATGCGAAAACCCTAAGCATAAACAAAAGCAGGGTTAACAATAAAGTACCGCGGCTAAATACTAATTGTAGGAGGTGTAGTCTTAATGGCCAGAATTGCTGGTGTAGACCTACCAAGAGATAAGAGAGTGGAAATTGGTTTGACATATATTTTCGGTATAGGAAAATCAACTTCACAAAAGATTTTAGCAGAAGCTGGAATCAGTCATGATACTAGAGTCAAAGATTTGACTGAAGAAGAAGTAAGTAAATTGAGATCCGAAATAGACAAGATACCTGTAGAGGGAGACTTGAGAAGAGAAGTAGCAATGAACATCAAGAGATTGAAAGAAATTAACTGCTACAGAGGATTGAGACATAAAAGAGGACTTCCTGTTAGAGGACAAAACACAAAGAATAATTCTAGAACTAGAAAAGGTCCAAAAAGAATATCAGGAAAGAAGAAATAGTTAGGAGGGACTTAAGTGGCTAAAAAAGTACAAAAGAAAGCTACCAGAGTTAGAAGAAAAGAACGTAAGAACATTGAAAGAGGTCAGGCTCATATCCATTCAACTTTCAATAATACTATAGTTACTTTGACTGACGTACGTGGTAATGCTATTTCATGGGCTAGTGCAGGAATGATGGGCTTTAAAGGTTCAAGAAAGTCTACTCCTTTCGCAGCTTCTATGGTTGCAGAAGAAGCTGCCAAGAAGGCAATGGAACATGGATTGAAAACAGTTGAAGTATATGTAAAAGGCCCTGGAGCTGGTAGAGAAGCAGCTATCAGATCACTTCAGGCGACAGGATTGGAAGTAAGCCTAATAAAGGATGTTACACCAATTCCACACAATGGTTGTAGACCACCAAAACGTAGAAGAGTTTAATTAGGAACGGAGGTGTAATTAATGGCAAGATATACTGGACCAGTATGTAGACTTTGCAGAAGAGAAGGTACAAAACTTTATCTCAAAGGAGATAGATGTTATACTGATAAATGTGCTCTTAGCAGAAGAAATTACGCACCTGGTCAGCATGGTCAAAGAAGAACCAAGCTGACAAACCACGGTGTGCAGTTAAGAGAAAAGCAGAAAGTAAGAAGATATTACGGAGTATTGGAAGGACAGTTCAATAAATATTATGACATGGCTTCCAAGCAACAAGGTGTTACCGGTGAAAACTTTCTTAAGATACTTGAGAGAAGATTTGATAACATAGTATTCAGACTTGGACTTGCAACTTCAAGAGCGGAAGCTAGACAGCTTGTAGTTCACGGACATTTCAAAATCAACGGAAAGAAAGCTGATGTTCCATCAATGCTTCTTGGAGTTGGTGATGTAATCGAAGTTGGAGAGAAGAGCAAGGCTTCAGCTAAGTTTAAAGCTTTAGTTGAAAATCACAAGGCAACAGCTCCACAATGGCTGTCTGTAGATGCTGAAAACCTTCAAGGTAAGGTTATAGCTGAACCAAGCAGAGACGATATAGAGCTGCCAATAGAAGAACACTTGATCGTAGAGTGGTATTCTAAGTAAAACCATCCTCAAAACTAAAAATTCGAAGGAGGGTTTCTGGATGATAGAAATTGAAAAACCAAATATCACCTTAGTGGAACAAGACGAAAGCAAGACGTATGGTAAGATTGTATTGGAGCCTCTTGAAAGAGGTTTCGCTACAACTTTGGGTAATTCTTTAAGAAGAATCCTGTTGTCTTCATTGCCTGGAGCAGCAGTTACATCAATCAATATTCAAGGAATTTTGCATGAATTTTCAGCGATTCC
>CAZFYP010000256.1:2244-3777 GCA_964523535.1 uncultured Clostridia bacterium
CTTGAAGAAGTTCAGAAGAAGATAGCAGAATTGGGACAGCATCTGAAAACATCTGATAATTAATCTGAGGTAAAGGAGGTTAAGTATGGGTAAATACAGGAAACTGAATCGTCCGTCTGATCAAAGAATGGCTATGCTTAGAAATATGACAGCCAGCTTGATAGAAAACGGAAGAATTCAAACTACAGAGACAAGAGCTAAAGAAGTAAGAAAGTTTACTGACAGGATGATTACTCTTGGTAAAAGAGGAAATCTTCATGCTAGAAGACAAGCACTTTCATTCATATATGACAAGAATGTAGTAGCAAAACTTTTTGAAGATATAGCTCCTAAATATGAAGATAGAAATGGCGGTTACACAAGAATACTAAAGTTAGGACCACGTAGAGGCGATGGTGCTGAAATGGTAATAATTGAATTAGTGTAAACAGTGTAAACATCAAGGATTAAGCAGCAATCGTGTCTGCTTAATCCTTTTACATATTTAAGGCTTAAACATAAAAAACTGCAATAACTGATTGACATTTCACTGCAAGGGGGTTATTCTTGAATATGTTGTAAAACAAAAGTTCAAGTAATGAAAAGACAAGCTTGAAATATTTATAAATATCAGCTGAATCATGTTTTCAGAATCGTGTAGATGGTATTTATAAAGATTTTAAACATAGGGGATTTTGCTTAAGGAGAAGGACATGGATCCAATAATAAAAATAGAAAATGTAAGCTTTAAATACAGTGAGGAAGATAAGAGACTGGCACTTGATAATGTGAGTCTTAATATTGAAAATGGTGAATTTGTTGCAATACTGGGACATAATGGCTCGGGAAAATCAACTCTTGCAAAGCTTATAAATTCACTGCTGCTTCCTACGGAAGGTAACATTACTGTCAAGGATATGAATACAAGGGATGATGATAAACTGTGGGAGATAAGACAGACTGCTGGAATGGTCTTTCAAAACCCTGATAACCAGCTTGTTGCAACCATAGTGGAAGAGGATGTTGCTTTTGGACCTGAAAATCAAGGGATAGAGCCTGAGACAATAAGAAAGCTCGTAGACGATTCCCTGAAGGCTGTAGATATGTATGAATACAGAAAAAGACCTCCCCATCTCTTGTCGGGAGGACAAAAGCAAAGAATAGCCATTGCAGGAGTACTTGCACTTAATTCTGATTGTATAATACTTGACGAGCCTACAGCAATGCTTGACCCATCGGGAAGAAGCGAGGTAATGGATACAATTAAAATGCCAAACAATGAAGAAAAAAAGACAATACTTCTCATAACACATTATATGGATGAAGCTGTACAGGCTGACAGAGTTGTTGTAATGGATGGAGGAAAGGTCCAGCTTCAAGGCACACCAAAGGAAGTATTCAAGAATATAGAACAAATAAAGGAATTTGGACTGGACGTGCCTCAGGTGACTGAACTTGCACACAACCTTAGAAACGAAGGAATAAACCTGTCTGATGACATAATACTGATAGAGGAACTGGTGGAAGAGCTATGTCGATAAAAACAGATAAACT
>CAZFYP010000257.1:0-3772 GCA_964523535.1 uncultured Clostridia bacterium
CCGCTTAAAAAATCCTCCATTATTCTAATTAACTTTAGACTGTTAATTACTTTTATGGAGGATTTTAGTTTTATTTGTAATTCATTTGAATTTATTCTTTATTCAGTTATTTCTTTGTCACATTTTTGGTGAGTTTCACCATCTACATGCTCTTTACCTCGTTTTTCACCATCATTATGATTTTTCTCTCTAGTTTCATTATCTACATTATATTCTGATTGAATAGATTCAGAATCCTTGTCAGTTCCTTCTTCTTTAACTGGAGTACAGGCACTCAAAAGAAGTACTAAAATCATTACAGTTGTTACCATCTTTTTCTTCATTATAATCTCCTCGTATAATAGTAATGTAAGGATATCTGAGTAGCCTTACCTCTACTCTTTATTCTTCATACCAAAGACAATGCCCATGATCTATAATAGTAAATATGGAAACCATTAAGGTTTGTTCAGTCGCTCCATGTTTTGCCTTTTGGTATATTCTTATAAAGTCTGTTCCCCAAGCTTGTTTGTTTTCCTCTAACCGCTAGCTGTTTTCTCCTAAGTTTGAACACCTCGTTGCAGGGAGGTCCGTGCACGTTCATGTAGGAGCTTATTCGTATATGCGAGGGTGTCGTTGCTGCAAGTACTTGGGCATTGTTTTATTGGTTTCTAAATCCATTCGAAAAGGAGGTGATCTACATGAACACTCTTTTTGTAGGTATAGACGTAAGTAAGAAATCCAATGCAGTTCGTTTCCTCAATTCTTCCGGTGATACTTTGTTGGTCTTTTCTGTTCCCAATGACCAGGATGGTGCACTTGTCATCCTTGACAAACTCAAGAAAATTCTTACAGATAATGATTTCACCGAGTTATCCATCGGAATGGAATCTACTTCCATCTACGCTGACCATATAGCTACCTTCTTGCGCACTGATAAATTTCTGAAAAAGTTTAACTTAAGCGTCAGGATCCTTAACGCCAGGCAAATTGCCAAGTTCAAGGAGTCTTATCCTGAATTGCCGAAAACCGACCACATCGACACACTGATAATTGCCGATTTTCTTCGCTTTGGTCGTATTGCAAATGAAGTTAACCTTGATGAAAAACAAATAGCTCTCAGGACGCTAACTCGTGCGAGGTTCCAGGTGGCTCAAAACATCAGCAGGGAGAAGACCCGTTTTCTTGATACTGCATTCTACAAATTTTCATCCCTTGAATCATTCAAAATCTTTTCAGATACCATGGGGGCTACTTCATTAGCTGTTTTAACTGAGTTCTTTTCCACTGATGATATTGCATCCATGACCTTAGAAGACCTTACTGATTTCGTAGTTAAAAAAAGTAAGAACCATTTTAAGGACCCGGAACAGGTTGCTCTTGATCTTAAAAAGGCTGCTAGAAGCTCTTATCGGCTTTCTAAGACTGTCAACAATTCTGTAAATCAACTTCTAGCCATTAGGCTTGTTGGCATCAAGTCTCTTATGAAGCAAATCAAAGAGCTTGATGAAGCTATTTCGTCTTACATGGATCTTTTTCCGGATGTTTTATCAAGCATCCCAGGTATCGGCCCTGTTTACAGTGCTGGTATAATCGCTGAAATTGGCGATATACACCGTTTCAAGAACCATGCATCTCTTGCCAAGTATGCTGGGATTGCTTGGACCAAACATGCATCTGGTGCCTTTGAAAAGGATCATACGCGCTTGATAATGTCAGGCAACAAATATTTAAAATATTACATCTTGGAAGCTACTAACAAAGTACGTGTGCACGATACTGAGTTTAGACGCTTTTACTTGTCCAAGTATAAGGAAGTCCTGAAGCATCAACACAAACGCGCTCTCGCATTAACTGCAAGAAAGTTGGTTCGGCTGGTGTATGCCCTGCTCGACACCAACAAGTTATATATTCCACCTACTAGGTAGGTGCCTTAAAAGCCTTTAAAAATTGCAGTTTTTTTAGAGGCTTGTTCAGGTGTTGTGATTTTTTGCGTTTTTTTGCCTTTTCTATTGAATAGCTAGCTATTCTCCTCTTGACATTTTACCGCTAGACTTGATGTTATATTTGAAATATGATGAATTTTTACTTTATCATATTTTGAAACTCAATTTTCTTAATACAATAGTTCTTTTTAGCTGTTGACAAATTAAGATTTGATTGCTGCAGATTATTATATTCAATATCTAGCTCATCAGATGATATTAGACCCATTGTGTATTTGGTCTCTTTCATTTCTATTGTGTTTTTTATCTGCTGTAATTCTCTTGTATATCTGTCGATGTTGTTTTCCAGTTTTACAAAATCATTGAGTGTCTGGTATATCGACAGTTCAATGTCTTTAGCTATATTTAACGTAGTGCTCTCAGCAATTATGGTATCGGCTAGAGCTTCTTTACCTAAATAGGTACCACTATGAGTGTACTCACTAAAAATCCTCTTTTTTTGTAAATTTAATACTGCTGATTGATATGAGTAGCTGTTATCTTTAGCGTTTTCGATCATTTCTTGTACAGCCAATTCTGTAGAAAAATATTCACATGTCAAATTTCCTATCACTTCTGTTTCAGTCTCGTAATCATATCCTAAAAACGCATTCAAATTTTTTATTGAAAAGTCGTAATCCATCAAGGCATCTTCATAATCCATTAATACATTCTTATAATTATTTTCCGCCTTTTCCAATTCAACACTTGCAACATTACCTAGTTCATACTTCAAATTAAGTTCATCCAGTTTATCCTTGTTTATTTTAAGCATCATTTCTTTTATTGATGCATTTTCCTTTTTGTAAATAACATCATAATAGTAATTGATGGCTTCGATTTTTATTTTATCCTCTGTGAACATTATGTTTTTTTCGTCAAGTTCAAGCTGCATAACAGCAATATTATAATTCTCTTCATTCATTATCATAAGCCCATTGATCTGTTGCACCATATCCATATTGAAGGTGTTGCCCTTGTAGTCTTCGTAAATTTTTTCTTCATCCCTGACATTCACCTCGGATTTTTCCACAATCGCTCTTGCAATATCTATATCCAGGGAGTTTTCGATAGCTATTGATTCAACATCATCAAGTGTTAATGCAGTCTTGTCAGGACTCATTTCTGTATTGCTTTCAGCATAAGCTGACAATGGCAACATGATGCATACAATCAATAAACAACATATTATTTTTTTCATGTTTTCCTCCTAATTTTCCGTTACGATGACTAAATCACCATCTGCAATGAGTGTCTGACCTCCAATAACAATATTATCGCCTTCCTTTAAACCACTTGTTATTTGAACAAATCCATTATTGGTAAAGCCTTGCTCAATATAAACTTTATCTGCTATGTTATCATTTAATACATAGACATAATCTCCATACACATCTGTTAAAACTGATTTCTTAGGAACAATAATTTGATTATCTGTTTTATTTACAGAATAATATACATCTACGCTGAATCCTATCTTTAGAACATCACTAGCATTTTCCACTTCGATTTTTACACCATATGAATCCGTTCCATTTATTCCAACAGGACTAATTTCTTTTATCACTCCGATCAACTCGGTTTCTTCATAAACAATCCTGACCTCATCATTTAAAGCCATATCACCAACCACTTTCCCCGATACAATAGTATCTATGAGAAAGTATTCAGTATTAATTATTGTAATGTCAGCTCCACTGCTTTTTTCTCCTTCATCTGCGCCAATATTAGATATAGTCCCACAAATAGGTGCCGTTAGAACAGCATTGTTTATTGAGATATTTGACGATGCTTGAATGCTGTTATAG
>CAZFYP010000258.1:0-3763 GCA_964523535.1 uncultured Clostridia bacterium
ACGGATGTGTTAAATCTACTAATACTTTTTTTCCCATGATATTTATATCTCCTTTGAATTGTTTAATTTCTGAATATTCTTGCTATAAGCTTCTGTCAATTAGTTGGCCCAATATCCTCCATCTACTGCTATATTTGCTCCAGTAATAAAGTTGCTTGCATCTGATGCAAGGAATACTGCTGTTCCAACAAAGTCTTCAGGTTCTCCAAGTCTTCCTGCTGGAATTCTAGTAAGGAACTTTGTCTTTGCCGTATCATCTTCGAACATCCATGCTGTAAGGTCTGATCTGAACACTGTAGGATTGAAAGTGTTTACATTTATTCCATACTCTCCCCACTCGCAAGCAAGTGATTGTGCCATCAAGTCAATTCCACCCTTTGCAGTACAGTATCCTGTGTAGTTTTTCATTCCTATCTTGCTTCTTGCTGATGAAACGAGTATAACCTTTCCACCCTTGCCCTGCTCGATCATTTGTTGGCCTGCATACTTGCAGCACAACCATGTTCCTTTTACATTTGCATCCATAATCTTCTGCCAGTCATCTACCGTATGGTCAATTATTGACTTAGGTGCATTAAATCCCGCCGCAGTCACAAGTACATTTACTTCTCCGTAAAGCTCAACAGTCTTTGCAACCAGGTTAATCACGTTTTCCTCAACCCCTGGATCTCCTGCAAAGTATTCGCACTCTATACCTTTGGCTTTCATATCTTCACATATAGGTTTTAAGGTTGCTTCCTTTCTTCCATTTATCATTACCTTCGCTCCAGCATAACCATAACCGTAGCTTAAGGCTTTTCCAAGAGCACCCGTTGCACCCGTTACTATTACCGTCTTTCCACTTATGTCAAACATTTCATTAACAAATTTCTTTTCCATTTTTCCCCTCCTATTCGTAACTGATAACCACTAGTACCTGAGCTATCTCGTTGGTTTCATTTATCATTTCTCTTCCTTCGTTTGGTCCTATGAACAAAGAATCGCCTTTTTTGAGAACAAAAGCCTCATCTTTTGACTTGACTACTATTTCCCCATCCAGTACAAAGTATATTTTATCCGTAGGTGAATTCTGATCATAGGCCCAATCAGCTCCTCCACCAGGAAGAAAATATGACATTCCCATCCAGAACTTAGACGCTCCCGTTTCTTCTTTTCCATGCAGCTTCATGGCTTTCATGTCAAAATGAAGAGGTGCGCTATATGGCGAAACATTCTTTAATTCTACTTTTTTCATTTTTTGTACCTCCGATTTAATATATTCATATATAATGCAATCTTCATGCCAATTATGTATCTTTGTATTATATTTTTCAAAAAAATCACGAATCCTTCAAATGCATTGGTATTAGACGACTTGGAAACATCATTTATAATTTGTTTTTGATAATCTCTTAAATAAATAACCTCTAGCATATACTTTGTGATACAGAAACGTATCGCTACGAAACAGCATTAGCCCAGCATTGCTAAAAAAACCAGGGTATAATAACACTTTCAAGGGCTGATACTGTTTCGTATTATAGATGCATAAACGTATCATAGACTGTTTTCACGATTTTCTTGTAGGTATACCCAACGCCTTGGCCTTTCTAATAACTGTAGGCTGGGTTGTCTTCAATATCCTGGCAGCAGCATATGAACTGCCGCCCTCTCTCAATGCCTTCTCTACCAAATATCTTTCCAGATTCCGTACCGCTTCCTTGAGGCTTATATCTCCCAAAGGCAAGTCCGCCATATCAATATCTTTTGCTTCACCAATGTTGATAATAACATTTACATCTTCCTTGGTCAGAATTTTATTGACTGATATGATAGTCATTCTTTCTACTACATTCTCAAGCTCCCTTACATTTCCAGGCCAGTCATATTTCATCAAAGCAAATATGGCTGCGCTGTCCAGAGCTTTGTCCTTAGCATACTTGACATTGAACCTTGATAAAAATAATGCCGCCATATCCGGAATATCCTCTTTTCTCTTTCTAAGGGGAGGGATATTTAAAGGAAATACATTCAATCTGTAATATAAATCCGCCCTGAAGAGCTTCTTTTTTACCAATTCTTCAAGATTCTTGTTGCTAGCTGCCATGACTCTTACATCAATCTTTATACTATCCACTCCTCCTACCGGAGTAATCTCCCTCTCCTGCAAAACACGCAAGAGTTTTGGCTGAAGCTTCAAAGGCATCTCGCTTATTTCATCCAGCAGAATAGTTCCACCATTGGCAGTTTCAAACAAGCCCTTCTTGTCCTTGTTGTCGGCACCGGTAAATGCTCCCTTTACATATCCGAACAACTCAGATTCCAGCAAATTCTCAGGTATGGCGGCGCAGTTGATCTTTACATAGGGTCCTTTGTTTCTTTTGCTCCTATTATAGATTTCACGAGAAACAACCTCTTTTCCAGATCCCGTTTCTCCCATAATCAATACTGTAGCATCTGTTGGAGCAACATATTCAATGAGTTCCTTTATTCTACCAATTCCAGGTGATTTTCCCCGGAAAGCATCCTCCTTGGTCAAGCTATTAAGTTTATCCTGTATAACATTTTTCTTTGTTTCAGCCCTTTCGAGCTTCTCTTTAAGGTTTACAAGGTCTGTAAGGTTTCTCATTACAGTTATTACCTTTGTCAAATCATTGTTTTTATCGAATATTGGAGTTCCAACCAGCAATACATGCCTTTCGTTTCTCGTTATTGTAGACATTGATGATATTTTTTCTCTTGTCCTTATTACATCCATGGATACTGCATTTGTAAAATAGTTCTGGTTAATCAATTCTCGAATATTTCTTCCTAGAATTTCATTTGCTTCAATTTCTGTAATTTCAGTATATCCCTTGTTAATGCTGGTCACATTTCCCTCAGCATCAACTATGCAAATTCCATCCATGACGGCATCTCCAATTACAAGAGCATTTATACCTTCTTCTTCAAGCTTTGAAATTTTTGCAGAAGCTTTTGAAACCATGGCCTTAAGCTCCTGATTTTCCTTTTGAATGTTTTCAATTTCCAATAAAGACAATCTCACTGCATCACCTCACCATTATTATAAACAAAGCCATATCAAGACTTATCGAGATATGGCTTTATGCTAAAAGCAAATTAAATTAAGGAACGGATATAAAACTTTTTCTTATTAATCTTATATTTTATTGATTGAAGTTGTTGTTGTTTGTTGTTGTTTGTTGTATTTTGTATATATGGAGTTTTTATGCTCCGTTCCTCATAAACTAATTGTGTATGGATTCTATCTACAGTCCTAGAATCTCTTTTGCATCGGCTACCGTCGCAACCTGGTTTCCAAATTCTCTTATAAGATTTGCAGCTCTTCTTACAAACTGAGCATTTGATTCAGCAAGCTGACCTTTTGCAAACAATACATTGTCTTCCATTCCTACTCTTACGTGTCCACCCATTGCTATAGCCGACATAAGAATAGGCATGTGACCTCTTCCTATGCCTATTGCAGACCAGGTTGATCCTTCAGGAATGAGGTTTTTTAAATAAACAAGATTTTCAACAGTTGCAGTGGAACCGCCTGCTGCACCAAGTACAAACTGATAGTGTACAGGTTCTTGAAGTATTCCTTTTTTCAAGTAATACTGGGAATTGTAAACCATTCCTGCATCAAATATTTCAACTTCAGGCTTGACTCCGTTGTCCTGCATGGTTTGTCCAAGGTCTTCCAAGAACTTTGGATGGTTGATGAAGAGGGCATTGTGTCCCCAGTTCATTGAACCGCAGTCGTAGGATGCCATTTCAGGCT
>CAZFYP010000259.1:0-918 GCA_964523535.1 uncultured Clostridia bacterium
AAAAAAGCAAGAAGAGCACCACAGTTCTCAAAGAGATAGAAACTGTATATTCAATTCCTCAAACCATTGGTTTGGGGGATTTTTTTTATATTAAATTGAAAAATACCTTGAAATATGTTGATATAACTGGTATAATTTTTTAGTCGTTAAAACGATACAAATCAATAAAGTGTTTTCTTGGTACCCACTTTAAAAAACAAGTAATGAATATTTATATTTATTTACAGGTAGGTACTCCAGGAACATAATCTTATGTGAAGGAGTTTTTTTTATGAAAAAATTTACAACAGAGCAATTGGTAAAAAGTGCCATGCTGGCTGCATTATATGTAGTAGTAACATTGGCATTTGAGCCAATAAGCTATGGGCAGGTTCAGTTCAGGATTTCAGAAGTTCTTGTACTGTTTGCATTTCTTGATCCTATGTATGTAGTTGGACTTACACTCGGATGTGGAATAGCAAATATGTTCAGTCCCCTTGGAATAATGGATGTAATATTTGGAACATCGGCAACATTCATTGCTCTTATGCTCATTGTACAGACGAGAAAGAGACTGGGATTCAATGTTAAGTCGCTGTTTGTTGCAAGTCTTTGGCCGGCATTAGTAAACGGTATAATAATAGGAATCGAGCTTAACTATCTTTTCCAGCTACCCCTTTTAGCTTCAATGATATATGTGGCGGCAGGTGAAGTTGTAGTGGTTTCAATAGTTGGAGTCTTGTTTTTTAAGGCAATAATTTCTAATAAGAAATTTGTTGAAATGATGACAATGCAGTGATTAAAAGTTAAATATAAGATATGAATCTAAAGATATGGAATGTTGGTGTTTCCCTTTTGGGAGCCGATGTTCTATTTTTTTGATAAAAATGATATAATAAATATATATTTATAAGTTATTGAAATGAAAAGGAATAATAA
>CAZFYP010000259.1:1018-3663 GCA_964523535.1 uncultured Clostridia bacterium
CATTTGATATATAATTGAAGCGCTTATATATCAAATAACACATGAATCAACTCAAGAAAAGTTATAAGATAAATACGATGTTGTAAAAAAGAATAATAATGAAGTTTTATCTCATAACAAGTTTCGTGCTGATTCATATAACATTTGATATATAATTGAAGCGCTTATATATCAAATAACACATGAATCAACTCAACTAAAGTTATAAGATAAATACGAGGAGGAACTTTTATGAATATTTTAAGTGGATATCTTATGCCTCATCCGCCGCTTATCATTCCTGAAATTGGTGGGGGAGAGGAAAGGAAAATTCAGAATACAATTGACGCTATGAATGATATAGGACGTGATGTCAAGAGTCTAGCACCTGACACTATAGTTGTTATAACTCCCCATGGTAATCTTTTCAGGGATGCCGTAACTGTGAATTGCGACAGGCACCTGAAGGGTGATTTTGGTTCTTTTGGTTACACGAATATCAAGATGGAATTTGACAACGATTTTGAATTGGCCAACATGATTGTTGAAAATTCAGAGAAGCACAATATTTCGGCCATCAGGGTTGATGAGGAATTGAAGAATGACTATATGCTTGATTCAAGGATTGACCATGGTACCATGGTACCTCTTCATTTTGTAGTCAATCACTACAGTGACTTTAAACTTGTACATATAACTTATGGAATACTTTCAAATGAGGCATTGTATAAATTTGGAAAGATAGTAAGGGATACTGTGGAAGAGCTTGATTTGAGAGCTGTAGTCATAGCAAGTGGTGATTTATCCCACAAGCTTATCAAGAGTGCTCCTGCAGGATATTCCCCTAAGGGTAAGGGTTTTGATGAGAGCATAATGAAATATATTGAAAACAACAATCGATTGGGAATAATGTCTGTAGATGAAACATATGCCGACGAAGCTGGAGAGTGCGGATTGAGGTCTCTTCAGATTCTCATGGGAGTACTGGATGGACTTGAAACAGATAACAAAGTATTGTCATATGAAGGTCCTTTTGGCGTGGGATATGGATGTGCAGAACTGAAGGTTAAGGGAGAGTCTGATAAATACAGGATATTTGATCAAATAGTAATGGAAAACAGGTCCTGGATGAAGAAGATAAGAGACAAGGAAGACAGCTTTGTGAGACTGGCAAGAAAGACCCTTGAAACCTATGTCTATGAGGAAAGGACCATCAAGGTGGATGAAGAAGCCTTGGACCAGTCTCTTCTAAATGATAGAGCAGGTGTCTTCGTGTCAATTAAAAAAGACGGGAATCTTAGAGGTTGCATAGGTACTATAAATCCAACAAAGGAAACCATAGCCCAGGAGATAATCAACAATGCCATAAGCGCCGGTATCCATGATCCAAGATTTAGTCCCGTAGGAGAGGGAGAACTTGAAGAATTGGTATACTCTGTAGATATACTTTCACCGGCGGAAAAGATTAATTCAAAATCTATGCTTGATCCTTACAACTATGGAGTAATAGTAACAAGCGGTAGAAAGAAGGGTCTTCTGTTACCGAATCTTGAAGGTATAGGTGATGTTGAAGAACAATTGAGGATTGCTCTCAGCAAGGCTGGTATAAACCAGTGGGAAGAATATGAAATGGAAAGATTCAAAGTGACCAGGCACCATTAGGAGGAAATATGGAAAAAGCCAGATTTTGGGAATTGGAAGAAAATGGCATAAGGTGTACACTATGTCCCCACTATTGTCTGATTCCCCTGAATAAAAAAGGAAGATGCAAGCAGAGGAAGAATATCAATAATGTCCTCTATAGCTTGAATTATGGAATCATAACTTCATATGCCATAGATCCCATAGAAAAGAAACCGCTCTATCATTTCATGCCTGGAACTCAGATTATGTCTTTTGGCAGCAGCGGGTGTAATTTTACCTGCAAATTCTGCCAGAACCATGAGATATCGCTGGCTGACAATCCAAGGAGTGTATTTTTATCATATGAGAGGCTGGTTGAATTAACTATGAATGAAAACCTTCAATCAATTGCCTTTACCTACAATGAACCTACCGTATGGTATGAATACATGGTTGATACGGCCATGTTGGCTAAGTCCTACGGATTGAAGACTGTCTGTGTAACAAACGGTTTCATCAATGAAAAGCCACTTAGAGAGCTTCTAAAGTATATGGATGCCTTCAATGTTGACCTTAAGTCCTATTCTGATGAATATTATAGAAATATATGCGGAGGAAGGCTTGAACCAGTAAAGGAGACCATAAAGACCATTAGCCAAAGTAAGGTTCATCTTGAAGTCACAACTCTGGTAGTTGAAGGTGAAAATGATGATATTGGAAATCTTGAAGAACTATTCAAGTGGCTTGGAGCTTTGGACAGGGAAATAATCCTCCATCTGTCGAGATACTATCCTGCCTACAAGATGAAAAATCCTGCAACAAGGGTGGAGACCCTTCTGAAGGCAAAGAAAAGGGCAAGGAAGTACCTTAAGCATGTTTATATAGGAAATGTACCGGGAATCAGCTGATATCATGAATAATTTAAATTCAAGAAATTAAGTTTTTAGAAATATTTTATGGCATGTAAAATTAAGAGGCAGCGACTAAAAGGGTTCTTTCTGAACATTGGGTATATGCTTTAAAAAAACACTGATAATTCTTAT
>CAZFYP010000260.1:0-3597 GCA_964523535.1 uncultured Clostridia bacterium
TTATATATCAAATAACACATGAATTAACTCAACTACAATTATGATATAAATACTATATTGTAGTGATAAAGAAAAATAATGTAGTTTTATCTCATAACAAGTTTTGTTCTAATTCATGTAACATTTGATATACAATTGAAGCATTTATATATCAAATAACACATGAATTAACTCAACTACAATTATGATATAAATACTAGGAGGTAAATTTGGATAATAAAGTGATACTTGTTGTTGATGATGATAAAGACATCAGGAATATGATAAAGATATATCTGCAAAATGACAATTATAGTGTTTTGCTTGCAAAGGATGGGAACGAAGCCCTTGAAATTCTTGAAGGTTCCAAGGTTGACCTGGTTGTTCTTGATATTATGATGCCTGGAATGGATGGAATGGAAACTTGTATGAAGATAAGAGAAAACCACAGGATGCCAATCATTTTCCTTTCAGCAAAGGGAGAAGATATGGACAAGATAATGGGTCTTTCTGCTGGTGGTGACGATTATTTGACCAAGCCCTTCAATCCAATGGAACTTACAGCAAGGGTAAAGGCAAATATTAGAAGAGTGGATGTTTTTGACAAGATTGAAGAATCAGGAGAAAAAGAAGATATAATAACCATAGATGACCTGACAATAAATATCGATACCCACCAGGTCTTCTATAAGGATGAAGAAATCCATCTAACAAAGACTGAATTTGAAATATTAAAGCTTCTGGCTTCAAACAAAGGCATGGTATTCAGCATAGAAAAGATATACAACAAGGTATGGAAGGATGAATTTTTTGTCACGGACAATACTGTAACTGTACATATCAGAAAATTGAGAGAAAAACTCAAGGATGACTATAAGAATCCAAAATACATTAAGACAATATGGGGAGTTGGATACAAAATTGAGAAGTAATTCGATAAAAAGTCTTAGAACAGAGTTTCTGGGATATTTTTTCATATCAATAATAACAGCAGTTGTATTTGGACTTTTGTCCTTTTATATAATAGACAATTTGTATTCCCAGGCGAATCTGGAACTAAGCATTGAAGAAAAGGAAAATGCAGAACTGTTTATTAAAGACTTGAAGGACAAGCTGGATGGACTATCTTCATTAGATGAAATGGAGTATGAAATTAGCCGATTACTGAACAGTGACGGGATATATCATATAAATGTAGTGGATGAGAAAGGTGAACTCTTGTACAACAGTTCAGAAGGTACCCAGCAACAGAGGGATTTTATCCTTTATAGGACCATTTCTATAAACGGCAGCAACAATATACTCTTCCTTGAAGGAAAGTACAAGGACAGGTCATATGAAGAAGACATATTGGCCATGATAATAATCCTAATATCCATAATTCTTATTGTATTCATTTTCTTCAGGTTGGCCAACAGAAGGATTAACTATATACATGAAATATCACAGTCTGTAGACAGCATATCAGTTGGAGACCATGACAACCCCATAGTACTGTCAGGGAATGACGAGCTGACTTTTTTGGCTGACAATATCAATTTCATGAGCCGTTCCATAAAGGAAAGGAAGGAAAATGAGATCAAGATTGAAAGATCGAAGAAGGAACTTATTACAAACATGTCCCATGACTTGAGGACTCCTCTGACTTCAATAATAGGATACCTGAGCCTCATTATAGAAGGTAATTATGAAGATGACAACAAACTCAATGAGTATGCCAGCATATGTTATACAAAATCTCAACAGCTGAAGAAACTAATCAATAGACTTTTTGAATACTCCAAGCTAACCAGTGAAGAGCTTAAGGTGGAAAAGGTAAACCTTGATATAAATAGGTTGATCAGCCAGGTTCGAAGCGAGTATTCTCATATAGTGGAAGAAAACAACCTGAAATTTGAAATGAAGCTTACTGAAGCAAAACCAAAGATCAGCGGAGATCCTCTGCTTTTGGTGAGGGTGTTTGAGAATCTTATCTACAATGCCGTCAAGTATGCAAAAAAACCGGGAAAGCTTACAATAGCAACGTCTGTGAAGAATGATTACGTAATGATACAGGTTGTCAATGCAATAGACAAGAAGCAATTTAAAAAGGGAGATATGGAGAATATTTTCGATAGGATGTTTATAAAGGATAAGTCAAGAAGCGGTGGAAAAAGCAGCGGTCTGGGACTTGCTATTAGCAGGGAGATTGTTGAAATGAACGATGGAAGAATATGGGCCGAGATTTCAGGTGGAAACATAGTATTTTTCATGAGATTCAAAAAAGTGGCGTGATAATTAAATACTGAATATTGTAAAAAAAGAAGGACATAATATCCTTCTTTTGCATTTATTCGATTCTTTGATTAGTCCACTATCTATCATTACGTGAATGGATTGTCGTACCGAGTAAATTAGATCAGTCCTCTATCTCTCATTACGTAAATGGATTCTTTAAGAGCTGCTATTGTTTTAACTTCTACGACAACTGTAATGTCCTTTTCCTTTGCGAAGTTGATTCTGTCAAGAAGATCGAGTTCTCCAGTATAAGGAACAAGATGGTCCTTGCTTCCCAAAGTATCGTGGAAATGCATGTGAGATATGTTGTTTTTGACTTTCATGAGGTATTCATGGTCTACATACTCCTTGGCAGAGTCGTGTCCGATATCCCATGTGATACCCATTCCAGGAATTTGAAGTACAAGATCAAGGGCTTCCTGAGCAAATGTATTTCCGAAGTTTCCCGAGTTTTCAACATTGACCTTCACTCCGGCCTTGTGTCCGGCAGCACCTACGTGCTTGAAGGAATCAACGAATTTGTCCACGAAAACATTTGAATACTGGTCGTATATGTATACCTTTCTGTCAGGTAATGTCATTTTTGCCCCTTCGATTATGTGGAAGTTAAGAAGTTCAACTCCCGATTTTGCGGCCCAGTCCACCGTATCCAGTGCAAGCTCTATATATCCTTGTCTTACGGGTTCGAAGAAAACTCCCATGTCTGCATCGTCTGGCATGTGCATAGTGAATGAAACATTATGTTTTTCCTTGGCATCCAACAGTTTTTGTGAAGGAAGATTTTCGATGAAGTTTGATGGAAGGTTCATATTCAGTTCTATGAAATCCAGTTCTAGTTCTCTGCAAAGATCAAGCGTATCTTCAAAAGTATCCAATTCTATTAGAGATGGCATACCTATTCTAAAATTTTTCATTTAAGCTCTCCTTGTTTTTCGATAAGTGACAATTGTATTTAAATTGCACTATCTTATTGTAATATTTAATATTTAGTATTATAATATAAATCTGGTCATATGACAAAAATTATTTCAAAAAATTTTAAGAAAGTGTTGAAAAAATGTTAAATTTTCTTTATAATTGATGAAAAGAAAGAAATGTTAAAGTTTTAACAAATAAATTAGTGAGGGATAATTATGCACAAAAAATTATTTATTCCAGGACCTGTAGAAGTTAAGCAGGATATTCTGGACAAAATGGCAACACCACTTATTGGACACAGGACAAAAGAGATTTCAGAACTACAGGGAAATATCTGTACTAAGATGCAGAAGGTTTTCTATACTGACAACTTGATTCTTCTTTCCACTTCTTCAGGAAGCGGATTCATGGAAGGTGCAATAA
>CAZFYP010000261.1:0-3562 GCA_964523535.1 uncultured Clostridia bacterium
GAAGGATTCTGAAACTGGAAAAGGAAATGAAAGAGCAGCAGGACTGGGAATTCAACCTTGTGAATCTCCAAAAGGATAACAAGCTACCGCCTAGCATTTTCATAGGTGATGTAGGATTTGTTGTTAACATGGATATAGTTGACACTAGAGGACCAGAGGAGTTTTCATCAGCCTTCCTAATGGCAGATGATCCCTTCTATAATCACACCGAACAGCTTGAATGGCTGGAAGCCGGAATCTGGCTCACCATATATATTAGAGGAAACCATCATGAAGCACACAAACACTATGGCAGTCTCATAGAATATGCCAAGAAGAAGAAACTGGTCCTTGGTAATTTCGCTATCGAAAGAACTATTATAGACCACTATATTTCAAGTGATCCAAACTTTTATATTACAGAAATTCAGATACCTATAGTTGAATGATTAAGAAACACTTTTTTCACAGCTTTCACAAACAACAAAAACAAAAACCCAGCTGCAGCAAATGCCACAACCAGGTCTTCAATATTATAGTGAATTTATTAATATATCGCCTATGGCGAATTTCTTAGCTTTACAGTCCTCTTACTCTGTATATTCTCTAGCTTCCTCCTGGCCATCAAGAACTCTAATAGTTCCAAGGGCAAGTGACTCAAGTTCATTTTCACCTGGATGAATATGTACAGGAGCTATGAATTCAACTCTTTCAGATATCCAATTTGTAACCATCTTAGAGTATGCGATTCCGCCAGTTATTGCTATAGCATCAACCTTACCCTTGACTACAGTGGCAAGCTCTCCTATACCCTTGGCTATCTGGTATGCCATAGCCTCGTATATCATTTCAGCTTCCTTGTTTCCTTCTTCTATCATCTTCTCAACTTCCCTAGCATCGTTAGTTCCAAGGTATGAGATAAGACCGCCTTTTCCTCTAAGCTTTGCCTTCATAGTCTTCTGATCATTCTTGTAGCACATTGAAATAAGGTCCTTGCATGGAACTCTTCCAGATCTCTCCGGCGAGAATGGTCCCTCATCATCAGATACTATGTCAACCATCTTTCCATTCTTGTGAACTGAAATACTCATTCCACCACCAAGGTGGGCAACAATTACATTTGACTCTGTATAGGGCTTACCAATATCCTTTGCAGTAGATATGGCTGTAGCTCTCATATTAAGTGCGTGGGAAAGGCTCTTTCTCTTTATGTCAGCCATCCCTGAATATCTTGCTATATCTTCAAGCTCATCAACTGCTACAGAATCGTAAATGAATGAAGGAATTCCAAGTTTCTCAGCCATTTCATATGCTATGATTGCCGCAAGATTAGACGCATGCTCTACAACAGGTCTGTTCTTGAGAACATCAACCATTAGGTCATTGACCTTATAGGCACCTGACTTCACAGGAGGAAGAAGTCCGCCTCTTCCAACTACTGCCGATAAATCCTTCACATCGTAGTTGATTTCATTGAGGAAGTTCATGATTTCAGAATATCTCATTTCATACTGGTCCGTTATCTTTTCATATTTTTCAATTTCTTCATTTGAATGTGTAATGTTCTTTTCCTTTACCATCTTATCGTCTTGGAAAAGAGCAATCTTGGTAGAAGTTGATCCAGGATTAATTGCTAAAATATTGTACATGCTTTACTCCTTAAAATTTATTTTGTGGTCGTACAAGGTTCAACATTTACTGTCTTTTTTTTATTTGCCAGTGCAAGGAATATGCCCAAAGCAATAGACAAGAAGGCTGCCGCTACTATTCTATACTCGCTTGGCAACAAAAAAGTAATTGTATGTGCCGGTATCCAGAAGAAAGGAACTGTCTTCAGCAATACAAAGTTTACATATGAATTCCAGTCAGCATCCTTTAATACATCGTTAAGTGACGGCTTTTTGATTTTACCGCTTACACTTAGGTTTATATATGAGTCTGTGCACTTATGACAAGCCATAAATACAGGTGCGAAGAAAAGGTTCATTGTAGCTGCAGTAAAGAATGCAAACAATAAACTGATACCCTCTCCAGGAAGATATCCTTTTGCCTGAGCAGATACAACTCCTGCTGAAAACAACTGGAAAGCCAGGGTTATAAGTATACCGAATATTCCCCAAACTACTGCCTTGTAGGTCATACCTACAGACTTCTTCCAATGACCGCTTCTTATTCTCAAAGCAAGTAGTTCTCCCATTGTGGCTAATATTCCAAACTTGGCAAACGCCATCATATATGGATGTGCCGCCGTCAAACTTAAAAATATAGGATTAGTCATAGGAGATACTATAAACAGTACCGCCAACACTATACCGCCAATCCATAAAAAATCGCCTTTATTCATTTATTACTCCTTTAATTATAACACCAATTTGGTGCCTTTATTATTTTTTCTGTTAATTCATTCTTAAACTGCAGCCGCTGACAATACCAGCGACAGATATTTTTCCTCTGAAGTTGATCCTCTTGAAGTAAGTACTATTGGTACCTTTGCTCCCACTATAAATCCTGCCATTTTCGCTCCTGCAGAATAAATCAATGATTTACCAAGTATGTTTCCAACTGTAATGTTTGGAACAAGCATGATATCAGCATCTCCTGTAACAGGGCTTTCAAACCCCTTTATTTCAGCTGATTCCTTGCTCATTGTAAGGTCATAAGATATAGGTCCTTCAACTATGCAGTTTTCAAGTTCACCATTAAGATACATATCCTTAAGGGCACCTGCATCAACAGATTCAGGCATCTTTGGATTCACCTTTTCTACAGCTGCAAGTGCTGCAACCTTAGGCTTTTCATATCCAAGTGAAATCAGTGTATCAACGGCATTTTCAAGAATTTGCTTCTTCTTGGCAAGGTCAGGATACATCATCATTCCACCATCAGTAGTGGCTATAAGCTTGTGGTAGTTGGGAACTTCATTAAAGGCTATGTGAGACATTACCTTGCCTGTCCTAAGTCCTTTTTCCTTATCAACTACAGCCTTGAGAAGGTCTCCAGTCTGAATCTTTCCCTTCATAATAAAATCTGCTTTCCCTTCTCTTATGATTTCAACAGCCTTGTATGATGTCTCAAGGTCTCCCTCAACATCTATTATTTCTGAATCTTCCTTTTGGAAGTCCAATTTCTTAAGTATTCCCTTTATTTCAGCACTTTTACCAATCAATACGGACTTTACCAGTCCTTCATTCTCAGCTTTCTGCACAGCTTCCATAGTATGCTCATCATGAGCGCATACTACTGCAACTTTTTTCACTCCATCAATGTCTTTTACAAGTTCAACAAGATGATCAAAATTTTTAATTTCCATGTTTTCCTCCTTATTTTCATGCAGGTTTTATATTTAGTTTCTTATTAGTGGGTTTCAACTTATAATAGCATTATATACTTTACATCAACTGTAACGTAAAGCGATTTGATTAAATTTTATGCAAAAAAAGCAGCTGTCAAAATTTGAAGTGGTCAGTCACAATAAAGGATATTCAAATTAGTTCTGCATACTTAATGACAGCTGCCTTAATACTTAACTATTCAGTTTTCAATCAATATTCAATCTATTAAAATCAATGATGAATTTAGTCAA
>CAZFYP010000262.1:0-3524 GCA_964523535.1 uncultured Clostridia bacterium
AGGGGCAATGACTCCAAAGGAAATGAATCCCAATATACCCCTTACACCTGAAGAAATTGCAGAAGATGCCGATCAGTGTTGGAAGGCAGGAGCTGCAGTTGTACATCTTCATATGAGAGATGATAATGGTCTGGGAACCATGAACAGGGAAAAATTCAAGAAAACCATAGACTTGATTAAGGAAAGGACAGATTGTGATGTTGTTATAAACTGCACAACATCAGGTGACAACAGGGCAGGATATGAAGAAAGGATGGCACATCTTGAATATGTAAAACCCGAGATTGCTTCATTTGATTCGGGATCCTTCAATTGGATGCCTTTTGGTATCTTCGACAATTCGCCTCAATTCCTTGAACCTTTGGGACTTAAAATGAAAGAAAATGGTGTAAAGCCTGAGATAGAAATATTTGATTCAGGATTTATTAATGTTGCAAAATACTATATCGAAAAAGAAGTTCTTGTGTCACCGTGTCACTTTCAGTTTGTTCTTGGAGTACTGGGTGGTATGGAAGCTACAGTAAAGAATCTTCAGTATTTGTGTGATATGTTGCCTGATGGATCTACCTGGTCCGCTTTTGGACTCGGAAAGCAGCATATGCCAATAATGTATGCATCTCTTGCTCTTGGAGGACATTTGAGAGTGGGACTGGAAGACAATGTATATTACAGTAAAGGAGAATTGGCAACCAATGTGATGCTGGTTGAAAGAGCAGCAAGATCTATTCGTGAATTCGGAAAAGAGCCTGCTACGCCAGATGAAGCCAGACAGATTCTTGGACTCGAAAGATAGGCGGTGGCCTTATGTATAAAAACTATAAAGATCTAATAAGGAAGAAGCTGGACAGAAGTGCTCCCCCCAAGAGAGCCCTGCTGGCAGGTGCCAATGATGACCATGCACTTGAAGCTATATTTGCTGCTCAAGAAGAAGGCTTTGCCTTCCCTGTCCTCATTGGGGATGAATCTGTTGTTGGTGATATGGTTGAAAAACTTGGATTTTCAGATAGACCCCATGAAATAGTACATTGCGACAAGGATTCCAATCCTTCAGAAGTATCGGTGAGATTGATTCATGAAGGAAGAGGCGATTTCATAATGAAAGGGAAGATGGAAACCAAGGACCTTCTCAGACCTGTTCTGAACAAGGAGAATGGTTTAAATTCCAGAGGATTTATCACTCATTTCGGGCTCATGGAACTACAGGACTATCACAAACTGCTGGCTATGAGCGACAGTGCAGTCATCCCTTATCCTACTATGGAGGACAAGAAAAAGATTGTACAGGTGGGAATGGAGTCACTTAGAAAACTGGGATATATAAGACCTGTAATAGGAGCGTTGTGCGCCGTTGAATCTGTAAATGAAAAAATGCCGGAAACCTTAGAGGCAAGAGCTTTACAGGAAATGTCTGAAGAGGGCAGATTTGGAGACGGAGTAGTCGTTGGGCCCATATCTTATGACCTGGCAACCAGGAAGGAGTCAGCCCTCATTAAGGGATATGATTCACCATATGCTGGAGATGTTGACATGCTATTGGTACAGGAGATGGTTACAGGGAATGTGATGAGCAAAATATGGAACGGAAATTCCGACAACATACTTGCAGGATGCCTGGTAGGGGCTGATGTCCCTATCGTTTTGACATCAAGAAGTGCAAGTATGAAGGAGAAGCTTAATTCCATATTGCTTTGCAACATGCTCAGCTGATTAAAGATAATTATTAATCAGACTTGAGATTCTTGACAATATTTATATAACTTTTTACAAGTTCCGATGGATTTTCCTTTTTGTATAGCATAACGATTGTACCTTTGGTGGATAACTCTTCAAGGTTTATATAGGTTATGTGTTCATTGCTGCCCATGTACTGGGACAATGCAGAAGGAACTATGCTGTATCCCAATCCCAGAGAGGTATCAAGCAGTGCTGAGTCAGTATTGTTGACATAATTTGTATTTATTTTCTTTATATCGGCTATTCTCTGCAGTTCATACATCATAAGCTTCATAAAGGGTGGTTCTACATGTGAAGGCAGTATTAGAGGCAGTGTCCTGACAATTTCCGGGATATCTTCGGTAGAAGCATCGCGGAAGAGACTGGAGTTTACAACAAGAGAGAAATCATCTGTACCTATAGGTAGTGATTCCAATTCTTCAAATCCTGAGGCTGCGAAGTTGTAGGTGAAGCCGATATCATAAACGTCGTACTGAACTGCACTTGGAATCTCATTGAAGTCATAGGATTCAACAAGAAGCTCCACATTTGGATACTTTTCCTTGATAAGTTTCAAGGATGTATATATTTTATTGCTGAGTTTTGCCGGACAAGTGATTCGCAACAGTCCGTAGCTGCCTTTGTCGACTGCGTGTACTCGTCTGGTTACTGCTTCCATATGTTCGACAAGAAGGTTGCATTCGCTGTTGAAGACTTTGCCTGCTTCCGTCAATTCGATTTTTTTGTTGTTTCGTATGAAAAGCTGAACGCCAAGTTCTTTTTCCAGGGATATGATGAGACGACTCAAAGTGGACTGGCTTATATAGAAGTGCTTGGCTGCCCTAGTAATATTCTTGTATTTAGCTATGTATTGAAAATACTGAAGTGTTTCAAGATTCATTATGTTCCTCCATCTACATATTGTATTTAGTTTAGCACAGGAAGATAAATGTATCAATGGATAATGTAAAATGGAGATTTGAGGATCAACTATATAATCACTAAATTTTTAATTAAGATAATCAACAAGGAAAGGAGAATTATAATGGAAAAATGTGTAATTGTAGCATATGGCCGATCGGCAATAGGAAAGGCGGGGAAGGGCACCCTGGCGAAGGTCAATCCATTGGAGTATGGAGCTGAGGTGCTAAAGGGAGTACTGGAAAGAGTACCTGAACTGAATCCGGAAGATATAGAAGATGTAATTTTAGGATGTGCAATTCCTGAAGGAAAGATGGGACTCAATCCTGCAAGGAATATCGTTTTGAGGGCTGGATTGCCGGTTTCCATACCAGGACAGACTGTTAACCGATTTTGTGCATCAGGAGTTCAGTCCGTAGCAATAGGAGCATCAATGATAATGAGTGGATTGCAGGATGTTGTTGTTGCAGGTGGAGTTGAATCCATGACGGAACCTGTAATGTCTGAAAATGCAGATTATTTGAATCCTTGGTTGTTTAATAAAACCGATGCATATATGCCAATGGGTATAACGGCAGAGAATGTGGCCGAGAAATTCAATGTAACGAGAGAGAGAATGGAAGAAATGGCTGTTGAAAGTCATGCCAAGGCGGCAAAAGCTGTCGAGGAAGGATGGTTTGATGATGAAATCATACCTGTTAAAGGATTAGACAGAGAAGGAAACCAAGTAGAATTCAAACGTGATGAAGGTTTTAGGAAGGGAACAAACATAGAGACTCTGTCAGGGCTTAGGACCTGTTTCAAGGAAGACGGTTCGGTAACTGCAGCTACATCTTCACAGAGGAGCGACGGAGCAGGATTTGTTGTTCTCATGTCTGAAACCAAGGCAG
>CAZFYP010000263.1:0-3474 GCA_964523535.1 uncultured Clostridia bacterium
CACTGGTGTACCTGGAGCCCACCCCCGGCACAGGTTCCGGCGGGAAAAAGGAATACCTTTCTATGGCTGTGACTTCATTGTCGAAATGATAGTTTACTCCGTTTTGACATGCATTTTCAGCCAGAGCTATTGTATAGATGAAAGGATCCACTATGGAGCTCATTGGAGAAAACATTGCAAACTTTCCATTTACAGCAGGCAGCATTTCCTTAAGTTCCTTTTCATCAATCATCCTTAATCCTACGCTTCCGTTCTTTTTTCCTGCCTCTATAGTATTCAATAGATTCTTGTAGTCTTCTTCAGTATTTCCAACAAGAACCTTTCCCGTTCTTTTGTATGGAATATCAAGCTCTTTAGCCAGCTGTTCGAATCCCAGACATCCTTCGATGCAGAATTTTGCCTTTTTAGAACCTTCTTCGTAGGCAAACCCTCCGTGGATGACGGCTGAATTCCTGCCGCTCTGTTCGTTGCAGACATCTAGATTTTTTTCTACTACTCCTATTTTAAGCTTGTATCTTGACAGCTCTCTTGCTATTGCACTGCCTATGACACCTGCTCCAACTATCAATACATCGTAAATTTTCTTCATCATAACCTCCTAAGTCATCCTATGATTAATGTCATTTTAGCATAAAATAAAAATAAAATCAACAAAAAACTTAATATTCATCCCATGTTTAATAGTGGTCAAAAAAATATGCTCCTTTGGTTTATGAGACAGCATTATTATTTAAACTGTCTGAAACCTGTGGAGCATATCATCGTATATGGCTAGAATCGGTTCTTGTTGTATAAAAGATGGAAGAGCATGGCTTCTTCTGCATCTCTTGGTCGGCCTTTCTTTATTGCATCGACTATTTTGCGGTGAGAAATGAGGGTCTGCTGGTATTCCTGCTCTGACACACTGGTTGCGTATATATTTATACCCTCACTTATGACGGGAATAAGCTTTGAAATGACATCATTTCCGGAGCATTTTCCAAGGTATGAGTGAAACAATTCATCTTCTTTTGAAAAATCAGCCTTGTTTTTGATGGCTTCTTCTATATCCCTGCAGAGTTTCTCCAGATGCTCTATGTTTTCATGGGATGAATTCTGTGCAGCAAGAGCTGCTATTTGAGGTTCTATCATTATTCTTATTTCCATAAGGTCCTTTACCAGCTTATCCTGATTGTTTGTGAATGAAAATCCAAAGGGATCTTCTACAATGCCTGTGTTTTCCGATACAAAGGTTCCTGCTCCCTGCCTTGTGGCCAGAATATTCCTTGATACCAGATGGCGAACGGCTTCCCTTACTGTATTTCTGCCTACATTTAGTATTTTGGAAAGTTCATATTCGTTTGGCAGTTTGTCTCCGGATGAAAGCTTGTTTTCTTCAATATATTTTTTGAGTCTTTGAGCTGTCTGGTCTATTAAGGTTGTTTTAGCCATATGATTCTCCTTTGTGACAGTATAGGTCTATATAATAATACTGCAATTATAGAAATATGACAAATACTTTTGTATTTACTTAAAAATAAGGTCTACGGCTTGACTCAAACATACTAGTATGGTAGTGTTAATGTGAAGGATAATATCGGTTATTTATATTTTGATAAAGGATGTTGCAGCTTTCATAAATATTTAGAAAGAAGATGATGAAATGAAAAACAATACCGGAGAGGATATCAATGCATATTCATCTGTAGGAGAATATGTATATGCTGAAATAAGAAGACAAATCATCAACTGGCAATTAAAGCCCGGACAGAGAATAAGCGAAGCAGAGATGTCAAAGGTTCTTAATGTAAGCAGAACGCCAGTGAGGGAAGGCTTTATAAGGCTTAAGAATGAAGGCCTGGTTGAAATACTTGCCCAGAGAGGAACTATAATCTCAAAGATAGACATCAAGAATGTGAAGGAAGGAGTCTTCATGAGAAGGTGTCTGGAGAGAGAAGTCATAAGGGAAATAGCAGGCAATATGTCTGAGGACGGTATTAAGAAGGGACGTAAATACCTTTTGAGACAGGAAGAAGCCTTGATATATATGGATTATATAAAGTTTCACGAGTATGACAGGTTATTCCACAAACTCTTTTTCGAAGAGGCAGACAAGATACATACCTGGAAAATACTACAGTTGGCCGATACCCAATATGACAGGGTAAGGATGCTGACATTGCTGGATTTCAACAAATTCAACATGCTCATCGAAGATCATAAGGCGATTTTCAATGCTATTATTGAAGGAAATTTTGAAGAAGCTTCTAGGGATATGAGCATTCATATAGATCTTGTGTATAAGGAACTTGAACTTCTAAAAAAAGAATATGCCGACTACTTTATAGATGGTCAATAGACAATAAGCCGCAGAGGATATCTGCGGTTTATTAGATTTTTTTACAGGGAAAGACAAGAAAATCCCTTTTTTTATAAGGATTACAAAATACTATGCAGTGACCTATGCTAAAAAAACATTTTCCTGTTGACGTTTCCATACTACCATGGTAGTATGTTAATAGGCACAATATTAAAATAAGTGGAGGAAGAACATGAAAAGATTTTTATCAGTATTATTGGTAGTAGCATTAATGTCTTTTGCTTTTGTAGGATGCAGCAGCGAGCCTGAGGCACCAGAAACGCCAGATGCAGCAGAAACACCTGAAACACCAGAAGAACCGGAAAAGATTGTGTGGAAGTTTGGTCACCTTTCAAATGACGACCATCTTTGGAATCAAACAGCACTTAAGTTTGCTGAATTGGTAGCAGAGAAGACAGACGGTGAAATAGAGGTAAAGGTTTACCCAAATGAGGCGTTTGGTAACGAAAGGGACATGATCTAAGTTATCCAGACTGGAACAGCGGACATGACTATTACAGGTGAGTCTTTGCAAAACTGGGCTCCTAAGGCAGCCATGCTTGCAATTCCTTATGCAATCACTTCAGCAGAGCATATGGATACAGTTATAAACGGTGAGTTGGGTGCTGAAATAGAAGCTCAAATCACGGAAAAAGTTGGATTAATTCCTCTTTACCACCACAAGAGAGCTCCTAGAAACCTTACAACAAATTTTGCAGTTAGAACACCTGCAGATGTTGAAGGTTTGAAGATGAGAGTTCCAAACGTGCCAATCTTTGTTGATGCATGGTCTGCAGCTGGTGCAAACCCACAGGCAATGGCATTCAGTGAGGTATTTACAGGATTACAGCAGGGAGTTATAGGAGCACAGGAAAATCCATACGACTTGATAGTAAGTGCATCATTCTTCGAAGTTCAGGATTTTGTTAATGAAACAGAGCACGTTAGTTCATGGATATATGTAGTTGTAGGTGAAGACCAATTCAACTCATTGACACCTGAATTACAAGTAGCCGTTGAAGAAGCTGCTGCTGAAGCTGAAGCTTGGGGACAGGCTGAATTTGAAGCAACTGCTGCTGCTTACAAGCAAAAATGTATAGATGAAGGAATGACAATAATTGAAGATGTTGACAAGG
>CAZFYP010000264.1:0-3436 GCA_964523535.1 uncultured Clostridia bacterium
CTGATCTATGTCACCATACTCTATAACCTTGAATCCAGGAGTCAAAGGACCATAGCCTCTTTGATAAGCCTTTTCCGAACTCATTGATATTATGGATATTGTTCTCCCGTGGAAATTGCCCTTACAGGCGATTATTTCCTGCTCGCCCTCTTTAACACCCTTTACGTCAACAGCCCATCTTCTTGCACACTTAAGCGCAGTTTCAACAGCTTCGGCACCTGTATTCATAGGAAGTATCATGTTCTTGTTTGTAAGTTCTGAAAGAAGTTCATAAAAGTCACAAAGAACATCATTGTGGAAAGCTCTTGAAGTAAGTGTTACCTTTTCCATCTGCTTCTTGGCTGCTTCTATTATTCTAGGATGTCTGTGTCCGTGGCTCACTGCAGAATACGCACTTAAAAAGTCTATATACTTCTTGCCTTCAGGGTCCGTTACCCATACACCTTCAGCTTCGGTGAAAACAACCTCTGTGGGGCAGTAGTTGTTTGCACCGTATTTTTGCGTTTTTTCGATAATTTCTCTTGTACTTCTAGTTTTTGTACTACTCATTTCCATCCTCCTGTTTTATATATGTTTTTTGAATGTATGTATATGATTTTTGTTTATATTATTCACCTGATTAATATTTTATACTAAATTCCGACAATAATCAAGGGTATTTAAAACGCCGTTTCAAAATTTATTTGCAAGTTCATTTCCTCTTTCTTGCAAAAATGAATTTTTATAAGAACAATATATTCGAACAGTTGATATGTCAACATATTCTATCTGCGCTTTTTTATGAATAATTCTATTTTTTCCCTTATTAATACTTGACTTGCTAACAATCCTTTACTATTATGTAATAAATCTATTACAGTTAGGCAATAAGTGGCGTAATGAATAATATTCACATTTTTTAATATTTAGCAACTGAAATGATTTCCAATTTTTTATCGTTCACCTTGGATTGTTACACAATAAATTGATGAAAAACATAATATTTATTTCAAAATAAGGATTTCAGCTGTTTTGCGTTACTGGTTCTACCAACGATCAAGAAAGCTTCTTTGGAGGCTTTTTTTATAGCAATAATAAAATTAAATTAAGGATGTTTTAATCAACAGCGAGTTTCGTACTTATTCATTCTATAAGCCAATTTGTTTCATGAATAAACTCAACTATGCTATTGCTTAAAACCTGGAGGAGAAAATCATGAATTTACAATTAATCATCGTAGTATTGTATATTGTAGCTTTATTCGCAATAAGAGCATATGCAAAGCAACTGACACAAAAAGGGAATGCCGAAAGTTTTATTTTGGCAGGAAGACAGCTTACAGCACCCTTGGTAGCCGTAACTGTAACTGGACTTGCAATTGGAGGAGCTTCAACAATAGGAGTTGCCGAAAATGCTTACAATCACGGACTGGCTGCAGGTTGGTACAACGTGGCATGGGGTATCGGTGCCATAGGCGTAGGTCTCATATCAGCAAAGAAATACAGAAGCTTGAATGTGGCAACTATGCCGGAGCTTTTTGAAAGATATTGATTCAGATATTTGTAATTGTTGCCATAGCATCACTTCAATATCTTGCAGGAGGAGCAATACTTGCATCCCTTCTTCGCGGAATATTCACAATGAAGACAGGTATGATAATGAGTGCAGTTGTATTTGTTGGTATCACTTTCATCGGTGGAATGTGGTCGGCAGGGCTTTCAAATGTACTAAACGTTACACTGATATACTTCGGAATAATAATGGCAAGTATAGTATCAGTTAATTCTCTAGGCGGATTCGAAGCCATAACACTGAACCTTCCTACAGATGTGCCTTACATGAGTCTTGTAGACGGTCTTGGATGGGGAATGATCATGGCATGGATAGTAGTAATGGCTACTCAGTCACAGTCCCTTCAGGCAGTTGTTCAGATATCCTTCAGCGCCAAGGATGAAAATCATGCCAAGCGAGGATTCATAATTGGCGGTCTTCTAATGCTCCCTGTAGGATTTTTATCGGCAATCATGGGAATTGCAGCAAAAGCGGCTTTCCCCGACATCAACTCAACCATGGCTTTGCCTCAGATGATAATGTCGCTAAACCCGGCACTTGCAGGAATCACACTTGCTGCACTTTGGGCTGCTGATGTTTCAACTGCCTGCAACCTGCTTTTGGGAACTTCCACTCTGTTCTCACAGGACATATACAAGAAGTACATCAATCCCCAGGTTGACGACGATAAATTTGCTACCATAACAAAAATGACAGTAATAGTAATTGGAATATTCACATTCTTCCTTGCACTTACTGTAGTAGGTATTCTAAAGACTCTGACAATAGCACTGAGCCTCATGACGGCATTTACGCTTACTTTCTTCTTCACAATCTACAAGCCATCAATGTGCAGAAAAAGTTCGGCTTCAAACACAATAATAGCCGGTATAATAGTTCTTGTTTTATGGAAACTGGTTCCTGTAACACATGTGGTTTCCCACCCTATCTACCTTGAGTGGATAGTATGTCCCGTAGTATTCCTGTTGACACCTCTCTTTGACAAGCGTAATATAGATATCAGCGAAACTGTCAATGAAGGAGAAACAGCAAATGGCCAACTTTAAATTCAAACTTGGGAAGGAAAAAGTGGATTTTTCCATTGAAGATAAAAACCTCATGGGAACCATAACCCGTGAAAACAAAGCTTCAACCCAAAGTGAAGAAGAAATCATAAGAAATAGCATAAACAACCCCATAGGGTCTGAAAAACTCGAATCAATAATTAATGAAGATGACAAGATATGCATAGTAATATCAGATGTTACAAGGGCCTACCAAAAGCCTAACTTATTTCTTCCCATACTTGTTGATGAGATTCTAAAGGCAGGCGGAAAAGAAGAAAACATCTTCTTCATATCCTCCCTTGGTTCACATAGAAAACATATAGGTGAAGAGCATAAAAAACTCCTTGGAGAAGACCTATAGAGCAGATTCCAATTAGAGTACCAGGACTGCGATGATTAGGAAAACCTTGTTGAGATAGGCACCACATCAAGGGGAACAGTACTGGAGCTTAACAAGAAAGCCGTAAAAGCCGACAGACTGATAATGACAGGAGCTGTTGTTTACCATGTAATGTCGGGATGGGGCGGAGGAAGAAAATCCGTTGTTCCGGGAATTGCTTCAAGGAAGACTATCATGCAGAACCATGCAATCTCAATGATGAACGAAAACGGTCCGGGATCTGGACCAAATCCAAAATGCGACTGCGCTCTCTATGAAGAAAATCCTCTTAACCTTGACATGGTTGAAGCGGCAGAGATGCTTAAGCCGGATTTCATGTTCAACGTAATCCTGGGTGGAGGAAAAATCATCGATGCTGTCAGCGGAGATATTGTAAAGGCTCATCATAAGGGATGCCAGCTTGTATCAGAACTGAACGATGTTGAAATATCCGAAAAAG
>CAZFYP010000265.1:0-3429 GCA_964523535.1 uncultured Clostridia bacterium
ATTGAATATACAGTTTCTATCTCTTTGAGAACTGTGGTGCTCTTCTTGCTTTTTTGAGTCCTGGCTTCTTTCTTTCGACCATTCTTGAGTCTCTAGTAAGGAATCCAGCTTTCTTAAGTATCGGTCTAAGATCAACATCAGCTTGAAGCAATGCTCTTGAGATACCGTGTCTTACTGCACCTGCCTGGCCAGTGTATCCACCACCTACTACTGTACAGTTAATGTCATATTTATCAAGTGAATCCGTTATTGTAAGAGGCTCTTTAACTATTGTCTTAAGTGTCTCATAATCGAAATAGTTGTCGATGTCTCTTTTGTTTATTGTGATTTTTCCATTACCAGGAGTCATAAATACTCTGGCAATAGCTTTCTTTCTTCTTCCAGTTCCGTAAAATTGAGCTTTCATCATATCCTCCTAATTAAACTTCGTATACTTCAGGCTTCTGTGCTTCGTGTCCGTGCTCAGCACCTGCATATACTCTTAATTTTTTAACCATTTGTCTTCCGAGCTTGTTCTTAGGAAGCATTCCTTTAACAGCCAAGAAAACTGCTCTTTCAGGAGTTTTGCTCATAAAATCTCTGTATGTAACTTCAACAAGACCACCCATATATCCAGTGTGATGTCTATGCATCTTCTGATCCAATTTCTTTCCTGTCAATACAACTTTTGAACAATTTATAACTACTACATGATCTCCAGTATCTACATACGGAGTGTATATAGGCTTGTGCTTTCCTCTTAAAAGTGTTGCTACTTCTGTTGCAAGTCTACCTAAAGTCTTGCCTTCGGCGTCTATAACGTACCATTTTCTTTCTACTTCACTAGGCTTCGCCATGTAACTTCTCATAGCTTTTCCTCCTTATATTCTAATTAATCTGTTTCATCTATCATAAGAACCCGGGGCTAGTGGATTCCTAATCTCACACACTAGGATATTCTATAACAAGGAGCCTAGTGTGTCAAGTGTTTTTTTGCTTGTACACTCTACTATTTCCTCTTTGTTGTAATATACCTTTTTTAGGAAGAGTCCATCGGCCTTTGCCGTATGTCCTCCCCTGTTTCTATCCTTTGAATCTATTATATCAGCTGTGTCTTCTACAGGTATTTTACCCCGTCCAATATCTATGAGGGTACCTGCAATTATTCTTACCATATTGTACAAAAATCCGTTTCCAGTTACTTCCATGACTATCATGTCTTTTTGCTGCTTAAGCTTTATGTCGTGAATGGTCCTTACAGTATCCTTTACTGCAGAACCCGTGGACATGAATCCCAAAAAATCATGTTGACCCTTGAATACTTCACCTGCTGCAACCATCTTGTCAAAATCAAGTCTGTATGGTATAAGATAACTATAATCCTTCCAGAAAGGACTACCTGTCCTGCTGTTATATATATAGTAGAGATAAGTCTTTCCCACTGCATCATATCTGGAATGGAAGTCCTCCTCAACCAGGCAACAGTCCTTTATCCTTATGTCTCTTGGTAGATTGCTATTGAGCGCCTGTACGAGCTTCTCGGGAGCTATTCTTATTTCTGATTTGAAGTTTGCCACCTGTCCAATGGCGTGAACACCTGCATCTGTTCTTCCAGATCCTGTAAGCTTTATTTCCGATTTAAACATAGATTTAAATGTTTCTACAACAATGCCCTGAACAGTCTTCAACTGTGGCTGTACCTGCCATCCACTGTAGTTTGTTCCCTTATAGGCAATTGTCAGTTTATAGTTCTTTTCCAATATATCACCCGAATATTCTAATTAGTATTATTGCGGCCACATAAACAGTCGTTACAGCCATTGCACCATAATCGTTCTTATCTATTACAAGCCTTCTCATTCTTGTTCTATTTTCTCCACCTCTGTAGCATCTGGCTTCCATAGCCATTGCAAGATCGTCCGCCCTTCTGAAGGAGCTTACGAATAGGGGTACCAGAAGTGGAACAAGGCTTTTTGCTCTTTTGATAAGGTTTCCGCTTTCAAAGTCTGCGCCCCTTGCTTTTTGAGCCTTCATGATTTTCTCGGTTTCTTCCATTAAAGTTGGAATAAATCTCAGTGCTATTGTCATCATCATTGCAAGCTCGTGGGCAGGCAATCCGATTTTTTTAAAAGGATTCAAAAGGCTCTCTATTCCATCAGTCAAGAGTATTGGCGACGTAGTAAGTGTAAGCATTGATGTTCCCATAATGAGAAGCATAAGTCTCAATGCCATGAATCCTGCCTGTCTAAGGCCTTCTCTTGTAATATCAAGAGGCCCCAGCTGCCAGATTACTTCTCCAGCCGTCATGAAAAGGTTGATTAAGAATGTGACCATTATTATTATGAGTATAGGTCTTAAGCCAAGAATTACCATTTTAACAGGAACCTTTGACAATTTAACCACAATTCCCAGAAACGCTACAACCATAAGATATACAGGAAACTGGTCTATCAAAAACAATGAGATTATAAATAAAAGGGTTACAATCAATTTAAGTCTTGGGTCAAGATTGTGTATTTTGGATTCAACAGGATAGTGTTGTCCAATCGTTATGTTTTTAAACATCTTGTCTGCTCCTTAATACCTTTAATATTTCCTCCGCGGCTTCTCCAACTGTAAGCTTGTTGGTATCCACGTCTATACCCTTTTCTTTGAGGGCCTTCATGACATCAACTACCTGTGGAACTCCCAACCCTATTCTCTTAAGCTCTTCAGAGTTCTTATATATGTCGTGGGGATTTCCTTCCATATGGATTTTACCCTTGTACATTACATAAATATATTTCACCAGTCTAGCAACATCTTCCATACTGTGGGAAACCAGAATAACGGTTATTCCACTTTCATGAAGCTGTCTGATTCTTGAAAGTATTTCATTTCTTCCAGCCGGATCCAGTCCTGCAGTAGGTTCATCTAGTACAAGATAATCGGGCTTCATGGCAAGTACTCCAGCTATTGCAACCCTTCTTTTCTGACCTCCACTAAGGTCAAAGGGCGACTTGTCTTTTATTTCGTTAAAGTTGAAACCAACAATTTCAAGTGCATATTTCACCCTTCTAACTATCTCTTCCTTGTCAAGTTCCAAATTCAAAGGACCGTAGGCTACATCCTTGTATACCGTTTCCTCGAACAGCTGATATTCTGGATATTGAAATACCAGACCTACCTTTTGCCTTATGAGCTTAATCTTGAGGTCCTTGTCCTTTATATTTCTTTCGTCTATCTTTACTATACCTTCTTCAGGCATCATCAAACCATTGAAATGTTGTATCAAGGTAGATTTTCCCGATCCCGTATGTCCAATTATTCCTACAAAATCACCTTTTTTTATTTCTATTGTAACTTCATCCAGAGCCTTGGTTTCAAAAGGCGTTCCCTGGCTATAGTAAAATGACAGTTTATCTGTTTTTATCGACATAGCTCTTCCACCAGTTCCTCTATCAGTATTAT
>CAZFYP010000266.1:0-3406 GCA_964523535.1 uncultured Clostridia bacterium
TTGTGGATGTCTTTATCAGCCAGCGGCATGGAGTTTGAATCCTATGGTTCTTTCTGTAAAATATCATTTGTTGGAGACGAAAATGCTGGGAAATCATGGGCAGACACTATCCATACAAGAATGGCTATATTTGTGGATGATGAACTGGCAGTTGATTTTAAAATGGATGAAAAAATAAAGATTATCCAAGTATTTCGTGGTAAAGCCATGAAGAGGGTTGTCAGAGTTCTTAAATTATCTGAAGCTAATTATTCAACTTTTGCCATGGAAGGTTCATTTTAAATTTTAGGAAAAATTATTTTAAATTATATTAATTACCATGTGGTAATGTAACTAATGATTGTCTTGTACATATTGATTATATAATAATTATGAGGTGAAAGAAAATGAATAATGGAAAATAGTTACCAAGAATTATGGATGAAATTGTATATAAGCATTTGAGTTCATTTGGAGCAGTATGCATAGAGGGTAATAAATGGTTGACTTATGCAGATAGTTCTTGGACCTGACAATGGTAGCTTGTGAGTTTTTGTTAAAAAGAAGTTCAAAAGTAAGTTTGTTTTAATTTGATTAGGAGGAGTACTATGACTAGAACTAAAAATGCCTGGATAAATTTATTATTTTTGATTGTTACTCTTGCAGTGAATACTATGGGGGCTTTGGGATTTATCAATGGGATGTCCCAGAAGGAGATATCTGACAAATATCTGACATTAATAACCCCAAGTCCTTCAACTTTCACCATTTGGAGTGTGATTTATACCCTTCTCATAATTTCATTGATCCTTATGATTGTCAAAAAAAATGATTATTATTACCAGTGTGCAATAGATGAAATTACAGTATTATATCGAATATCTTGTATTTTGAATATAGCCTGGATTGTATTATTTTCATATCTTCTAGTGGAAGTATCTTTGGTTTTTATATTTGGATTTGTAATAGCATTGGCAATTCTCAGTGAAAGGCTTGTTAATATTCATGAAAAAAACAGATGGCTCCTGCCTTTGACTTTTGGTTTGTATACTGGCTGGCTGGTAATTGCTGCTGTTGTCAATACTGCTGCAGCCTTGGTTAAAAATGAGTGGAAAGGCTTTGGTATTTCAGAAGAAATTTGGGCGGTTATTGTATTGGTTATTGCTATTGTAATAATTGGCCTGGTCATGGTTCGTTTGCGTAATGCTGTATTCCCATTGCCGGCAGCATGGGCCTATTTGGGAATTAATCAATTTTTGAAATCTTCACAAGGCTTTAATGGAGCATATGGATTATTGGAAACAGTATCACTGGCTGGTATGTTGGTACTGATAGTATTAGCAGGAATTCAGTTTTATCAAAATGGTTTTTTGGTGGTATCGAGGAGAATAATATGAAAATATCAGATTTTAGAGGTTTGTTAAAAAAATCAGAATTGACAATTATAGACATTGAAAATCCTTATGGGGATTATTATGAAATAAAACTAAAAGCTGAACCAGGAGTTATCTGGAAACCGGGAGAACATGGAGTATTTAAACTTATAGACCGTGAAGTGAAGGGTAAAAAGAGGAGAGCCTTTTCTCTTGCATCAATTCCGGAGGAGGGCTTGATGCTTATTGCAACCAGAACCGGAAAAGATATCAGCAGCTTTAAAAGAGAGCTTATTTCCATGAAAAAAGGAGAAAAGCTATCTGTCAGAGGACCATTTGGATGGTTCAAGGTTCAGGATGAAGTAAGTCCAATAGTTATGATAGCAGGAGGTATAGGGATAACTCCTATAAGGTCACTGCTTAAACAATTGGAGGAGGACACTACAAGACCTATTGAGGTGATTTATTCTTCATCTGACTTCTATCTTTATGGAGACGAAATTCAGCAAATGGCTTTAAGAAATGATAAAATAATATTTCAAAAAACACATTCCAGGGAAGAGACAAGAAAAGCACTGGAAAAACTTGTAAATGAATATAAGGACAGTGCCTATTATTATATATCGGGTTCTCAAAAGTTTATTACATCTATCAAAAAAGAAATAAAAAGCAAGAGAGTTAAGGGTGGAAGAATTATAAATGACCCATTTTTAGGATATTAGAAGTTAAAAGTGTTATTCTTTGATTAAGATAAAATAAATTGGGAGGTAAGGTTAATTCTATGGTTTCCTTTATTATTTTCAGGAACTTTTTTAATATGGTTTTTTCAAATTTTAAGTTTGTTTAAGTTTTTTGGTCTATTATTAGCTCAAGACCGGAATTTGTCAAGCTAGTTGCTCTTGAATCCTATATTCCCAGAGAGGAACTTAAAGAAATCGAGCTTGAAAATGATGTGTTGAAAATAGACGGAAATATGGCTATTGCCTGGTCAGGAAGTTTGGATTTCACAGTGGAAAGGTCTGGTAAGACACTTGTGGGACGAAGTGCTTTATTCGGACGTAAAAGTAGTAATAAATACAAATTATTCGTCCCAAAAAGTAGTGATTGTATCATATTATTCGGTTGAAAAAATTGAAATTATGATGGTTTTGGGAGCACGGCAAGTGGGTAAAACATATGCACTTGACGAATTTTGCAAAGAGAATTATGACAATTATATTTATATTAACTTAGAGATGGAAGATGATATAAGAGAGGTATTTGAGAATTACTTGGATCCCAAGAGGATAATTGATACGATTGCAGTTCTTAAAGGGATTAGAATTGATATAGAAAGCACTGTCGTTTTTTTCGATGAAATTCAAGTAAGTGAAAGGGCAATCAGCTCTTTGAAGTATTTTAATGAATCTAAGGAGGGGTATAATATTGTATGTGCAGGAAGCATGTTGGGAGTGGCCTTAAACCGATTTAAGAAGTCATTCCCGGTTGGCAAGGTATACAGGCAGTATATGTACCCTTTTGATTTTGAAGAGTATCTGTTGGGACTTGGTGAAGACATGCTTGTTGACGAAATTATTCGTGGATACTCTATTAATAAAAAGCTGGTCGAGCCGGTCCATAAAAGAGCGCTGGAACTCTATAAGGAGTATTTATATGTTGGAGGCATGCCTGCATCAATAAATGAGTTTATTGCCAAGGGCAGAATGTTGAGCACCTACGATGAAACAATAAAGAGAAGCATCTTGGAAGACTATTTAGCCGACATGAGCAAGTATACAACATCTGTAGAACATATAAAGGTTAACAAGGTATATAAATCCATACCAAGGCAATTGGGCAGAGACAACAATAAATTCAGCTATAAGCTTGTAGACGAAAAAGGAAGTAAAAGAAGCTTTGAAACTTCTATGGAATGGTTGTATAACAGCTATCTAACAAATAATGGATAAATATAATCCTGCATATGCAATAAGAGTTTCAGGGAAGAACTTTGGAATGACAGATGGAATAAAATCGGTTCCACTGTATTCTGCTTTTATGATTGGATGAATTAG
>CAZFYP010000267.1:0-3385 GCA_964523535.1 uncultured Clostridia bacterium
AAAAGGGAAAGAGGTGTGAATCCTCTACAGCCCCCGCTGCTGTGAATAGGTTATGCTTTTCGAAACCACTGTTCGTCTGAATGGGAAGGGAAAAGATATAAGCCTTAAGTCAGAAGACCTGCCTTGAAACGAAATTGAAACATTCTTCGGAGGGAAGGTTGCAATGATTTGTGAAAAAGGACACCTCTGGGTGTCCTTTTTGTATGCTGCAGCTAGTCATGCACAATTATTCTTGGTAGAGCTTAAATTTCCCTGTTCACTCGGCACAACGATTTTTTAATTAATAAGGATAAATGTTGCACCTCGAATTCACGACCTCACTTTCACATTTAATCACATGTATAGTAGATTTATATTATGATAGAGCAAGGGTTTGACATTTATTCAAAAAAGACGGATGGATTAAATATGGAAAAAATTGGAACAAAGAAAATATATTTACTGGCAATTTTTATGGTTACTGCTGTATTTCTTATGAGAGCTCCCATCGAAAGGGGAGTAAATGGAATAAAAAAGGCTTTGCCCCAGATTTCTGAAATTGAATTTGTAGACAGCGATGGCAGGGTGATAGTCATGGACAAGCCGGCAGAGAGGATCATATCTCTTGAAACCAGCCATACACAGAACATCTACAGTCTTGGGGCAGGATACCTTTTGCTTGGTGTCGGATATCAGGAGGTTTATCCCCTTGAAATAAAGGAACTTGAAAAGTTCAATCTTGAAAATGATGCAGAGGCAATAGTATCTGCAAATCCAGACCTTGTCCTAATTACTCCGGACATAAGAAGACTTTACGGTGATCAGATCGACATGCTTTTGAGGAGTGGAGTCAATGTGGTTTCCTTATACCCCCAAAGGATGGAAGAAATCGACCATTATTTATACTTGCTTGGAATGACGGTTGGTCTTGAAAAGAAATCACAACTTTTAAGTGAAGAAATATTGGAATCCATTGACAAGGAAAGAGTGGTTGAAGATAGTGGTAGGCTGGTTTCTTTTGAATCAAGCGATATGGAAATGCTTATCTTTGAGGAAGACTCTTTTGAAGGTGACATGGTGTTATGCAGTGGAGGAATCTATACGGAAGAAGAACTCAGTGCAGACATATATTTTAGCCAGACAGGATTCAAGGACCTTGGAGGAAGTCAATGGGCCGTATATGAGAGGAAAAATTCGGATGATATAAAGGCGGTAAGTGAAGGTCGGGTTTATGAAATCAACAAATCCATTTCTTCTCCTACCGCTATGATATCAAAGGGAATAAGCCAAATGAAAAGACTTATTAACCCTGATGAATATAGAAATATTGAATGGATGAAAAGCGACAAGCCCCTGACCAGGGAAGTTTTGGCGGAGATGATTGTAGTATATTCGGGAGTTCAGATATTCTATCCTGACTACAGCTACTTTTCAGAAGAGAGAAGCCGTTATTATGGAGACTTCCAGGACGTAGATAGTGAAGATGAATATTTCCAATATATTGAAACAGCAGTTGGAAGAGGTATTTTGGATTACCAATATACTGTGGAAGGGTCCTTTTTTGGTCCTGAAGAAGAGCTTATTAAAGAAGAACTTGCCAAGGCAGTATGGATGATGAAAAGTGACTTCCAAAAAATTAAGGAAGTTGAAATAGAAGACCTTGAGGAATGCCAAAATCCAAGGATTGTCAGAAGACTGGCAGAAGGCGGAATCTTTGATCTTTCAGACAATAAGTTCAATCCAAATGAAGGTATCTCCTGCAGTCAGGCTCTTGAAATATTTGAAAGACTTGGTGAAATAAATGATTAGGCTTGAAAAGATAAACAAATCATATGGCGGCAAATTCAAGCTGGAGGACCTTGACCTTCAAATAGACAGGGGAAAATTCGTATCCCTTCTGGGACCAAATGGTGCAGGTAAGACAACAATAATAAGGACCATAATGGGTCTCCTGAATCCTGATTCCGGAAGGGTCTATATAGATGGTGAGAAATATACCAGGGACAGTACGGACATAAAAAGCAAGCTTGGACTTGTTTCCCAGCATCTTAACCTGGACAAGGAGCTTACAATCTATCAGAACATGGTATTTGCAGGGAAATTATACAAGCTAGACAAGAAGTACATTAAAGAAAGGATAGAATATCTTTTTGACAAATTCAGCCTCAGTGACCACAAAAACAAGAAGGTGGGTCAGCTTTCGGGAGGAATGAAAAGAAAGCTAATGATAGCCAAGGCAATCATGCACAAGCCAAAAGTCTTGTTTCTTGATGAACCTACAGTGGGAATTGACCTTGTTTCCAGAAAGGAAATATGGACAGAACTAGTAAGACTCAAGGAAGATGGGACTACCATACTTCTTACCACCCACTATATAGATGAGGCAGAGAGTTTGAGCGATGAAGTTATACTCATAGACAACGCCAAGATATATTCACAGTCAAGTCCCGCAGACCTCATTGAAAGTCTTGGCAGTGTGACTCTCCAGTGGAGAACCTCCGACTACGAAGAGAAATACAGTTATCACAGGGACCTTGATTCAGCCAGGGACGAAGGGCAGAAACTTGAGGACAATTTTACAATAAGGAATACAAGCCTGGAGGATGTATTCTACAATTTTACAAGGAAGAAGGTGGTATAATGGAAATGACTGCAATACTATGGCGCGAATGGATGTTTTTCAAGAGCAGATTTACGAAAATCACCAGCTCACAGCTAATATCACCCCTCTTGTATCTAGTGACTTTCGGTCTTGGATTTGGAAAGGTAATAGACCTTGGTCAATATTCATATTTTCATTATCTTGCTCCTGGTATAGCCGCAATGACTTCAATGAGGGCAGCCTATTCGGGAGTGTCCATAAGGGTCAGCATGTCAAGACTTCAGGAAAAAAGCTTTGAAAACTATATTATATCGCCTATAAAAACCAGAAACATAGCTCTTGGATACATAGTCTCAGGATCTTTAAGGGGATTGTATGCAGCAATCCTCCTTATGGCAATAGCCTTCATGGCCGGAAGCAGGATATTAAACCCTGGAGTGTTCTTTTTTTCAATGTTATTGAATACCCTGGTATTTTCAGCCCTTGGGTTCTTCACTGCAGCATCAATTGACACCCACTACGATCTTAACAGGTTTTCAACCTATGTCATTACACCAATGTCATTTCTCTGCGGAACCTTCTTTGATGTTGACGGTTTGCCATTAGTCATGAGAAATATAATTGAAATCATGCCTCTTACTCATTCCGTAAGGCTTATGAGGGCTGCAGCCTTTGGTAGAAATACATACTGGTTTTCAGTGGTGGTTCTATTGGTATACATACTTGTGTTTACAATCATGTCCATAAGGATATGCTACGAGGAAGGAAGGGTATAATGAAAATTGCACTTTGCGACAAGGAATC
>CAZFYP010000268.1:0-3371 GCA_964523535.1 uncultured Clostridia bacterium
TTAAGGAATATTCAAAGAGAATCAGAGTCAAATTGGATGACCTGAAAAAAAGAAAGAGTAACTTCCAAGCCTACAGGAAAAACCTGTAGGTTTTTCTATGTCTATATTTTACCGCATGAGCTGCTATTATTTCTTGTTAGTACTCATGGTTTGACGAGTGAGTAACCTTTAGAAATTTGAAAGCAAGACTATTTAGAAATTATTTTGCATTTTGGTGAGGTCTCGACTTCGACGACCTTGAATCAACACTATAGATAAAAGATTCATGGAAGGAGGGAGTAGGGAACCAAATGCAAAATAATTTCGCAAAACCCAGCTAAATTACTAAAGTTTTCCGAAGGAGCGTCGATATATATAATGTAAGCAAATACTGCAGGTTTGCTCACAAAACAAAAAAATAATCGGGCAGGGAAGCCCAACATAAAACACGGAGGTTTTATATTATGAGAATTAATAATAACATTATGGCGATGAACGCCCTTAGGTACACAAGTGCAGCTGAATCATCACAGTCAAAGTCAATGCAGAAGCTTTCTTCAGGACTTGCAATTAACTCGGCAGCAGACGATGCAGCAGGACTTTCAATTTCAGAGAAAATGAGAGCTCAGATAAACGGACTTGACCAGGCTTCTGAAAATGCTCAAGACGGTATATCAATGATGCAGACAGCAGAAGGTGCTCTTGATGAAACTACATCAATGTTGCAAAGAATGAGAGAACTTTCAGTTCAAGCATCAAACAGTACATTGGAAGCAGAGGATAGAACGGCTATTGGTGAGGAAATGAAAGCACTTGCAGAAGAAATTGATAGAATTTCTGAAGATACAGAATTCAATGGACAATCTTTGTTAGATGGTAGTTTGACTACTACTGTAGATACGGATAATACAGATTTAGCAATAGCTAATGCTAGTATAGAAATTGATGCATCGACTGCTCAAGCTGGAACAACTTTTACTTTCTCTGGTGATGGTACAGATAAAGTTACTTTAACAGCAACAACAGATGGAGTGGAAACAGCACAAACGCTAACAGTTAGTGCAATGGCAGAAGATGATGAAGCAACTTTAAATTTTGATGCACTCGGTATTAAAGTTAATATAACTGCAACAGGTGATATAACAAAGGCTCAACTTGCAGATGCTGATGGAACAGCTGGATTTGCTACGGAAGTTATTGTTACAGAAGCAACTAATAGTGCAGCAACTTTTGCTATTGGTGCAAATGAAGGACAGAATATTACTGTAGCATTTGGAGACATGGGTGCTGATAAATTAGGTGATGCTAGTGATCTCGCTACACTGGTTAAAAATGTTGATGCGGATTCCATTGTAGATACAACAGCGAAAGCACAAACACTAATTACCGAAATAGATGCAGCTATATCTGATGTATCGACTCAAAGAGGTAAATTTGGCGCAACTCAAAACAGACTTGAGTACACTATAAACAACCTGAGTACTACTTCTGAGAACCTGACAGCAGCTGAGTCAAGAATCAGAGACGTTGACATGGCAGAAGAAATGATGAACTATACTAAGGTTGGTATACTTCAGCAGGCATCACAGGCTATGCTGGCTCAAGCTAATCAATTGCCACAATCAACTCTTCAACTTCTTCAATAATTTAAGTAAAAACCATTTAAACATACAAAATAAAATGCTTCGATTTGGATTATCCATTTCGAAGCATTTTTTATATTTTCAGTTATTTCTCCAGCTCAGGAAAGCTAAATAAGCATAAGCCCTTGAAGAGTTGGCCTTATGGAACTGAGGATGCTTTCCTTCACGCTTAAATAATTGCTTAAGCAATTATTCCTGGATATCCATATCACAAAATACTATTCCACCACATCCCGGACCTGCGTGGGTTCCTACTACAGCACCTATCTGTGCCTCAAGGATTTGACCTACCTGGAAGTTTTCCAGCAGACAGGTTTTTATCTTGTCGGCAAAGGCCTGGTCGTTTGAGTTGACTACGAAGACTGTCTTGTCTGAAAGTTCAAACTGTTGGCTATATAGCCAGTCCATAATATACTTGATGCCCTTGGCCCTTCCACGCACCTTTGTGACTGTTTCTATAACATCCATGACCCTAATTATGGGCTTGACATTTAGAAGTCCTCCTATGGTTCCCTGAGCCTTGGAAAGACGTCCTCCCTTTACAAGGTATTCAAGTGTATCTATTATAAACATGGTTTTCATGTTTTCAATCATCTTGTCCAGTAGAGACATTATCTGGTCGGCATTTTTGCCCTTTTGAACCATTTTTGCAGCTTCAATGGACATTAGGGATGTCATGGCTGTAACTCCCTTTGAATCAAGTATATGTATCTTGTCGGACTTTATCATGTCCCTTGCTATTTCGGCAGAGTGGTAGGTGCCGCTAAGTCCCGTCGAAATGAATATTCCAATTATTTCATCTCCTGCATCAAGTATTTCATTGAAGATATCAACGAATTCTCCCGGATTTACCTGAGAAGTTGTAGGAAGTTCCTTTGATTGGCCTAATCTCTTGTAGAATTCTTCGTTTGTAAGTTCCACTCCATCAAGGAATGATTCCTCGCCGAAGTTTACTCTAAGAGGTGCTATTTTAATCTTGTATTTTTCTGCAAGTTCTTTGGGCATATCACTGGTACTGTCTGTTACTATTCTAATGGCCATACTAACCTCCATGGTTATATAGTGAATGATTCGAGCTGTTTTTCATCGTTCGTTCAATTATACTATAGACTGCAGGGGATGACTATTATAATTTGTATTTCTTCCTGAAATAGGAGTCCACATTGAAGAGTGCCTTGATTAGAACCCTTTCCTGTTCAGGTTCAAGGTCTGAAAGTGTTGTGGTTATAAGATCGTGATGGAATTCATCGTGTATTACAAGTGCCTTTTCGCCCTTTTCAGTAAGGCTGATTACAACCTTTCTCTTGTCCTTTGCAGACTTTCCCCTCTTTACATATCCCTTCTTTACAAGGTTGTCCACACCGGTTGTGAGGGTTCCCTGGGTTATGTTTAGGGACTTGGCAGTTTCGGACATTGTCCTTTCCCGCTTGCTTCCTATAATTTCAATTGTATGGAATTCAGTCATTGTAAGGTCTTCAAATTGACCTGTGCAGAGGCATTTTTCCTCTATCTTCATGACATCGTTGAAGAGCTTTACAAGAACCTTGTTTATTGAATTGCGTTTAGTATTCATATATATCACCTTAAAATGCTTTGATAATCAAAGTATATACAGGGCAACAGTGTTTGTCAACTCACTTATGAAATTCTAATATTTTCTTAATAATTCAGGAAAGGGTCATTTAATCAAATTCTAATAATCATCTAATTCTTTACAAATCTGCATCTGATAGATTATAGTTATAAAAG
>CAZFYP010000269.1:0-3368 GCA_964523535.1 uncultured Clostridia bacterium
CTTCTGTTTTGCCCATAAGAGCCTTTCCAAGAGGTGATACGTTGGATATTCTTTCTTTAAAAGGATCAGCTTCTGCAGATCCAACTATCTGGTATTCCATTGTTTCATCAAATTCAATATCCTTAACCTTAACCTTACAACCAAGATTAACAACACCGTTATTGTCATTGTTTTCGATAATCTTCGCATTCTTAATCATGTTTTCAATCTTAAGAATTCTTCTTTCTATATCTGCCTGTTCGTTTTTTGCTTCATCATATTCCGAGTTTTCACTTATATCACCAAAAGCAAGAGCTGCCTTAATTTTCTCTGCAACTTCTTTTCTTTTGACCACTCTAAGATTCTCCATTTCTGCCTTAAGATCTTCCAAGCCTTGTTTCGTTAGCAGAGTTTCATTATTTGTCATGTTTTTTCTCCCCTTTGATAAATAATATTTTATCTTACAAAGTATAAGGTATGAAACATCTCTTGTCAAGTTATTTGATACCTATGAATTCTTGTTTATTTTTTCTATGTATTCATTGATGAGTTCAATCATCTCATCCCTTGTCTTTACTTTGTTAAAACGCCCTCTCATTTCAGCCGCGCCATGAAGACCCTTTATATACCAACCAGCATGCTTCCTCATCTGCAAAAGAGCCACCCTTTCAGGCTTTTCCTCTACCAGCATTTCCACATGTTCCGATAATTGTCTCAGCTTTTCTTCATGGTCCACACTGTCCTCAATTTCATTCCCTTTGATGAGTTCATTGGAATCCCTGAATATCCACGGATTGCCGAAGGCCCCCCTACCAATCATTACACCGTCACATCCAGTGTCTTCCATCATCTTTAATACATCATCTGGAGTAAAGATATCACCATTTCCTACAACGGGGATATCCACATTTTTCTTAAGTTCCCTAATAGCATCCCAATCCGCCTTTCCTGAATAGAACTGTTCCCTGGTCCTTCCATGAAGTATGACTGCATCTATTCCCGACTCCTGGGCTAATTTCCCTATTTCAAGAAAGTTGATATGTTCATGGTCCCAGCCTTTCCTGAACTTAACAGTTACAGGCTTTTTTGAAGCCGCCTTAACTCTTTTCATTATTTGCCCGGCAAGCTTTGGATTCTTCATGAGGGCACTTCCATCTCCGTTCTTTACTATCTTGGGTGCCGGACACCCCATGTTTATATCAAGTATTTGAAATGTATCCATGTAGTTCAGTTTTTCAATTACTATTTTTTCCATAATATCCGGATCGGAACCGAATATCTGCAAGGATACAGGTGTATCCCCTACATCAATATCCATTAGTGTGTGGGTTTTTTTGTCTTTGTACAAAAGACCTTTTGCACTGATCATCTCCGTACAGACAAGCCCTGCCCCGAATCTCTTGCATATGGTTCTATAAGTCTTGTCAGTTATCCCTGCCATCGGAGCAAGTATAACCTTGCTTTTCAATTCTATGTTACCTATCTTCATCAATATTACATTCCTTAATCATTCTTACTTCCTGCTTGTTCATGTCCACAATATTTCCACATGATGAACAATCAGAATACAAAAGGCCTCCGTCACAGTCAAAGCCGGATACTTCCACTTTCTTCCATCTCTTGTTACCTTTTTTTCTTATTTCCATAAGGTTGTCGTGCTTTTCAAGCATTCTGTTCCAAGGCTTAAAAAGTTCCCCATCTTCCTCTTCTACAAATTTCAGATATTTCTTTTCCAAATCATTGAGTATTTGAGAAACAAGCTTTTCCCTTGAAATTCTTTCATCAGTAATCTGGCTTATGGAAATCCCCTCATCTATGTTGGACATAAGATCTTCATTTTCTATATCAAGATTAATCCTTATTCCTACAATATATGATACCTCTCTACCCTTTATAGATTTCTCCACCAGTATGCTTCCTAATTTCTTCCGGTCATAATAGAGGTCGTTAGGCAGCTTAAGGTCTATTTTTATATCAATGGATTCCAGAACATCATGCACTGATGCAGCAGCAGCAAGATTCAGTACATTTAACATTTCCCGTCCATTGTTATTCTTAAATATTATACTCAAGTATAGTCCACCTCTTGGAGAATACCAGGGCAGCTTGTTTCTCCCCTTCGAATCCCACTGTTCCTCAGCCAATATAACCATTCCGTTTGGACTTTGGACTGAAATGCTCCTTGCTTTTTTGACGGCACATTGAATACTGTCAAACTGTAGAAATGTCCTTCCGACTTCCCTTGTTTCCAATATTGAATTCAAAAGTTCAAAATCATACATGCAAATCACCTCTCCTTCCAATGTATGAATAATACTATAGTTAAGCAATATTTTCAAGGTAATTTGACTATTTTACTATTTACAAGTCTTTCAAATCAACTTGAAGCTCATGACGCAGAAAAGCACCTGCGTCGAAACACAGGTGCCAGTTTAACTGATTTATGTACTTATTAGCAATCTATAACTATCTTATAGTCCAAGAATATCTTCTATTTCAGCAAGAAGAGCTTTCACTTCATCCATGGTAGTATCTGCCATGTGAGCGATTCTGAAAGTTTTTTCCTTCAAATCGCCGTATCCGTTGGATATCATGTAACCTCTCTTGCCAAGCTCGGCATTAAGATCCTTAACACTTATTCCCCTAGTGTTCTTGATGTTTGTCAATGTATTTGACAGGTGATCTTCGTCAGCAAATAGTTCAAAGTACTTTCTTCCCCACGCTCTTACATACTCTGCCATTTCTATATGTCTTGCAAATCTGTTATCAAGTCCTTCTTCAAGGATTCTGTCAAGCTGGTAGTCCATTGCAAACATAAGTGAAATATTTGGAGTAGAAGGATACTGGTGCGGCTTTTTAACAACTGCATCATATACTTTTACAAGGTCAAAGTAGAAACCTCTGTTTTCTACAGTCTTTGCTCTGTCGTATGCCTTTTCAGACATTGAACATACTGCAAGTCCCGGTGGAAGACCAAGAGCCTTTTGAGTAGAACATACACAGATGTCTATTCCAAGCTTATCAACTTCAACCTTTGCTCCAGCTGCAGAACTTACTGTATCTACACAGAATACTACATCAGGATATTTTTTTACAACTTCTGCAATCTCTCCTACAGGATTCATCACACCTGTTGAAGTTTCGTTGTGAGTTACTGTTACAAGGTCATAATCTCCAGTAGCAAGTGCTTTTTCAACCATTTCCGGAGTTATAGCCTGGCCCATATCAACTTCATAAAGATCAGCAGGAACATTGTTTCCTTTTGCCATTTGATACCATCTCTTACCAAAAGCTCCTACAGAAAAGACGGCCGCTTTCTTTGCTGTACAGCTTCTTATTGCACCTTCCATGAATCCGCTTCCTGAAGAAGTGGAAAGAAGAATCAAGTT
>CAZFYP010000270.1:0-1793 GCA_964523535.1 uncultured Clostridia bacterium
AACCCAGAAAGAATCGAAATGAAGAAATACTGTAAATTCTGCAAAACTCATACATTGCATAAAGAAACAAAATAATCTCAAGGATGTGAAAAAATGGCTGCAAATACTAGCGTAAAAAAATCTGGCAGAATGTCCGGTTATTTTAAAGGTGTAAAAGCCGAGCTTAAAAAAGTTACCTGGCCGACAAGAAAAGAATTAACGACATATACAATAGTTGTTATTGTTGCTGTTACTCTTATGACTTTGGTTGTATGGGGACTTGACGTTATTTTTCATAATTTGTTTGGTATATTTGTTTAAAGGAGGTAGGGCCATTTTAAGGTCCGCTTAATTATGAAACAAAGATCAGAAGGACCAAAATGGTACGTGGTTCATACATATTCAGGTCATGAAAACAAGGTTAAGGCCAATATTGAAAAGTTGGTTGAAAACAGGGAAATGCAGGATATTGTATTTGAAGTGCAAGTGCCTACGGAAGAGCACGTTGAAATAAAAGACGGAAAAAAGAAGATCAAGGAAAAGAAGAAATTTCCTGGTTATGTAATAATCAAGATGATAATGACAGATGATTCCTGGTATCTGGTTAGAAACACTAGGGGTGTTACAGGATTCGTCGGACCGGGAACCAAACCTATTCCATTGTCTGAAACGGAAGTGAAGGCATTGGGAGTAAGCGAAGTATTACCTGTGATAGATATTGAGAAGGGCGCAGCTGTAAAAGTTACAGAGGGACCTTTTGAGAACTTCATGGGAACAGTGGACGAAATCCACGAAGAGAAGAGAAAACTTAAGGTTTTCATATCCATGTTCGGAAGAGAAACGCTTGTCGAACTGGATTTCGAGCAGGTAGAAAAAGTTTAATACTTTTTTATAGATACCATATAGTGGGAGGGTAAAACCGATTAACCACAAACAATGAGGAGGTGCAAACATGGCAAAAAAAGTTATCGCTGTAGTTAAACTGCAAATTTCTGCAGGTAAAGCTACTCCAGCTCCACCGGTTGGTACTGCATTAGGACCACACGGTGTAAATATTATGGGATTTTGTAAAGAATTCAATGCAAAAACTTCAGATCAGGTAGGTATGATTATTCCAGTTGTATTAACTGTATATCAAGATAGATCTTATTCATTCATTACTAAAACCCCTCCAGTAGCAGTATTGCTAAAGAAGGCTATTGGTATCGAGAGTGGTTCTGGTGAACCAAACAAGAACAAGGTCGCAACAATTTCAAAAGATAAAGTTAAAGAAATCGCAGAAGTTAAGATGCCGGACCTTAATGCCAACACAGTAGAAGCTGCTATGAGTATGGTGGCAGGAACTGCAAGAAGCATGGGTATAGTTGTAGAAGACTAATTAATTGGCAAATAGTGGGAGGCAAAGTCCGCTAAAACCACAAGGAGGAAATGATATGCCTAAAAGAGGAAAGAAGTATAACGAAAGTGCAAAAGCATTTGACAAGCTTAATCTTTATGATCTAGATGAAGCAATCAAATTGGTTCAAGAGACAGCAAAAGCTAATTTTGATGAAACTATTGAACTTCACATTAGACTGGGTGTAGATCCAAGACACGCTGACCAACAGGTTAGAGGTGCTGTAGTTCTACCACACGGTACAGGAAAGACTAAAAAAGTTTTGGTTTTCGCTAAAGGCGACAAGCTTAAAGAAGCAGAAGAGGCAGGAGCTGATTACTTCGGTGGAGCTGAATATGCTGAGAAAATCCAAAAAGAAAACTGGTTTGATTTTGACATTACTGTAGCTACTCCTGACATGATGGGTGTTGTTGGTAGA
>CAZFYP010000270.1:1893-3327 GCA_964523535.1 uncultured Clostridia bacterium
ATCAACGCTGCAAAATTATCTGACTAATAACTGTTGACATCATAAACACTTGGTGTTATACTACCGTAGTCAATAAAATATTTTTACCGCAGACAACTGGTGCGAAAGCTTAATTTCCAGTCGAGGTGAAACTTGATTGTATTAAAGCAATTAATGGTTTCTTCGTTCTGCGGAGAAACCTTTTTTATTTTTTCGAAGGACTGAAAGTCCTGAGAATCTTACATTGAGCTTAAGGAGGTGTAAAACCTATGAATCAAGCAGTAATCGAACAGAAGAAACAAGTTATTCAGGAAATTCTTGAGAAGATTGAAAAAGCTCAGTCAATGATTTTGGTTGACTATAGAGGATTGAACGTTGAAGAAGTATCGGATCTTAGAAACAAGTATCGTGAGCTTGGCGTTGAATTCAAAGTTTACAAGAACAACATGATGAAGTTTGCCTTCAAAGAAGCTGGACTTGAAGATTTCAACGAGTTCCTAAAAGGACCTAATGCGGTGGCATTTAGTATGGAAGATGCTGTAAGCGCTGCAAAAGTATCTAATAACTTTGCTAAAACAAATGACAAGCTTGAAATAAAAGCTGGTATTGTTGATGGAGACATTATTGATGTTGAAGGTGTTAAGGCATTGGCAAGTATCCCATCAAGAGAGGTACTTGTTGCAAAAGTACTTGGTAGCTTGAATGCACCAATTTCCGGATTTGTAAATGTACTACAGGGCAATATGAGAGGTCTTGTGTGTGCACTTAACCAAATAGCTGAACAAAAAGAAGCATAATAACGAATTAAATCGAATTTTAAAATTAATGGAGGAAATAAAAATGGCAAGTGAAAAAGTAACTCAACTAATTGAAGATGTAAAAGGACTTACAGTATTGGAATTATCAGAGGTAGTTAAGGCTCTAGAAGAAGAGTTTGGCGTAAGCGCAGCGGCTCCTATGGCAGTAGCGGCAGCTCCAGCAGAAGGTGGAGCAGAAGCAGCAGCTGAGCAAACTGAGTTTGACGTAATCCTTAACAATGCTGGATCTGGAAAAATCAAAGTAATCAAGGTTGTTAGAGAAGTAACTGGACTAGGACTTAAAGAAGCTAAAGCATTAGTTGATGAAGCTCCTAAGGCAGTTAAGGAAGCAATCGCTAAAGACGAAGCTGAAGCGTTGAAAGCTAAGCTTGAAGAAGCTGGAGCATCTGTAGAAGTTAAGTAATTTAACCTTTGGATTAAAACTATAAAAGAGCTTTTTTAAGCTCTTTTATTTTATCAAAAAGCGTTTCGTATGAATTGATGTTTTCTAAAAACATTATTGTGTGAAATGTAGTGTTTACTGGAATAAACAACAGATATGTTTTTCTGAAAACTCTTCATAATAAAGAACGAAGTTTTCTTGAAAAACCATTGATATGTTTTTCTGAAAACTCTTCATAATAAAGAACGAAGTTTT
>CAZFYP010000271.1:0-3322 GCA_964523535.1 uncultured Clostridia bacterium
TTTTCAAGGAGCTGTTAAGATTATTTCATTAATAGCGTCTTTTGACACTCATATCTTAAAATATATTAAAACAAAAATGGGTCCATATTTTGCAGAAGATTCAAAGTCTAATCGTAGACAAATTGTCGGCAGTTCTACATGGATATTTCTACTCCAACCTCTCTACACCTTCATATCCCTAACTATCTTAAGCACCGTCTCCACATGACCCGTTTGTGCAAGTCAATTTTCATTGTATAACCTAATGTTACGTAGTTTAGCTCAGATTATCAAGGTTTAAGAGGGTTGGTTTTTCTTTTTGTTACGTAGTTTTATCTGTTGTATCGTAGTGAGTCCTGGGTTGTTTGCAGTCAATGTTGGCAAGATGTTGGCTATGCCTGTAAGATGAATTAAACAAACTGTTTAATTTATCTCACCACCATAAATGAATAACCCTTGGACGACTATGCCATTCCCTAAGCTCTGGTGTCCAATATCCTGCCCACTCTTTCATTGCCATATGCTCAGGATGATTTGGATTCAGCATGATTTCTCGGAAACTCACAAAACCTCCCACCCCGCCGACATCTTCAGGCGGTGTTTGTCCCTTCGCTTCCAGCAAATAAGGCAACTCCCCATCATATTCTTCAATAACACGAACCAGCTGAATTTCATGCTGCCAGTTGTCCCCAATGTCATATCTATAAATAATCTGCTTGTGCTCTGGAAAATACTCTGCAAGAGTATGTCCCTTCATCAATACGGCACTTTTATCGTAAGCCAAGTCTTCCTCAAATGGAACCATTCTTACCAAAGTTTTTTTCGTCTCATCATCAAAAATGGTGAAATCATAAAGATGATAGTTCCTCCAGTCGAAAATCTCCTGAAACACTTTGTGTAATTTGTAAAACTCCATGTTCACAGGAACTATTATTCTCCGCTTAGCTTTATATACTTCCAAATCAAGTGTGACCATAAGTTCAAATGCTCTGTTTTTGTAAGCCTGCATTCCCGTCAGTTCTGTCAATGCAGCAACCATTGCCTCATTGGGCTGGAAACCGTCATTATTATCTGAACAGTTGACTGTTCTGTAATTTGCTGATGCTCCCACTGTATCACTGTACATTTTATCAATGCCGTTATATTCTCTACCTACAGAAAAAACACATTCCAAGCCTGCTTTTGTCACCCATGACGCTGCCTTTCTATTGCTGTTTCGCACAAAAGTTACTTCACCAGCCAGACGCATATATACATCCACTAGCTCCGGATTTAGACTAAGATACAACAAAGTATTTTTGATGGCAGCCTTCATTTTTTCAGCAACATTCTTAAGGTCTTTACGTTTGACCTGGTATACTGCAACGGTAAATCGCGTAGCATTGTTAACCAAAACGAGCATATCCTCTGTCCTTCGGTTATCCCATACCTTAGTCCAGTTTGCAGTCCATGTGAACAGTGGATTGATTGCTTCATCGCTAGCAGGCGGTTTTTCCTCCATAGCATTTGATAATTTTTTCGTTAATGCAATTTGCATGCTTCTTCTCCTCCCTGTTTTATTCATTGTTCCTTCCAATTACCATTTTCAATAATATATGAATCATTTTAACCAATATTTTCATATATCCATTTAATCGATTCTACTGTCTCCGCATACTCTATATGATTAGCATATGAATATGTTTTTTTGTATGCATCCCATAACCGCAAAAGTTCATTTGATTCTTGAACTGAATGGAGGATTTCATCTGCAAACTCTAGCAAGTCCTGCGTATTTCTTTTTATAGCAGTATTTTCCACTGCTGCTCTTAATACCGTGAAATCAATTTCATTAGATTTCAGTGCCTTCAATACATACAAATCATAGAAATCTCTCATTCTGGTATTAGCTTCTCCTCTGCTGAGAATAGTTTCATACTTTTCAGCTATAATTGTCTCTAAATTATATGCTTGAATATATATCATTTCATCATCGAACATGGATTTATATTCATACCGAATGTCCTCTGGTGTTATTTTATCACCAGTAGAAAAATCAATTTTCAAATGCTGTATGATTCTCTCAAACTTGGCATCCACCTTAATACGAAATCCGTTATAGTCGTCATCTTCTCTAATAGAACTAATACTTATAAATTCAAATGTAATATTATCGTCAACATAGATCTCTAGAATTTCTCTTACCAATTCTTCGACTTTCTCCATTTCAACAGGATAATACTTTAGCGTTGCATCTAGATCCATCGTGCTCCTTTTAGAAGTTCCGATGAGCGAAGCAATTAATAATCCACCCTTCAATATGATATTCTTTCTATAGTCGCTTAAAGAAATTCTAGCAAGAATTCGCTCCAAAAAGAAATTTTGCATCAATTATTGCGGATCTACATTATTGGCTGAAGCCATATTTCTAATCCTATCCTTTAACGCTTTTGAATTCAAAACAACACCTCCATAGTCTTACGTACTTTTTTCTCAACCCCCATCTTTTTCGCATAAATCATTAGAATTGAAAATCTTGATTTATTACTTCTTGCATATTGCCTCAAGGCATTATTCACAATATTTGCATCCATACTCGATTTATTTCTGATAATATCACAAATTGTTCGCTCAATATCATATACATAGACTTCATTCCCCTGCGGTGTTTTCATCATTTTTCTTCCAATATCAACAACTTCCGGATTCAAATATCTAAATTTAACAGGTAAATCCTTCAATTTTGATGTATTATAATTAGAAGGAACTGTGACTACGTGATGACTTGGAGTCCTGTCGGTAAGATCATGAAGGTAAAGTGCTGTCTCATGAGAAAAGGTTCCTTTACTGCATCTATACTGAATTATTGCCATTGTATCTGGTATCTCATCAGTCAAACAGTATACTCCTCTTGATACTGAACGAATAAGCCCTTGTTTTTTTAGTCTATATAGAGCCATATTTGAAATACCATAATTAACAGCATCTTTTGTACTTATGATGCCATTGTTATTGCTAATTATTCTTAAGATTTTCTCTTTATCCATCGTTTCACCATCCAATCTGATATAAACGTGCTAATTTATTTAAAAATATCAGCACGTTTATATCATACAACATTACTATATCACATATCTGTTATAAATGCACTGATATAATCACTTTATTTCAGCGCATAAGTAACACTTTCTATACATGAAATAGCCCATTGAATACTGAATTCAATTTATTTAATACACATTTCATTGATAATAATAAAAGAAATGTCGGCAAAATGTCGACATTCCTAAATAAGTTTTACATTCAAATTTCTCTAACCCTTCATATCCCTCACTATCTTCAGCACAGTTTCCACATGGCCCGT
>CAZFYP010000272.1:0-3296 GCA_964523535.1 uncultured Clostridia bacterium
ACTTTGGCTTCATGGCCCTTCTCTACTATATCCATTCCCTTTTCTTTCTTGACGTATACCTGTGTTCCGTCCTCATCTATGAATATCAGCTCTTTTTTTTCGGCTTTATTCAGTTTCAATAATTGTATTTCACCTAGTTTTATCATTTTTCTCCTTTATTTCTGCAAAAGACAAAGTCTATCTCAGCCTTTTGAATGTTTACATTGACCAGTCTTACATTGACCACATCGCCTATCTTGTAGGTTTTCTTGGTCATTTCTCCAATCATGCAGTAGTTTCTTTCATCATATAAGTAGTAGTCATCGGTCATGTTTGATATATGAATCAATCCTTCAACTGTATTATCGAGTTCTACAAATACACCAAAGCTTGTAACACTTGATATTACACCTTCGTACTCTTCTCCAATTCGTTCCGACATATACTCTGCAGCCTTTATGTCGTCAACTTCCCTTTCAAGCTGGGCGGCTTTTCTTTCATTTACCGAGCACTGGTCTGCTACCTGGGCAAGTCTTATCTCCAGTTTGCTTGTGTCCTTCAACCTTCCGTTTATGAATTCCTTTATGATTCTGTGAATCTGCAAGTCCGGATATCTCCTTATGGGAGAGGTGAAGTGGCAGTAATAGTCTGATGCCAATCCAAAATGTTTTTCCTGACTGCTACTGTAGACGGCCTTCTTAAGTGATCTCAGCATTATGGTATTAATAACGGTTTCTTCCTTCTTCCCCTTTACCTTGTTTGTTATTGATTGAAGCTCCTTGGGGTGAAGGTTTGCAGCTCCCTTGAGGAAATAGCCGAAGTTTGCAATGAATTTATTGAATTCCATTATTTTATCGCTGTCAGGGCTTTCATGTATCCTGTATAAGAAAGGAACCTTTGACCAAAACATGCTTTCTGCGATTGTTTCATTACAGGCTATCATGAATTCCTCTATTATTCTGTTTGCTATTCTTCTGTCATATTTTGCAACATCTACAGCGCGTCCATCTTCATCCAGTATTATCTTTGCTTCCTGGAAGTCGAAGTCTATACAGCCCCTGTCATCCCTTTTTCTTCTTAGAATTCTTGCAAGGTCTTCCATGTTATTGAAGTCTTCAAGTAGATCCTTGTATTTCTCCGACATCACTTGGTCCTGGTTTTCAAGTATGTCCGATACATCGTCGTATATGAGCCTTGCCTTTGAATTGATTATTCCCTCGAATATTTCAAAATCAACAGCCTTTCCCTTGTTGTCAATTGTCATGACTACGGAAAGAGTAAGCTTGTCTTCGCCCTGACTAAGGCTACAGACACCATTAGAAAGTTCTTTTGGAAGCATGGGTATTACTTGGCCGGGCATGTATACCGACGTACCTCTTGTAAAGGCTTCCTTATCCAGAGGCGCTCCCTCTCTTACATAGTGGGTAACATCTGCTATGTGAACTCCAAGTTCGTAATTTCCGTCATCCTTTTTGATGATATGGATGGCATCGTCCAGGTCCTTGGCATCTGCTCCATCAATAGTGACTATCCTGTAATCCCTGAAGTCTTTTCTTCTTTTTATCTCTTCTTCGCTTATTTCCCTTTCAATGTCAGAGGCTTCCCTCTTAACCTTGTTGGGGAATTTTGTCTTTATCTCGTTTCTTATGAGGGCGGACATGATATAAGTCTTTATATCATCTGATGATCCAAGTATGCTCTTAACCACTCCTTCAGGATTCTTTCTCTTTCCTGGCCATTCGACTATTTTCACTATTACTGTCTGACCGTTCTTTGCTCCGTTGAAGTCGGATTTCGATACGAATATGTCCTGGGACAGCCTCTTGTCGTCAGGAAGTACGAATCCGAAGTTTTTTGTTTCCTGAAGGGTTCCTATTATTTCGTAGTTTGCCCTTTTTAGTATCCTTATGACCTTGCCGGAAGGGCTCTTCATATTGCCATTGCCCTTCATAGGTCTTACTATTACCCTGTCCTTGTTCATGGCTCCGTTAAGGTCCACCGGTGATATGAAGAGGTCTTTCATCTCAGTATTGTCAGGTATAAGAAATCCAAATCCTTTTTGCGATCCCTGTATGGTTCCTATAATGAGATTCATTTTTTCTGGTATAGCATATCTTTCGTTTCTTGTCCTTATTATTCTGCCTTCTTCTTCAAGCTCATTGAGTATCTTGAGTATTTCTTTTTTCATATCCTTGGTAGTGTTGAGTTCCTTAAGGATTTCACCTATAAGCATAGGCTTGTAGGCATCTTCATTCATAAATGATACAATTCTCTCTTTAATACTCATATAAGCAGCTCCTCCAGGATCAGTTTTTTGCTCCCTTGGCCATATTGTTCAAAAGGTCTATATCGTATGAATCTATATTTTCAGATTCATCCTGGTGTTTCTTTTCAGCAATTTCTATAAGTCTTGTTATGAGCTCCTTGAATGGTAGCCCCGATGGTTCCCACAAATAGAAGGATATGGATCCCGGTATGGTGTTTATCTCATTTACATAGATGTTTTTGTTATCATAAAGAAAGTCCACCCTTGATGTTCCCGAAGCATCTATTGCCATGAATGCTTTCTTGGCAAGCTCCCTTATTCTTTGGGATACTTCCTCTGGAAGATCTGCAGGTATTATTCTCTTGTCTTCTCCAGACCCTTTTCCCTTTTTACCACTCATGTACTTGTCCTCGTACTTGAGAAAGTCTTCCCAACCTATTGGCTCTTCACAAAGTGATGCTTCCACATCGTCCTCATACCCGATAACAGCACAGTTTATTTCTCTAAGGTTTTCTATGCACTGCTCAACAAGTATCTTCTTGTCGTAGGAAATTGCAACCTCTATGGACTCCATAAGCTCATCCCTGTTTGTTGCCTTGTTTATTCCAACACTCGAACCCAGGTTTGCAGGTTTTACTATGAGGGGATAGCCTATTTCTTCAGCTTTTTCCAGATATTGACTTTGGTCTGTTCTGTATTGTGACCTGTAGAACCATGTATGATTAACCATTGGCAGGTTTTCTGCCTGAAATACCTTCTTCATGGATACCTTGTCCATTCCAAGAGCAGATGCCTTTACTCCTGTAAAGCAGTATGGCACTCCGCAGGATTCAAGTATTCCCTGAAGGGCTCCGTCCTCAACATTTGTACCGTGTACTGCAGGTATAACCACTTCCACTTCAAGCTTTTCCCTCTTTTTCGCAAAGAGACCCTGCTTCAAATCAGGGTTGGGGTGAAGTGTCAGCGTATTCTTTTTATCGAAATTCTGCCATGGAATCACTTCTGTAACTCCTTCAAAGGATTTCTTCTGGTATGTCTTTATGTCTCCCAG
>CAZFYP010000273.1:0-3289 GCA_964523535.1 uncultured Clostridia bacterium
GCAAACAGTCTTGTTATTTTCAATTTCCGGAGGTACTATGTACTGGAACTGCCCTTCTGTAACATATCTTTGAGACCTTTGACTATAGCTGGCAAGTCGGTGTCTTACAAGCTGGTGAGTCAATGTTCGACTGACTCCTTCTATGGCAAAAGTGAAATTTATATGTTCAACAGGCGACTGATGTCCCAGCTTCATTAGCATGCTTATGAATTTTTTAGTATTATTTTCATCCAAATCATTCATTATCTCGTCACCAGAAAGTGGTGAATAACAAAGTTTGGCAGCTGCTGCAACCAGTTTTTCAGGTTCAGGTGTATGTTGTACAAGTTTTACTCTCAATTCTGTTTTCATGTTAACTCCCCTTGTAGTAATTGAATTCATCTATAAATTGACTCTAATATAATAGCATAATAAAGCACCTAAAATCAATCTATAGTCTTTATATTTGATGATGCCTTCAATAGTTGAAAAAACAAGGCAGTATGGACATATTTTATAATTTGGCGTATAATAAAAGCAGATACATCATTAAATAAAAAAGAAATTGGATAAATCTTCGTTATTCAATAATTTGCAATACCAATAATTATCAAGGTGTGTGATTATCATCAAAAGATATAAGAAGGGTATAGAAACAAGAAACAATATAATAAATGCATCAAAGTCATTGTTTTATCTTCAGGGACTCAACGCAACAACTGTCCAAAAGGTTGCTGATTTGGCCTCTGTTAATCTTGGTCTTCTGTCTTATTATTTCAAAACGAAAAACAATATTATAAATATAATATTTGAAGATTTTTTTGACAAGGTTTATGAAATTGTAGACCTTCAGGCAGAAAATGCAAATGATGTGATACTAATACACATGGTCAAGGAAAGAATTATATATGACATTTTATTCAAGGATTCAAATAATTTCCGTTTCTTTAAGGAGGTTATAGATAAAAACATTGTACTGAAATTGTTTGAAGAAAGAACATACAACAATTATTGCAAGATCAATCTTGAAAACAATTACAATGTAGGCGATAATCTTATCAAATGTTATTCATCCCTGGAATGCGGAGGACGTCTAAATCTTCTAAAAAACTACGTGGAAGATACTCTACAGGTGGAATATGATGACCTTATTAAAATACTCATTTGTTGTACTCCAAGACTTTTTGGAGTCGATAATAAGACCATTACAGAATATATTGATTCGTCACTGAAAATCCAAAATGAAATAGACTATAAGAAAGTCAAATTGCTAATTTAGAATATTTAACTATTAAAAAACAAGAGCTTCATCAGAAGCTCTTGTTTTTTCGTCTCTATATTAATTCAATTAAATTGTTTTCAGATTCCCTGTACAATACAAACTTCTTTCCTATGCTCATTACAAATTCTGCATTCAACACTTCTGCAAGTTCCGACGCTGTTGTTTTGGCATCCAGTTCACAATTTGGAAGAATCTTGAATTTAACAAGTTCTCTGGCTTCCAATGCTTCATCAGCTTGTGAAATCAGGTTTTCTGATATGCCGTTTTTACCTATTTGAACTATTGGATCCAATTTATGGGCCAAACCCTTCAAATAACTTCTTTGTTTTCCACTTATCATTATTTCTCCTTTATTCTACAAAATCGAATTCTACTCCACAAACCACAATTGTATCATCTTCTTTGGCTCCCAATTCCTTCAATCCGTCAATGACACCTTTGTCATTCAAGACTTTCTGGAAATTCTTCAGAGATTCATAATCGTTGAAGTTTGTAGATTCAACAAGAACATCAAGAAAATATCCGTCTGCGTAGTATCTTTTCCCTTCTTTGTATATGTTTATGGTATCTTTCTTTTTCTTTTCAAAAAGTACTGCTGCTTGGCTTTCATCGTAGAAAATTTCTTCTTCGGCAGTCTTTACATAATCAAGAGCCTTGTAAAGAACCTTCTCAAGACCTTTACCTGTAATTGCAGAAATTTCATATATGTCGTATTCTTCTCCAAGAGCTTCCCTGACTTCATTTACATTCTCTTCAATTCCAGCTATATCCGTCTTGTTTAAAACAATTATCTGCTTTTTCTGGCTAAGCTTTTCACTGTATCCTGCAAGTTCTTCATTAATTTTGTGAAAATCTTCTACAGGATTTCTTCCTTCCTGGCCGGAAATATCCAATATATGAAGAAGAACCTTGGTTCTCTCCACATGTCTCAGGAATTCATGTCCAAGTCCCACACCATCAGCAGCACCTTCTATTATACCAGGAATATCAGCAATTACAAAACTCTCTCCAGAGCTCATCTTAACTACTCCCAAATTTGGCTTAAGTGTTGTAAAATGATAGTTTGCTATCTTGGGTTTTGCACTGGTTGTCTTGGACAGAAAAGTTGACTTGCCCACATTGGGAAATCCCAACAATCCAACATCTGCAAGAAGTTTAAGTTCAAGTATAATATCCCTTTCTTCTGCAACTCCTCCTGGTTCTGCAAATCTGGGAGCTCTTCTGATGGAATTCTTAAACTTTACATTTCCACGTCCTCCTCTGCCGCCTTTTGCTACAACAAATTCCTGACCGTCCCTGTTCATGTCTGCCAATACTATTCCCGTTTCTTCATCCTTTATGATAGTTCCTACAGGTACTTGCAAAATTAAATTATCTGCATTGGCACCATACTGGTTCTTTTTCCTTCCATCCTCACCATTTCTAGCCTTGTAGTTTTTCTTGTATCTAAAATCCATAAGTGTCCTTAGGCCATTGGATGCTACAAGAATGATGCTACCACCCTTGCCGCCGTCTCCGCCTGAAGGTCCACCCATAGGTTCATATTTTTCTCTTCTGAATGATACGGATCCATTTCCGCCCTTTCCGGCCTTTACATGAATCTTTGCTATATCAATAAACATTAAATCACATCCTTATAAACAAACCATAATAAATTAGAAAGTTCCTTTAAGCGCATAACACCAACACTTCAAGGTGTTATGGTTTTCAACTTTCTTAAGCCATAAAAAAACCTACCGTAAAGGTAGGTTTAATTTAAGCTTCTTGTGAGTAAACACTAACTTGTTTTCTCTTTTTGTCTTTTCTCTCAAACTTAACTACACCATCAACAAGTGCGAAAAGAGTGTCATCTCCACCTATTCCTACATTGTTTCCAGGATGAAGCTTAGTTCCTCTCTGTCTAACAAGAATGTTTCCAGCTAAAACAAATTGTCCGTCTGCTCTTTTTAAACCGAGTCTTTTCGACTCACTGTCTCTACCGTTTTTAGAACTACCTACACCTTTCTTATGTGCAAATAATTGTAGATT
>CAZFYP010000274.1:0-3276 GCA_964523535.1 uncultured Clostridia bacterium
ACTTAATTGATTCATCCAGGTTCTTTACATGAACCGTACACCACAAAAATGACATGTTTATTCCTCCATTTGTTTTATTTCAAGGACTGATTCTTTTCGAGTCTTTATAATTTTATTGAGTTTCATTGTATTCATTCTCTCCTGAGATTCTTGATTCAATCCTCCTGAACATCCATATTGACATAGGGCTTTATATCCACTACAGGAGTACCGTCCATCATATCTGCATTTGAAATATATATAGTATTGTCAATGACATCCAGCACCTCCACTACTGTAACACCAAGACTGTTAGGTCTGTTGGGTGATCTTGTAGTGAACACACCTACAGGCTTGGAAGACATTCTGGAAGGTCCATTAAGCTTGTAACCCTTGGATTTGTGAAAATTGAAAATAACTGTTATTCTCATACCGGTTTTCAAGTCTTTGATTCCATCCTTGTATTTTGGTCGCATCACAATTTTTGCATAACTATCTTTCTTTAGATATCCCTGGTGAGGTGTGCTTTTATTATCTCTGTACTCTGATTCTATATATCCTATGGGATCAAGTAGAATTTGTTTATGTTCCATATATTCAACCTCCTGGCTTGCAAATATACAAATTTGCCCTAACATCTACATAAATTACCGTCACTCTGAAAAACAATTTTTCATTTCCTTGTAATGAAAAATTCATTGAATTGACATATCAAACATAAGGAGTATAATTAAATTGTGGGTATATGATATTTACAAGGAGATGTTAAACTGTGAACAGTTCTAGTAAAAGAAATAAAAAGGACACATCTGATTTTTCTGTAGAAACAAATGAACTGAATCATATAAAAAAAGTAATAGGCATTGTCAGTGGAAAAGGTGGCGTTGGCAAGTCTATTGTAACCTCAATGCTTGCTGTCATAATGAGAAGGAAAGGTTATGAAATTGCAATAATGGATGCAGACGTGACTGGACCATCAATACCAAAATCTTTCGGTATCCATAAAAGTATTCCAACAAGTGACATAGGCATGCTTCCTCTCAAAAGTAAATCCGGTATAGAAATAATGTCTATAAACCTGCTGCTAAAAAGTGAAACAGATCCTGTCGTTTGGAGAGGACCTCGAATATCAGCTCTCATAAAACAATTCTGGAAAGATGTAATTTGGCAGGACATAGATTATATGTTCATAGACCTGCCTCCCGGAACAGCCGATGCATCACTGACTGTTTTCCAATCCATAAAGGTAGACGGTATAATTGTAGTTACATCGCCTCAGGAACTTGTTTCAATGATTGTCTCCAAGTCAATAAAGATGGCAGGTATTATGAACATTCCTATTATAGGTATAATTGAGAACATGTCTTGGTTTACCTGCCCATGCTGCGGAAATGAATACCATATTCTAGGAGAGAGCAAGATCAAAGAAATATGTGATACATACAATATAAAACTCCTGGGCCGAATACCAATACTTCCCGAATTGGCAGCCGCATGTGATAATGGAGAAATCGAAAATTTCAAGGGTAAATGGCTAGATGAAATCCCTGATATTCTTGAAAAAACAAAGACTTGATGACCTTATCAATATAATGTATTTCTCAACTTCCTTGTATGGAGCACCCCTTTTAGTCAACAAATCTATAAGCAGCATATTCAATGATTACACCATATACAATACCTGCTACAAAACTAGTACTATCGGTAAATCCAACTGAAGCAAAATATGCAAAAGATACCAATAGTCCCAAAATACCTCCTCTTATCAATCTTTTGCTAAGAGGAATTTCTTTATCAATAACACCAATCAAGATTCCCATTATAATTCTGTTATACCACAGTGCAAAAAGTAAATAAGTACTTTCGACTGTGCCCCTTATATTCGCTCCAATTATACAAACTATTCCAAGCAGTGCTCCAGTAATCAATGTTACTATTAGTCTTTTAGTAATCATAATATACCTCCTCGAATTATATTCAAAATTGAACAAAACTATAATTAATTGAAAATTCAAAAAAACTTAAAATTTCCACTTAATTATAGTTAGTTGCAACAGATGCTATATAAGAACTGGCGCCATCAGCACTCTTCCCGTTCCACGATACACATTAACCAATCCCTCTCCAGACGCTGCTGAACCCAAAAGTGTCTTCCCAGACCTTTCCACTGTGAAGTCCAGGCTGCCTGACCAGGCAATAGCCATATTTCCATCAATTTTCAAGACATCATCTTCCAAGTCTATTTCTATTAATTCTTCTTTGGGTACATAGGATTCCAGTGCTACAATTCCACCACCAGTAAGACCAAGGTTAAAAAGTCCTTCTCCACCCAATGCGGCTGAAGAAAGATTTGACTTCATTACTGCTTTATGCTTCAGTTCCGAGTCACAGGCCAGGAATAGACCATCTTCAATTACTATTGAACCCTTCCAGTCATCAACATCGATAAGTAAAATAAACTTGTATGTCGGCTCCAATACAAGTTTTCCCGTTCCTGTATACTCAGGCTTTATAGCAGACTCATTTGTAATCTTTCCTCTAAATGTTTTCCCAATAAGATCTCCTACGCCCTTAAGACCTGTTGTAGCTTTAACATCTCCAGCCATCCACTGCATAGCTCCTGCTTGAACAGTAATGTTGGAAGTACTCACATCACAGACAACCTGTCTTCTTCTTACATTCATCTGAGAAGCATAATAAGCAGTTTGAGCCGTCGCATGATTTACGCTTAGATCTCTTTTATACTCCACTACCTTGAAAGCACCTAATTCCTCCACAATCTTTACATCATCATTATCTTCAAAATTCTTTATCTTAAACATATCTCTCTCCTTCTCTCTTTTTTATTTTTTTACTCAATCACTTAATATTTACAATTCCAGCAAAAATAACAGCGCATTCTTTCTACCATTATACTACTGAAATATAAAAAAGTTAATAGTTTAGGGAATTCAATCCTTAAACTATTGACCACGAGGTGAATAGAAGAATCAATATCACCAATGCAAAGCTACTATAATCTCTAACCATATTAGCTTACGAAATACATTTTTATTTTTGTTAGATTTTGAATAACTCATATGTCATATGAAAGGCATCAATTATTCTAGTACAAATGAATAATCAGCATCCAATTCAAGAATTCCATTTTTTGAGACATAAGTTTCAGTGCATCTTGCATAATTGAAACAACAGGGTCTTTTCTTACCGGCCGCCAGCATGGAGCAGGATGTTTCAATCCGTTAGAATATTCAATGACAATGAAACCACACCACCAATTACAAGACCGGTTTCCTT
>CAZFYP010000275.1:0-3235 GCA_964523535.1 uncultured Clostridia bacterium
AAAAATTATTCAAGAGCCTATTTACGCCATCTTTTCAAGGAAAATGAGATACTTGGAGCAAGACTTGCTACAATTCATAATCTTTTCTTCTTGATTAATTTGATGAAAAATATTAGAATATCAATTAAGGAAGAAAGATTTCTTGAATTTAAGAATGATTTCTACAAAAAATACGGTTATATAAAATAATAACTAACAGGAGGTTACAATGGCACAAGGTGGAGCAACAAGTATTATTTTCATGGTAGCAATGTTTGCTATCTTCTATTTCATGCTGATAAGACCACAAAGAAAAAGAGATAAACAGGTTAAGGATATGAGATCTTCTTTGAAGAAAGGTGATGAAGTTGTCACTATAGGCGGTATCCAGGGCAAGGTTATAAAAGTTAACGATGAGATAGTAGTTATAGAACTTAATCATGCCAAACAAAGACTTAAGATGCAGAAATGGGCTATTCACAGTGTTGTAAACCCTTCAAAAGAAAAAGAAGTGGTTGAAGAGATTAAGGAACCCGAGGAACTGGTAGAAGAAACAGTTGCAGAAGTTGAAGAAACTGTAGAGAAAACCGAAGAATAAACAGAAGAATAATTTAGAGTCTCATGTCTTGTCGTAAGGCAAAACAAAGGCTCTTTTTTTATTTTTACTGTTTCTTAATCTTTTATTAAAAACCTTTGTTTTTTAATATTCATGTGCTATAATATTATAGCAATTAATGAGTAGGAGGTTTAACTATGAAGCATATAAAGAATCTTAATACAAAGAATCTGTCAAGCAATTTAGAGAATAAAGGCTGCGGCGAATGTCAAACTTCATGCCAGTCTGCGTGCAAAACTTCATGTACTGTAGGAAATCAAAAATGTGAGAAATAAAAACAGTAGTGGATTCCCACTACTTTTTTATTTAGTAGACGTTCAAGATGATTCCGGTATCTGGGAATCATCACTCTCTTGAATGTCGGTATTTACTGAAGGTTATGTTAATTCTGGTTTCTGTGAAATAACACTTGAATAACCGTCGGATATTTACTGACGCGAATGATATTCAAAATAATTCTAAGGACTCCTTGTTCTTGGAATTTTATTGTGTGGTCAATAATATTTATCTGACCGAAATATAAAATAAGTGATTAACGGAGGAAAATATGATTCATTTGTTCGAACTGGACAATAAAAAATTCATTGTAGATGTAAACAGTGGATTAATCCATGAAATTGATGATTTGGTCTATGATTTGCTGGAGACCGATTATTATAAAAAAAGAGAAAACAAAGATATACTGTTAAAAAAATATTCTGAAAAAGATATTGATGAAGCATGTAAGGAGCTTAAGGAGCTTGAAGACAATAAAATGATTTATACGGAAGACCTCAACATCACTCCTAAAATCAAACCTGTTCTAAAAGCCATGTGCCTTAATGTAGCTCATGATTGCAATCTTCGCTGCGGCTACTGTTTTGCATCGCAGGGAGACTATCAACAGGCTCATAAATCATTGATATCTCTGGAAACTGGCAAGAAGGCCTTGGACTATATACTGAAGAATTCAGGTGATAGGAGAAATCTTGAAGTTGACTTTTTTGGAGGAGAACCTCTCATGAATTTTGATGTATGCAAGGAACTTGTATACTATGGAAGACAAGAAGAAAAGAAATACAAGAAGAATTTCAGATTTACAATAACAACAAACGGAGTCCTTCTTGATGAAGAAAAGATGGAATTCATAGACCAACACTTCGACAATGTAGTAATGAGTCTTGACGGAAGAAAAGAAGTAAATGACAATGTAAGGGTGACTCCCAAGGGAACAGGCAGCTATGACATAATAGTTCCAAACTTCAAGAAAGCCGTTAAGAAAAGAGAAGACAGGGATTATTTCATCAGGGGAACTTTCACAGGTCTTAATCTTGACTTTTCCGATGATGTCAAACATATGAGAGACCTTGGGTTCAAGAGCCTGTCAATGGAGCCTGTAGTTACAGAACCAGGGGACAAGTATGAAATAAAGGAATCAGACCTTGAAAAGGTAAAGGAAGAATATGAAAAGCTTTATCACCTCTACAAGGATTCCATAGGAACGGCCAAGGACTTCAACTTCTTCCACTTCGAAATAGACCTTGAACATGGTCCCTGTATCTATAAAAGGATATCAGGTTGCGGTGCAGGGAATGAATATATTGCAGTAACACCTGAAGGTGATATATATCCATGTCACCAGTTTGTAGGAAATGATGATTTCAAGATTGGAAACCTTGATGAAGGTATAGTGAATACTACAATTCCAGACAAGCTTTACCAAAGTAATGTATTGACTAAAGAAGAATGCGGCAAGTGCTGGGCAAAGTATTTCTGTAGTGGCGGGTGCCATGCAAATGCCTGGAACTTCAACGGCGACTTCAACAAGCCATACAAAATTGGCTGTGAAATGGAAAGAAAAAGAATCGAATGCGCCATCAGATTGAAAGCTGAAAGGATGATATAGTGTGGTTATTGAATTAAATGGATATGAAACAAAAATTCATAAGGAAACTGTAATTGTTGAGACTGCAGTTGTCATAGCTGCAGTCGAAATGAAAAGAAGATCAAGTATATGGTTCAATGCAGTAGTAAGGGGCGACCGTGATAAAATAGTTATTGGTGAATACTCAAATATTCAGGATTGTTCTGTAGTGCATACTTCAATGGGCTTTCCTACCATAGTTGGAGACCATGTTGTCGTAGGGCATAATGTAAATCTTCATGGTTGCATTATTGGAAATAATACTCTCATTGGAATAGGAGCAATATTGCTGGATGGTTGCCAAATAGGTGAAAACTGTATGATAGCAGCAGGTGCAGTTATTCCACCTGGAAAGAAAATACCTCCTAATTCAGTAGTCATGGGTAATCCATGCTACATAAAAAGACAGATTACCGATAAGGAAATAGACAATATAAAGGATATAAGCATAAGATATTACGATAAGATAAGAAAATTATATTGATTTAGTAAATTAATAAATGTATAATTTTTTTTAGGTGTGGTGTAATGCCATTGCCAATGAAAAATTAATGATGTTTTATACCACAACAAGTTTCGTTATGAACTTAATTAAAGTTGTTGTATAGAAACTAGGAGGATAATATGAAAAACAGAAACAGGATTATATTTGCTGTTATAGTTCTTATTGTAGCAGCAGGAGTATATCTTTCATCTTTCGGATTGAATCTTGGCAGATATATTATCAGCCCTGTAAA
>CAZFYP010000276.1:0-3226 GCA_964523535.1 uncultured Clostridia bacterium
AGACTTGTTAAATAAGCTCCGCTTCAAGGTCCTCTATCTGTTTTTTGAGCTCTATGCTGTTGTCCAGCTCTTTTTCAATCTTGTTGTAGGCATGAAGAACCGTGGAATGGTCACGTCCTCCAAATTCCTCTCCTATTTTTGGAAGGGAATGATTAGTATGCTTCCTTACAAGATACATGGCTACCTGTCTTGGATATGAAATGCTCTTTGGCTTTTTCTTTGAATTGATGTCAGCTATGGAAATATCAAAATAGTTTGAAACCGAATTTTTAACCAAATCTATTGTGACAACTTTTTTCTTATCTGAAATCAGATGTTTCAATGCTTCATGGGCAAGATCCAGATTCACTTCCTTATTGGTGAGGGAGGAGTATGCATAGAGCCTTATTAGTGCACCTTCAAGCTTTCTGATATTTGACTGTATGTTGTTTGCAATGTATTCGATTACTTCGTTGGAAACTCCGTAGTTTTCATCTTCGGCTTTCTTCCTGAGTATTGCAATTCTTGTTTCAAGATCCGGAGGCTGGATATCTGCTATGAGACCCCACTCAAACCTTGATCTAAGCCTGTCTTCCAGTGTTGGAATTTCATTGGGCGGCCTGTCGGATGAAATTATTATCTGCTTGTTGTCGCCGTGGAGAGTGTTGAATGTATGAAAAAACTCTTCCTGGGTTCTTTCCTTTCCGGCAATGAACTGAATATCGTCAACAAGAAGAACATCTATTTTTCTGTACTTGTTCCTGAATTCATCATTCTTGTCGTCCTTGATTGAATTGATAAGGTCATTGGTGAATTTTTCCGATGTTACATATAATATGTTGGCATCAGGATTGTTTTGAATGATATAGTGCCCGATGGCATGCATAAGGTGTGTCTTACCAAGCCCGACTCCTCCGTAAAGAAAAAGGGGATTGTAAGCCGATGCAGGTGTCTCAGCCACTGCAAGTGATGCAGCATGTGCAAACCGGTTACTATTTCCTATGATAAATGAGTCAAATTTGTATTTTTGATTTAATGAAGGAATTGAACCATTTTCCACAATATGTTGATTCTTTCTACTCCTAGCAGGCTTTTTTTCCTCTTCAAGTTCTTCTCCCGGTATGAGTATCTTCACTTCTATTTCTTCATTATTAAGTATATAAGAAAAAGCATTCTTCAAAAGATTGATATATCTTTTTGTAAGCATGTCCCTTAAAAAATCTTCAGGAGCTAGCAGGTATGCAGTATTGTTAACCAGCGACAATGGTTTAATTGGCTTGAACCATGTACTGAAACTAACCTCATTCAAATCTTCCTTAATAATATTAAGAACTTTAATCCATATTTCATTAATATTATTGTTCATAAAAACCTCCACAAAACGATGATAATGTTGATAAATAAAATGCCTATATGATGAATCAACATGTTGTTACCATGTTATAATAATTGTATACACAGTGTTACATGTTGAAAGTATGCAAAATTAAAAAATTATCCACAACCGAGGCCGGATAATTTTCCATAACATTAAAGTTATCCACAACTAGAACAATTCTATCAAATTTTATCCACAATTTCAATGGAATTAAAAAAATATATTTGCATAATGTTAATAAATATATTATAGTAACACGTGTAAAAATGAATTGTTAAAGGAGATATTTATGAACTTGCCAAATTTGAAGATTGGTAATCTAAATGCAAAAATTCCAATCGTATTAGGTGGTATGGGAGTAGGAGTCACAAGATCAAAACTTGCGTCTGCAGTAGCCAATGAGGGAGGCATAGGAGTTATGTCCGGTGTCCACATGGGTTTTGACCAGCCTGATTTCAAGACAAATACCTTCAAGGCCAATGTAAGGGCTATTAAGGAACAGATAAAACTAGCAAGGGAAATGAGTCCGAAAGGAATAATAGGAATAAACTTCATGACTGTAATGAATCGTTACGGCGACTATGTGAAGACTGCCGTCGAAGAGGGAATAGACCTCATAGTTTCAGGTGCAGGCCTTCCGCTGGAGCTTCCGGGACTTGTAAAAGGTACAAAAACTAAGATAGTACCTATAGTTTCTTCGGGAAGAGCACTCAAGATAATTCTTAGAAAATGGGATTCCAAATACCAGAAAACTGCAGATGCAGTAGTCATTGAAGGTATGAAGGCTGGAGGACATTTGGGTTTCAAGGTTGAAGAGCTTATAGAAAAAACCTTTTCTTTCAAGGAAACAATAGAAGATGTAAGAAATGTACTGGCTAAATATGAGGAAAAATATGGAATGAAGATTCCTGTAATTGCAGCAGGAGGAATATTCGATAGAAATGATGTTGAGGAAGCCTTAAGGATAGGAGCAGATGCGGTTCAAATGTCCACCAGATTCATTGGGACTGAGGAATGTGATGCAGCTGAAGAATTCAAGCAGGTTTTTGTAGATATGAAGGAAGAGGATATAGAGCTCATAATCAGTCCTGTGGGATTGCCGGCAAGGGCATACCACAACAAGTTTATTGATGAAATAAAGGCGGGAGTTCAGAAACTTCCTGAAATATGTACCAAGTGTATAAGGACTTGTGATGTGGGAAGGGAACCTTACTGTATTTCGGAAGCCCTTATAAGATCGGTGACCGGTGATGTTGAAGACGGCCTTATATTTACAGGAACAAACGGATACAGGATAGATAAAATCACAACAGTTAAAGAAATTTTTGATGAATTTAGATAAATTTTATAAAAGATTTTGAAGATATGGTGGGTTGTAGTATTGAACCCACCATATGTTGTATTTTCAATGAATTTTAAAAATATATGCTTTATAATTATCTTGACATATATAGTCAATATTAATATAATCTAATGTAGACTATATAAGAATGCTATTTTTTGAATAGAGATTTAACAGTGCAAGGAGGTGTTTAAGTTGAAAAGAACTTATCAACCAAAGAAAAGACAAAGAAGCAAGGAACATGGTTTCAGAAAAAGAATGAAGAACAGATCTGGAAGAAACATTCTTAAGAAGAGAAGAGTAAAAGGAAGAAAGAGACTGTCAGCGTAAGGCCTATTTTAAGGCCTTTTGTTCTATGAAGACGGGCATATTTTCCGCAAAAGTTATCGCTTATGCGAATTACGCAGCATGGCTGCTTTTAAGCAATATGTGACTAATCATATATTGCCATCGAATTCTGGGGCTTTAATGGCCTTGGAATTTGAATTTCCTTTAATCAGTAAGGTGAAGTAAATATGGAAAAAAAG
>CAZFYP010000277.1:0-2500 GCA_964523535.1 uncultured Clostridia bacterium
GCCTTGAAGACAATATAAATCAACAATAAAATCATTATACTGTTAATTATAAAAGCCTTATCCTGGCCAAGGGAATATGAAACCAACCCTGAAATCACAATAAACAATCCAGCAATTGAAAGTGTCCTTATATCCATTTTCCTTAAAAGGCTAATTCCAAACAAGCCCGATAAAAGTATGAAATACTCAAGATAGTCAACAATTGAAAACACTATCAATTCCATTATACTCATAGTTTAATCTCCATTATGTCATGATAATACTTTCTACCTATAGGTATCATTTCATCAAGACCATTGATTTTTACTGATTTAGTTACTTTATCCACATACTCTATCATTTTTGTGTTTATTATAAAAGACTTGTGGCATCTTATGAAGAATTCAGGAAGCTTTTCCATCATGCCTGTCATTGTGGTTTTCTTGATTTCTATATAATCCTTTGTAGTCTTAAGATATTTCTTCTGATTTATTGCTTCCAGATATATTATATCTTCTATATTGACCATATACTTGCAACTCTTCAGATCCACCTCTAGTCTATGCTCTTCCTTTTCTACATGTTTAGTTCCGAATTTTATCAAGGTGTAGAGTTGTTCATGTAATCGTGATCTGTCAATAGGTTTAAGTGTATAGGAATAACAATGTATGTTTTCATATGCCATCATTGCATGTGAGGGAACAGCTGTTATGAAAACCATATGGTTCAACTTGTACCTGTCAATTGTTCTTATCCTTTTGGCCAATTCATAACCATTTCCATCTTCAAGCTGTATATCTATCAAAAATATATCTATATGGTTTTTCTCTATTATATCCCATGCATCAACAACAGAACCTGTTTGAAAAATTTCAACATTTACATCAATTTCCCTGATTATTTCCTCAAGTTCCTTTCTTATATATAACTCATCTTCAATAATTATTATCTTTACCACTTGTTCCTCCACCTATAATCTTAGATGCTGGTTTTAAGCATCCAGATAATTTATACAATAAAAAAACCACATCATCAATGTGGTTAAAGGTCTATAAAATACTTACTCTCACAATTATTCCTAATCGAGGACAAATTAAACCTGCTTAACCAATCTCCCAGATATTAGGATTATATCAAATTTATACTTAATAAGAAAGTAAAATTTATGCGAATCATTCTTTCTTATTTAAAGTCTCTTGTACTCTTTTATAGTCTAACAATCCAGCTCTCAAATTTCTATGGACAACTCAACAACTCGGATCAAGAAAGCCAACCCATATACAGGCTGGCTTTATATTATGCTTTATTTTCTTGTTTTTGACTTTCAACCCATTTGTTCCTGGCTGATTTCCGTCAGCTCTTCTCCATTGACAGTCACAAGACCGCCATTTAATTCAACTGTTCCATTTGCATCAAATGATGATCTTGGTGTCTCAATATTGATAGTACCTCCGTTTACAATAATTTTTCTTCTAAGTAACAAAAAAATAATGTCCCGAATAATCCGGGACATGCTAAATTTACTATCTTTATCATTTGTATACTTACAGACTGATTACATCCTCGAATTTGATGTCCCCTCCGAATATGTCAAGGGCGCTTCCTATGGTGTAGTTCATCCTGCCCCCGCTCATCTTGTCTATAAGCTTCACATCTTCAAGGGATGATATGCCTCCTGCATAGGTGCATGGTATCTTGACCCATTGGCTGAGCATTTTAATCAGTTCTTCATCAATTCCGCTTTTCAATCCTTCAACATCCACTGCATGTACAAGGAATTCATCACAGAAGTCAGAAAGAAAGTCCATGTTTTCCTTGTTTACTTGAAAATTAGTGAACTTCTGCCACCTGTTTGTTACAACATAGTACTTGCCGTCCTTCTTTCTGCAGCTCAGATCTATTACAAGGTTTTCCTTATTCACGACTTTCCTTATCTCCTTCAGGTTATCAAGGAAGAACTCTCCGTCCTTAAAGATGAAGGATGTGACGATTACGTGGGATGCTCCCTTGTCTATATACCATTTTGCATTGTCTGCATTTATACCTCCTCCTACCTGAAGTCCTCCAGGATAGGCTGCCAGTGCTTTTTCTATCTGGTCCTTGTTGCCCGGTCCAAGGGCTATTACATGTCCTCCTGTCAGTCCCGCCTTCTTGTAGAGGTCTGCATAATACCCTGCGTCCTTCTGTGAAACAAAGTTCTCCTCTGCTCCGGAATCATTCAGGCTTCCTCCTACTATCTGCTTCACCTTTCCCTGGTGAAGATCTATACATGGTCTAAATTCCATCTCTTCCTCCTAAATCTCTACACTATGAATATATTATTCTATATTCTAACATATTACTCATGTCTTCATCAATGGCATTAGAAAGACCCGTACTATTATCAATACGAGCCTTTCTCTGTGGGGTGGGAAGGTTGTGCACATCAATATTCATATCAAAAAAACCGACCACATTCAGGTCGGTTACGCTATTGGCTCCGAAGAGAAAAAGCGTCCATCTAATTCCTCTCCATCATTGC
>CAZFYP010000277.1:2510-3160 GCA_964523535.1 uncultured Clostridia bacterium
TTATAACATAATTATATCACATGAAAAATGAATGTAAAGGCCGAAAACCTTGTGGCAGAACATTCCGACGGCTTTATACAAGAAAATTCCAATCAATCCCTATGTCTGCAGCAATCAGTAGACGGCCCATGAGTAAATGCATATTTATTGCATTAAACTCATCCTCCAAGAAAACGTTTCGATGCAGATACGTTGAAATATGGATATTTGTTTAATTGACATTCATTCATAAATTTCATATAATTGTATCATTATACTATTCAAGGAGGATATATGGATAATTTTATAATTAATTCCATGTGGGTGTTAATAGCAAGCGTGCTTGTATTTCTTATGCATGCCGGCTTTGCTATGGTCGAAGTCGGATTCACCCAGGCAAAAAATGCAGTAAACATAATCATGAAGAACTTTGTTACTGTATCAATAGGAGTGCTGTGCTATTATTTCGTCGGTTATGGAATAATGTACGGAAGTGATTTAGGCGGTATTTTAGGTACTGACATGTTCATGCTAATAAACAAACCTGCTGAAATAGCAGGAATCTCATTTGAGGTGTTCTTTTTCTTTCAGGCAATATTTGCGGCAACCTGTGCCACCATTGTATCAGGAGCAATGGCCGAAAGAACAAAATTCATTTCATACATAATCTT
>CAZFYP010000278.1:0-3131 GCA_964523535.1 uncultured Clostridia bacterium
CATGATTAACTTATGGATTTTCTTGAGTTGGTCATGTCTTGTAGTAGTTTTTTTTTCAATGCGGTGAAATCGTTTCTTTTGGCTTTCGTGACTTGAAGTTTATAAAAAACGAATGTAAAATATTGGTAAGAGAAAATATTTAGGTGGTGAACTAATGGGAAATTCATGGTTGAAAAGAAAAACAGTATTGATATCAATGATGGGAATCATCATTGCTGTTTTATTGGTATTGATGAGTTTAAGAAATTATCAGGATCTCCTCGATGCTCTCGTAGAAAGCGAGCAAAACCATCTTGAAACAATAGCAATATCAACTGCAAAGGGAATAGAAACCTATTTTGCAGAAGAAGAAAGATCCTTGAGAATACTTGTTCAGGACTATAAATTCAAAGAATATTTTGATGAACTGTCAATAACAGGAGAGATACCCATTTCTTCTCCCGTTGAAATGTATTATACAATTGGATATCCTAGGGTTCAGAAATTGCAAATTCTGGACCGGGATGGTTTGATTATGGATGAATTTCCATTATCTGCTTCCAAGGACAGCAGCATACTAAAGGATGAAATGGATGTGAAAAATGTATTGACTATGGATGCCAAAGCTTTCAGTGATGTGATTTTTGATAAAAGTGGAACTTATATTTTTATGTCCTACCCTATAGTTGTTGAAGAAGAACTTCAAGGTGTAATCAGAGCTAAAATCAATATCGATTTTCTCTATGAATATTATGTGGAACCAATAAAATCAGGAAACAAGGGCTATGCATCTGTAAAATCAAGAGACGGTATATTTCTTATGCACCCTGTAGAATCTCAACTGGGTAAGAATGTACTGGAGTTGAGAAAGAGTCAGTATCCGGAGTATGACTGGTCTGAACTGGAAGAATTGTTTGAAAGGCAAAAGATAGGAGATAGCGGATCGGCTGTTTATCATTCAGTATGGGTAACAGAGGAAAAGCCTGTAAGAACGACTAAATTCAATGGTTATGCATCTGCCGAAGTTGGCGATGACTACTGGATTGTTACTGTATCCTCTGATTACAATGAGGCTGTAAAGGGAATTAGGAAGAACTATAATTATACTATTCTAATAGTTGTATTTATTATTGCCAGTATTATATTCTCACTCTTCTATATATTCATGATGAGACAAAAGGACAAGGAATTGAAGACCAAGTCAAACTATCTGGAGAAAGTGGAAAATTTAAATTATGAACTGGAAGAGGATATAGAGATGAGGAAGAAGCTTGAAGGTGAACTTGTCGATAGAATGGAAGAAGATAGGAAAAGGGAAGCCTTGATGCTTCATCAATCCAGATATATTGCAATGGGTGAGATGATTGGAAATATTGCCCATCAATGGAGACAACCTCTAAATGCACTGACAATGATTATTTCCAACATTGAGGATATATCTGAAGATGATGAAATGGATGAAGAATTGCTTGAAAAACTTTTCAGCAAGGCAAGACTGCTTATAAATAACATGTCAGAGACTATTGAAGACTTCAGATATTTTGTTAAGCCCAGGGTGGATAAGGAATATTTTAAACTGTCTAAATGCATTAATACTACACTTCAGCTTTGTGAGGAAAGATTGAATATGGAATCAGTCAATGTAAATGTGTCTGGTAATTCTAATCTTAAACTATTTGGCCAGGCTAATCAGCTGTCACAGGTTGTGATAAACCTGGTAAACAATGCTATAGATGCATTCAGTGAAAGAAATATCAGCGACAGACATATAGACATAGCATACCATGAATCTGCAGAAACTTGTGTAATTGAAGTAAAGGATAATGCAGGTGGAATAGATGAAGAAGTAATGAAGAGGATCTTCGAGCCATATTTTACAACTAAGGAAGGGAAGAATGGCACAGGTCTTGGCATGTACATGTCAAAGATTATTGTTGAGAAGTATTTTGGTGGAAATATGGAAGTTGCCAACATATCCAGAGGAATTGAAATACGTATAGTTATACCACTAGTAAGTGAAGGAGATGACATGGATGAATGAGAACGGCTTATTACTCAATTTGAAAGTCTTGTATGTTGAAGATGATGATGACACGAGAGAAATGACACAGCTTTTCCTGAAAAAACGTGTAGGTAAACTTATAATGGCAAAAGATGGAAAGGAAGCACTTGAAAAGTTTGAAAACAACAGACCTGATTTGGTGATTACAGATTTAAGGATGCCCAATATGGGTGGCATAGAATTAAGTAGAAATATCAGAAATATAGACAAAAACTGCCCAATTATAATAACTACGGCATTTTCAGAAGTGGAAGTTGTTATTGAAGCCGTTGATATTGGTATTGAAAAATATATTGTCAAACCAATAGATACCAAGGAACTTCTGGCTGCAATGAATTCTAGTGCTTTGAAGAAATATGAAAAAGCAGGAGACAATCTTCTTATAGGTAGCAGAAGGATAGAGGACCTAAACGAAAAAAAATCCATTGAACAGCTAATACAGAATAAAATAGCTCTTTTTATCAAAAGTAATACAGGTAAGGGGCCTAAATATGTAAAGGCCTTCATTAGAGGTAATATTCTTGAAATAGAAGCGAAAGAAGCCATGACACTTTTTGAAAAATCATTGTTGAAAAACAGGAAAAACGAGCATCTGCTAGGATATGCAAGGGAAGCTTTCTATAATGACAGAAAAGTTGAGATGTGTGATATTATTGAAGAAATCATTGGTTCAAAATGTTATTTGAAAGAAGTAACTATAGACTTTAGAGTATTAAGCGATAAACTGCTTTTTAGAATAGATTAATATATTATTGATTTTTTTGGATGAAATGTGTTATTATCAATTAGAAATAATTTGAATTAACATATATGTAAATAAGCGGAGGTAGAAATGGCATTTAAATTTGAAGTAGTTACTAAATTCGGTGAGTTATCTGAAAACGCAAAGGGTTGGAAAAAAGAACTTACACTTGTAAGCTGGAATGAAAGAGATCCAAAGTATGATATTAGGGAATGGGATCCTGCTCATGAGAAAATGACAAAGGGAGTAACATTCACTGCAGAGGAACTTATACAGCTTAGAGATATTTTGAACGAAATGGAAAACGAAGTTACTGTTCACACCCCATCCAAGAGTAAACTGCATACA
>CAZFYP010000279.1:0-3122 GCA_964523535.1 uncultured Clostridia bacterium
AACAAATGGCAGTATTAAGCATGAAAAAATTATTGGAAGCAGGAGTTCACTTCGGACATCAAACAAGAAGATGGAATCCTAAAATGGCAGAGTATATCTTTACTGAAAGAAATGGAATCTATATCATAGATCTTCAGAAGACAACAGGATTGATAGATGATGCTTACGAGTTTATCAAAGAGGTTGTAGCTAACGGGGAAGAAATTCTTTTTGTTGGTACCAAGAAGCAGGCACAGGAGTCAATTAAGAAAGAAGCTCAAAGATGTGGAATGCACTTCGTAAGTCAGAGATGGCTTGGTGGAATGCTTACAAATTACAAAACAATCAAGAGTAGAATTAACAGACTTCACCAGCTTGAGCAAATGGAAGCAGACGGAAAATTTGAAATGTTGCCTAAGAAAGAAGTTATCAAATTGAGACATGAAGCCGAAAGACTTGAGAAATTTCTAGGCGGTATCAAAAACATGAATAAACTTCCAGGAGCAATGTTCATAGTGGATCCTAAGAAAGAAAGAATAGCTATAAGCGAAGCTAAGATTATGGATATTCCAATCGTAGCTATTGTTGATACTAACTGTGATCCTGATGAAATAGATCACGTTATCCCTGGTAATGATGATGCAATCAGAGCTGTAAAGCTTTTAACAGCAACTATGGCTGATGCAGTACTTGAAGCCAAGCAGGGAGTTCAGCTTGAAGATGTGGAACCTTCACAGGAAGCTGAAGAAGTAGAAGCAACTGAAAAAGTTTAAAAATATAAATTAATAGAAAAAATAAAGTTTAGGTAAGGGGATAGGGATTTAATCCCTTGTCTAACTTACCTTTTATTATTAGGAGGTTAACATGGCAAATATTACAGCAGCAATGGTTAAAGAATTAAGACAAGTAACAGCAGCAGGTATGCTTGATTGCAAAAAAGCTTTAGTTGAAACAGATGGTGATATTGACAAGGCAATTGACTTTTTAAGAAAGAAAGGTCTATCAAAGGCAGCTAAGAAATCTGATAGAATAGCAGCAGAAGGTATTGTTGCTTCATATATCCACGGAAACAGAATAGGAGTTATTATTGAAGTAAATAGTGAAACTGATTTTGTTGCAAAGAATGAAGAGTTCCAAAACTTTGCAAGAGACATAGCTATGCAGATAGCAGCTCAAAAGCCGGCATACATCAAGCCTGAAGATGTACCTTCAGCAGTTGTGGAAAAAGAGAAGACAATACTTAGAGAGCAGGCCTTGAATGAAGGAAAACCTGAAAAAATCGTTGACAAGATGGTGGAAGGAAGAATCAAGAAATTCTACGATGAAAACTGTCTGTTGAATCAGCATTTCATAAAAGACCCTGATAAGACAATTCAAGATCTTTTGAACGAGCTTATAGCAAAAATCGGTGAAAACCTTATAATCAGAAGATTCACAAGATATGAAGTTGGCGAAGGTCTTGAGAAGAAGGAAGAAAATTTCGCAGAAGAAGTTGCTAAACAAATGAATATGTAATATTATTAGATGGAGGACATTTTGTTCTCCATTAAAATTATGCAGCGAGATGGAGGCTTTATGGATTATAAGTATAAACGAATTGTCTTGAAAATCAGCGGAGAAGCTCTAGGTGGTGAAAAAGGCAGTGGGTTAGAGGAATTGACACTGGCTAAAATAGCTAGAGAAATTAAAAACATTAATGACCAGGGCACTGAGGTTGCAATTGTTGTAGGTGGAGGAAACATCTGGAGAGGTGCAAGTGCCAAACATACGGACAGAGCAACTTCGGATTATATGGGAATGCTTGCAACTATAATAAACGGTATGGCGCTGCAGGATGCACTTGAAAGTATAGATGTGCCTACAAGAGTACAGACGGGTATTGAAATGAGACAGGTTGCTGAGCCTTATATTAGAAGAAGAGCCATTAGACATATGGAAAAGGGTAGAGTGGTAATATTTGCCGGTGGCTCTGGAAATCCATATTTCTCTACAGATACAGCTGCGGCATTAAGGGCGGCTGAAATAGGTGCTGAGGTAATACTTTTGGCAAAAAAAGGAGTGGAGGGTGTATATAGTGATGATCCGAAAACAAATCCAGATGCAGTTTTGTTTGAAGATTTAAAGTATATCGATGTCTTGAACAAGGGGCTTAAGGTAATGGATTCTACTGCAACATCCCTTTGTATGGATAATAAGATTCCCATTATTGTATTCGGCATAGAACATCCGGAAAATATCATTAAAATAATTAAAGGTGAAAATATAGGAACTATAATAAAGGAGGACTAACATGCATAGAGAAGTTCACAAGGAATTAGAGAAAAGAATGGATAAGACTATTAGCTTTCTTAAGGAAGATCTTGCCAGTATTAGAGCTGGTAGAGCAAATCCAAAATTAGTTGACAAAATCAGGGTGGATTATTATGGAACACCTACTCCCCTTAATCAATTGTCCAATATTTCCGTTCCGGAGCCTAGATGTCTATTGATACAGCCTTATGACATCAATGCCTTGAAGGATATTGAAAAAACAATAAGTGCTTCTGACCTTGGTATAAACCCCAGCAATGATGGAAAGGTTATAAGAATTATTATTCCTGAATTGACTGAAGAGAGAAGAAAGGATCTTCTAAAGACTGTAAAGAAAGAAACTGAAAATGCAAAGGTAGCTCTAAGGAATGAGAGAAGAGATACCAATGACAAGTTGAAAAAGATGGAAAAGAACGGCGACTTGACTAAGGATGATCTAAGAGATTCTGAAACTGAAGTTCAAAAAATTACAGACAAGTTTATAAAGAAGATTGAAGAAATCTATTCCGACAAGGAAAAGGAAATTCTCGAGGTATAATTATTATGATTGAACTGACGGGATTCTCTTTAAGAGAAGCGATCAGGCTGATAAATAAAGATGAAAAAAAAATGATAGAAATATATTATGCTAAGGGGTCGAATAGGAATTTCAATACCACTCTTGTCAAACCCGTAGTTGTGCGTTTTATACAATGTGATAATATTTATAAATTGACTGTTTCATATTTTTAATCCCCGAAAGGGGATTTTAGTTTAATCATTTAATTGGATGAGGTGAAGGATAATAAAATGAGTGACACTATTGACATGAAAAGAATTCCCCAACATATAGC
>CAZFYP010000280.1:0-3024 GCA_964523535.1 uncultured Clostridia bacterium
AGCTTTTTCTTCATTCCTTCACCTCATCCAATATATAAAGTATATATTGGATGAGGTGATTTTTCCATAATTCTGTAAATATTATACAAAATTTCCACAATTGTGTCATTGATATGCCATTTGTTTTAAGTATCATTGATTTAAGGTGGATTTAAGATGTTTTTAAGGTAACTTTAAGGTAGGTGTGGGATAATTCTAATAAAGAGAAGGAAAAAGATGATTATGGATCAGTAAATTTGAAACATTAGCCCTGTAGAAATCGTCTATATTATTAGAGTGATGTATAAGCTTGAATATGATTTAAAATGCCTGCATGGCATTTGTGGAGGAAGGATATGAAATTTGAAAAGAGATACTTGGAAGGAAGAACATCGGAATATGGAAAGCCGGAAATGCTCATAAAGGATGTTGAAAGAAGGATAATGAATGAAGGCAGATTTTCATTGGTGGGATTTGAAATCACAAATATGAAATTCATAAAAAGATCCTTGAATTGCAAGTATGACAGGGATAATTCATTGTATTTTTCCGGCATGTTTGAGGAATACTTTATCGGCTGCGAGACATATATGGTTGCAGAGGATGAAATCATAGTGGTCATGGAAGATGCGGACCCTGATGAAGTATATAAAAGAAGTATGAAATTCATGGAGATGTTTTCCGAACCTGTACTATTGAATGGCATTCCTATCAATATCAAGCTGGCTTGTGGTATAGTTGAATATCAACAAGGTTCTGGTACTGCGGAAAAACTCTATGGGAAACTTGGAAAGGCAATCCTGGCTTCCTATGAGTTGAAAGAAAGAATTTGTTCATATAGTGAAGAGGTCAACGGAGCTTTAAGGAAAAAGCTGTATGACAGGATGCAGATTTACAATGCAATTGTAATGAACAGGCTTAAGCTTGAATACCAACCTAAATTCAGCTTGGAGACTAACATGATCAAGGGAGCCGAGGCTCTTCTAAGATGGGATGAATCAGGCATGGATGCAGCTGAAATAGTCAAGACTGCAGAAGAGGTAGATATGATGACCCAGTTGACCAAATGGGTGGCCAGAGAAACAATAGAGCAGCTTGGCAGATGGAAGAGCAAGGGTATAGATACAGCAATATCAATCAATGTTACCAAGGCCGACCTCCTGGATGATTCCCTGCTTGAATTTATGGTTTCATGCCTTGAAGATAGTCAAGTTGATGCGGACTGCATTGAGCTGGAAATCAAGGACAGTTGTATTGAGGAAAACGGCAAGGATATCATGAAGGTAGTAAAGAGATTTAAGGAGCATGGATTTGGCATAGCAGCAGATAATTTCAATGGTAATCGTGGAAGTTCAGACCGTATAGATGACCTGCCTTTCTACAAGGTCAAAATAGAGAAGTCCATGATTAAGGACATAGAGAATGAAGTAAGGCTGTCTAAAGTCGAGAATATTATAAAAAGAGCTAAAGAATCAAGAATAGATGTTGTTGCTGAAGGTATCGAGACGGAAACACAGTATATGATCCTTCAATATCTTGGCTGTGACATGATGCAGGGATTCTATATCAGCAAACCTTTGAGTCCTGATAAGTATGCAGAAACATTAAAAGAGAATTACACACTTTTCCCACATTTATCTCAAGATTATTCTGATTATGTTGTATAAGATATAGACATATAAGACTTGAGGGTCAATAAAACAAAGGGAGAAAGATAAATGAAAAGTAAAATGAAAAGAGTATTTATAATTGGAATGGCGGGACTTATGGTTCTTGGAGGCGGTGTTTTCGCATTTGCAGATGATGTGGAAGCTGAACCGACAGAAAGGACAGCAAGGGTCATGATGAGAAAGGGTACTGGCAGGGAGAATCTTAAGGAATATATCTCCGGATTGTCAGAAGATATTCAGGACCAGCTTAAAGAACTCAAGACTTCCAGCGTTGAAAACCGCCAACTGGCAAAGGAAATTGTTGGAGTAGACGGGGTCATGAGTGGTGGAAAGAAAGCTGTAAATGCTGCAGAGAAGTTTGACAGACAGTTTGAAGGAAAGATAGACAAGTTAAGAGAAAACCATCCTGACATGGCTGAAGGACTGGAAGAGAAATTTGACGATTTAAAGGATGAAGCAAAGGCAGTAAGAGAAGAACTTTCGGATCAAAGGGAAGCAGCTAAAGAGGAAAGACAGGAAAGAATTGAGGAACTTAAGGAAGAGTATCCCGATGAGTATGCAGACCTTGCAGGAAACAGGGAAGAGTTAAAAGAATTGAGACAGGAACTAAGGGAAGCTATCATTGAGGGAGATGAAGGTGAAATTGAGGAACTAATTGATCAGATGATGGTGTTAATTGAAGATAACCATGAAATACTTGAATCAGTCAGTGACTCGCAAGAGTAAGATTTATATAGAGCAAGGAGTGCCATATATTTGAAACAGCAAGAAGGAGCCGAATGGCTCCTTCTTGCTGTCTGTTCTCTTGTGTCATTAGGGGGTATATATATGAAGCTACATAGGCATGTTGTGAAGCATGATGGTGAATACAACCATTCCAAGAAGTGCAAAGGGATATGTAGCGCCATAACCAGTAGCTGGATCGTCGCTTCCAAGTGCATCAACTGCTGCACCAAGGCCTGGAGTAGAAGTCATTCCACCGCAAATTGCTCCTGAAAGCATAGTCCAGTTGATCTTGAATACATGTCTTCCTATGAAGAATCCTATAAACATTGAAACAACACATACTACCAAAGATACCAGTGCAAGATATGCTCCTGTTCCAGCAAGTGATTCAAATACCTTGAATCCATATCTGAGACCTACTACTGCAAGGAAAAATGCAAGAGAAATCTGTCTTACAGTACCTAGAATCTTGTTGTTCATCCTGAAATTCAAAGGTCCTATTTTTCCTATGTGACCAAGTACCAGAGAGCCTATTAGAACTCCTCCTGTTGCTCCCAGGGAAAGGAAGCCTAAAGGTCCAAGATTGATTTTTACCTTGCCAAGTGTAAAACCAACAAAACAGGCAAGTATAAACGCTGTAAGGTCAAAA
>CAZFYP010000281.1:0-3001 GCA_964523535.1 uncultured Clostridia bacterium
TATATCTTTCATCTTTCGGATTGAATCTTGGCAGATATATTATCAGCCCTGTAAAAGACGAAATGGATCTTGGACTTGACTTGTCGGGCGGTGTCTATGTAGTTCTGGAAGCGGTAACAGATGCTACAGGTCTTGAACTTGATCAGAAAATTTCACAGGCAAAGTCAATTATAGAACAAAGGGTAAACGGGCTTGGAGTATCTGAACCCAACATAACTGTAGAAAACAACAACAGAATAAGAATAGAACTTGCCGGGCTCACAAACCCACAGGAAGCAATAGATCTTATTGGTAAAACAGCTCAATTGCAGTTCAGGGAACTTGACGGTACAGTTGTTCTTACTGGAGAAAATGTAAAAGAATCACAGGTAAACTATGGAGATCAAAATGAAGTTGTCGTTGCCCTTGAATTTGATGGTGTAGGAGCTGATGCCTTTGCAGAAGCTACAGGAAGACTCATTAACGAGCCAAATAGGGAAGACAGGATAATTGAAATCGTACTGGATGGAGAAATAATTTCCGCGCCTTATGTCAATGATGAAATAACAGATGGTAAAGGTGTGATTTCAGGTGGATTTGATATTGAAGGGGCCACAAATTTAGCCAACCTTATAAGAGCCGGAGCACTTCCGGTTGAAATGGAAGAAATTGAAGTTTCAGTTGTTGGACCAACTCTTGGACTTGAATCACTTTCTAAAAGTATAGATGCTGCAATTCTAGGTCTTATACTCATATTCATATTCATGATATTCTTCTACAAACTGCCTGGTATAGCGGCAGATATAGCATTGATTATTTATATAATGGTTGTTTTGGGTGTTCTTATAGGCATAGATGCAAAACTAACACTACCTGGTATAGCAGGTTTGATACTGTCCGTAGGTATGGCTGTTGATGCCAATGTAGTAATTTTTGAAAGAATAAAAGAAGAGATATTAGTTGGTAAATCAATAAGGACAGCAGTGGATTCAGGATTTAAAAGAGCAATGAAAACAATAATCGATGCCAATGTTACAACTCTCATCGCAGGGCTTGTATTGTTCTATTTCGGTACTGGAACAATAAAGGGATTTGCAGTGACACTTCTCGTAGGTCTCGTTGTATCACTTCTTACGGCCGTATTTGTAACAAGATTCCTTTTAAAAACAATAGTAAAAATGGAAATTTCAAATGATAAAAGGATGTACGGTGTAAAGGAGGCAAAAAATGAAGCTTAATGTTGTAAAAAATAAAAAAATATATTTCATAGCATCTCTTGCGGTTATAATCGTTGGAATAGTACTTATATTTGCAAGAGGATTAAATGTAGGTATAGATTTTACGGGTGGAACACGTCTGCAGATTGACTTTCATGAAGAGATTCCTGTAGATGATATCAGGTTGGTTACTGACAGCTTTGACAAGAATGCAAGTATTGTGCATGCAGGTGATGATAATAATGAAATCATCATTAAAACTACTGTAAATCTTGACAATGAAGAAAGATTTGAAATCTTTACTCAGTTCAGGGACGAGTATGGTTTGGAAAATGAGGACTTTATTGGTCAAAACAAGTTCGGACCGTCAATTGGTGCTGAAACTCAGAAAAAAGCCATTATATCGGTTCTTATTGCTTCTGTTTGCATGTTGGCATACATTACCGTAAGATTTGAGTTTCTATTTGGAGTTGCAGCAGTTACTGCTCTTATACACGATGTACTCATAGGAATTGCCGTTTACTCAATTTTCAAGGTGCCTGTCGACAGTTCTTTCATAGCAGCCATGCTTACAATTGTTGGATATTCAATAAATGATACCATTGTTGTATTTGATAGAATTAGAGAAAACATCAAGAAAATGAGAAAATCAAAATACGAAGAGATTGTCGAACTGAGTATATCACAGACCATTGTAAGGTCAATCAACACTTCAGTAACGACTTTGTTCGCAATATCGGCTCTTTATATATTTGGTGTCGAGGCAATAAAGGACTTTGCTTTTCCTCTTATAGTTGGAGTTCTGGCCGGTACATATTCCTCCATATTCATAGCAAGCCCTGTATGGGTTATGCTCAAATCCATTAAAGGTGATGTGAACTACTACAACCCCAACAAGGTTCAGAATTAAATATATGAATGAATGGGTATTTGTAGTATAATTATAATACAGGAAATCCATAAACTATTATAAAAGCTGGAGGTATGTCACATGCAAGTTAATTTTATTTTACTGTTGATAGTATCAATATTCATCGCCATATTCGCAATACAAAATGGCGACACTGTTACAATAGATTTGTTCTTTTTCCAGGGCCAAATGTCACAGGCTTTAGTCATCTTGGCTTCTGTAGGATTGGGAGCTCTAGTTACGGTGGCCCTCAGTACCTTTGGGAAAATCAAGAGACTTAGAAATATTAAGGCTTTGAACAAGCAAATCAAGGGTTTGACTGAAGAAAACACAACGATTACTACAAAGAACGAAAATCTGGAAAAAGAAAATACTGATCTTCAACAAATCAATTCAGACCTTAAGTCTGAACTGGGAACAAGTGAAGAAAAGATTAAGGAACTTTCAAAACGACCAATACAACAAGCTGCTCCACAGCCTCTTGTTGAAGAAGAAAATTCAGCCCCTGTTGAAGAAGAGGAGCAAACTGATTGAGGAAGAAATTCCATATAAAAACATATGACGAAAAGCTGGTTGCTGAAATCGCAGACAATTACCATCTGAATCAGATAACTGCAATTACAATGTATAACAGAAATCTGACGAGCAATGAAAGCATAAATGAATTTTTGAATACGGATTTTCAAAATTTAAAGAACCCATTTGATATAAAATTCATGGAAGATGCTGTAAAACTGCTTAAAAAACATACAGCTGAAAACAACAGAATATATGTCTACGGAGATTACGATGCTGACGGTGTTACTGCCACCGCTCAGCTTGTTCTTCTTTTAAAAGCAATTGAAGCAAGGTTTGGATATCATCTGCCTGACAGGGAAGCGGATGGATACGGACT
>CAZFYP010000282.1:0-2985 GCA_964523535.1 uncultured Clostridia bacterium
TGGGACAATGCCAAGAAATACATCGAAGGTGGAGCACATGGCGGAAAAGGAAGCGAAGCTCACAAGGCTGCCGTTGTTGGAGATACTGTTGGTGATCCATTCAAGGATACTTCAGGTCCTTCAATCAACATCCTTATCAAGCTTATGACTATAGTTGCTCTAGTATTTGGACCATTGATCGCTCAATACGGCGGAATGCTTATCAAATAATTCAAGAAACTATTTTGAGCAATTAATCTTAAATAATTGTAATCAATTCAAGCCCCTGTAAAGGGGCTTTTTTCTTTCAATTTTAACGGTAATCTGATATAATCTATATTGTTTGATTAAATTACACGGAGACATTATGAAAGTTGAAATTCAGGGATTGGACATTAATTATATACAGGAGGGACAGGGGCAGGATGTATTGCTTCTCCATGGATGGGGAGGAAGCATCGAAACCATGGTTCCAATTGTCAACATCTTAAAGAATTCATTCAGGGTGACTGCCGTTGATCTTCCAGGATTCGGTTCAAGCTCTACACCGGGACAGGTCATTGATTCATACGGATATGCGGAAATAATCAAGGAATTCATAGACAGGACAGGACTGGAAAAGATAATACTTTTCGGCCATTCCCATGGAGGAAGGATATCGATTATTCTTTCAAGCAAGCACGGAGACCTTTTTGACAAGGTCATCCTTATGGACAGCGCAGGCATAATACCTAAAAGAACTGCTAATTACTATATTAAAGTATACACCTTCAAGCTATTGAAGAAGATTTATCTTGCCTTCACACCAAAAGACAAGAGGCAGGAGGTACTTGAAAGCTTTTACAGGAAACACGGGTCTGATGATTTCAAGGAAGCCGACGGCATAATGAGAAAAATAATGGTCAAGGTTGTAAATGACAACCTTAGACACCATCTGAAGGACATCAAGTCATCCGTGCTTCTCATTTGGGGAGAAAAGGATGATGCAACCCCTCTTTACATGGCAAGGATAATGGAAAGTGAGATTCCCGATGCAGGACTTGTTGTATTGGAGGGTGCAGGACACTATTCATATGTTGACGACTTCAACACCTTTAAGGTAGTAATTAACAGTTTTTTGGGAAATAACTAAGAAAACAGGAGGAAATAATGACATTTCCAATAGTAATAATATCAATTTTCTGGATGATAAACATATATTTCAGAATCAGATTTTCACTGCATATGATGCAGATAGAGATGTACGATAATGAGAAATTCATAAACTGGTCAAAGAAGAACAGGAAGAGATTCCTTACACAGAAATCAAGAATAATGATAGGCATATCGGCACTGTTGACCCTGGTCTATATACTATGGCCATACAATATTTACATACTTGTTGCCATATGGTCCCTTGCATCAGTTACAACTATTGAGTTCAGCAAATACGAGGCCAAGAAGCCCCTTGTGTATACTGGAAGGGCAAAGAGACTTTTGCTTGCAACCATACTCATTGCCATCATAGACATAGTAGTCATATTCCTTGCAAGCTGGTTGATATCAGGCAGCAGGTATTATGTTGCCATTAGTGCTACGATTCTGGCTCTTGCACTGTATTTTGGTACATACTATGTAGTTGGTGGAGCATGGATCATCAAACCTGTAGAGAAAATGATAAACATGAAGTTCTACAGGATGGCAAGAAACAAGATAAAGAATATGGAAAAGCTGACAACTATAGGAATCACAGGAAGCTATGGAAAGACAAGCACCAAGTTCATAACAGCAAAGATAATAGAGCAAAGATACAAGACCTACAAGACACCTGGAAGCTTCAACACTCCAATGGGAATAAGCAAGGCTGTAAACAACGACCTTGACGAAAACTATGATGTATTCGTAGCAGAGCTTGGTGCAGACAGGATTGGAGATATCAAGGAAACAGCAAATCTTGTAAGTCCAAAGATAGGAATCCTTACAGCTATTGGACCAAGTCATCTTGAAACCTTCAAGTCAATAGAGAACATAGTGAAGACAAAATACGAGTTAATAGAAGAACTGCCCTATGACGGATGGGCAATATTTAACTATGATAATGACTATGTAAAGAAACTGGCCGATAAGACTTATACGAGAAAGCTTCTTTATGGATTGAATAATACTGATGATCTGGATATATATGCCGATAACATAACTACTGGAAAAGAAGGATCCACCTTTACACTCCACATCAAGGAGAAGGGAACAGTTGACTGCAAGACCAGACTTCTTGGAAAGCACAATATACGGAATATCCTTGCAGGAGTGTGTGCAGCATATGCTCTTGACATGACCCTTGTACAGATAGCCAGCGGAATAGAGAAGATAGAGCCTATAGAACACAGGCTTCAGCTTATAGATCCTGGTACAGGTGTATTGGTAATTGATGATGCATTCAATTCAAATCCTACTGGAGCAGCGGCTGCACTTGATGTTTTGGAAGAGTTTGAAGGAAACAGAAAGATAGTCGTAACTCCGGGAATGGTTGAGCTCGGAAGAATCGAATATGAGGAAAACAAGAAATTTGGTATTCATATAGGTCAGACTTGTGACCTTGTAATTCTTGTTGGAGAAAACAGGACAAGAGCCATAAGGGAAGGAATTGAGGAAACGGATTTTGAAATGCACAACCTTGTGACAGTGAAATCTCTGAAGGAATCTGAAGATGCAATGAAGAGTCTCTTGAGAGCAGGAGACGTAGTTCTCTTTGAAAACGACCTTCCGGATACATATAACGAATAAAGACAAGAATAAATACATGAAAGGAATTCATTATGAAGAAAGTAGGCATCATATTAGGTGGAAAAACAGTAGAACATGAAGTCTCAATAATCACCGGACTTCAGATCTACGACAACATAGACAGAACAAAATACCAGCCTTTTGTAATATACATAGACAAAAAGGGAAGATGGAACATAGGAGAATCACTGGGAGACATAAAGACATACCAGAAGAAATCCTTTGAAGGAGTTACAGAAGTGA
>CAZFYP010000283.1:0-2953 GCA_964523535.1 uncultured Clostridia bacterium
CATTGCCCATCCGGACTTCAGAGATGAATTGCAGAAACAGTTTGAAGATAGGTTTCAACTTTAATAACTCCTAACAAGTTATAAATATCACGACAAAGGCCCGCAATCCAGAAGTGGGCTTTTGTCATATCTGAATATAGCTGCCATGTCAGTGCCTTAGAATGTAAAAAATATTAATATCTTTAATTGTTGGTATTTTATGATCAAGGAACTTTTTACTTTACATACTAATATATCTGCAATATAATTTTAATTAGAAATTTCAGGAATATACCCGATTTTAAGGGTATGCCATATATTAAATAAACAATGAAAAGAGGAATAACAAATGGATTACAAGGATTTATCAAATAAACTAAGTCATATATTGAAGATGGAGCAGCCTGCTGTGGGAATAAAGCTCCTTAAGGACGAGGACTTTCCGGATGGCTATGATGACAGCAATAAATACACATTTTGTCAGTTCATTATGAGGGCAAGGGAAGGAAAGAAGATGCTTGCAAAGGCAGACAATATTTCCTGTGCAAACGGTGCATCAGCCCTGGGATTCAGACCTGTTCCTGAGAAGCTCATGAATGGAGAATTCCTTTCCATACTTGGTTCCTTCAAGAAGGAAGGGGCACAGAAGACAATGGAGGAAATGCCAAGATTTCAACAGGACTCCTACAAGGGAATAGCACTTGCTTCTCTTGACAATATGGACTTTGATCCTGATGTAGTGGTCCTTGAGACTCTTCCTGAGCAGATAATGTGGCTGAGCCTTGCGTCCATTCATGAAGAAGGTGGAAGGCTTAACTTCAGCACCAGCATATCAAACGGTACCTGTGTTGATATGACGGTAATACCACATCAGACACAGGAAATGAATGTAAGTGTAGGATGTTACGGATGCAGAAACGCCACAAGCGTACCTGACAACCACCTCTATGCAGGTTTTCCAGGAGATCAGCTTGAATCCATCGTTGAGTCTCTGTCAAACATTAACGAAAAGGCAATGCCGAGAACAAGGGAAAAGAGAGCATATAGCAAGCTTGTGAAATAAGATAGTATTTAAGATGTCAGAACCCGCTATTGATGCGGGTTTTGTTTTTATTTTGAGAAATAACTTTATAAAAAATGCTTTGTTATGTTATTCTTGATAGTAGAGATATATTTACAAATTCATTGGGCATCTAAATCCCATTGAATGACTTATAAATGTTGACGGAGGTGACAACATTCGTGAAAAGAACAAATGTTGAAACTGAAAAGCTCATAAGAAGATACTATAGACTTGACATGATAATAGAGGCAAGCTTTGACGGTATATACATAACAGATGGTCAGGGAAAGACTCTGAAAGTAAACAAGGCTTATGAGAAGCTTACTGGTCTTAAAAGGGAAGACCTTATAGATAGGCACATGGAGGAACTTGAGAAGGAAGGTACAATATCCAAGTCTGCAAGTCTTGAAGTCCTCAAGAAAAGGGAGCCTGTAACCTTGGAACAGTTGGTAAACAATAAAAAGCTTCTGGTTACTGCCAGTCCTATCTGGGATGAGGATGGCGGCCTTGTAATGGTGGTATCAAATGTCAGGGATATTACAGAGCTTGAGTATCTGAAAAAGGAAGTAAGGAAAAGCAAGGAGATCATGAAGCAGATGCAGTACAAGCTTCTTCATGATGATTCAATAATAGCAAGGGATCCCAAGTCATTTTTGATGATTGACAGGGCAAACAGGGTGGCAAAAAAATCAACTACAGTAATCATTACTGGAGAGACAGGGACTGGAAAGGAAGTCTTTGCAAGGTATATACACAATCAGTCCAAGAGAAAGGATGAAGCCTTTATCAATATTAACTGCGGTGCAATACCTGAAAATCTTCTTGAGTCAGAGCTCTTTGGACATGTTAAAGGCTCCTTTACAGGTGCAAATACCTCCAAGGCCGGTATAATAGAGATGGCTGACAAGGGCACCTTATTTCTCGATGAGATTGGAGAACTTCCTCTTTCATCCCAGGTCAAGCTTTTGAGAGTGTTGCAGGAAGGCGAAGTGAGAAGAGTGGGGGCTGTAAAGGACAAGAAGGTTGATGTCAGGGTAGTGGCTGCTACAAACAAGGACCTCTATCAGATGACATTGGACGGAACATTCAGAGAGGACCTTTTCTACAGGTTGAGCATAGTTCCCATAAGACTCTTGCCTCTCAGGGAAAGAAAGGATGATATAATTCCACTGGCACTTAATTTTCTTGAAAAATACAATGAAGAGAACGAGGAGGCCAAGGTCTTTTCGCCTGAAGTGCTGGATCTCTTTTATAACTATGAATGGCCGGGAAATATAAGACAGCTTAAGAATGTAGTTGAAAGGTGTTGCGTACTAACTGAAGGAAGGAAAATCCTGACTGAGGTTGTTCCAAATGGTATTACAGGAAGAGAACAGACGACTCCTAAAAATAATGAAATAAGGGATATCAGGGAAGCTGTAGGGGAGCTTGAGATGGACCTCATAGAAAAAGCCTATAATAAATATGGTAATGTAAGGGATGCCGCCAAGGCTCTTGGAATAGATTCATCAACATTTGTAAGGAAGAGAATAAAGTATACAAAACAGTAGTGCTGCGATAATGCAGCACTGCTGCTTTTTTGCATCAAAAGTTGCTGGTAATCTGCAATGGGAAGCTTTGCCCAAAGGATTGAAAACTGGACATTTATATGATATTAAAGTAGAATTGCTGCGCTGCAAAAACGCAGCAATTCTCATTTTATCCTATAAGACCATAAGTTCATTAATCGAGTGATTTCTCTCTGAGATTCTATGATGCTGTATTTTCAAGGCTTTAAAAGAATTCAAGCTGTTTTTTAAAAAGTTGGCACGGTACTTGCTTTATACATAGGCAAGTAAAAAAATTCTTTAAAAAAAGAGATAGAGTCACCCCTGCCAGAGTCCTGCGCCGGATGTAGAGATGTCCCCAGTA
>CAZFYP010000284.1:0-2950 GCA_964523535.1 uncultured Clostridia bacterium
AGAAGAAAGCAATCCTTGAGCTTGAGAAGAAATGGATGAAAGAGGTAACAAAGGCTTAAAAATAAGGAGATTATTTAATTAGGAGGTATTATGAAATGGCTATGATAAAAAATAATGACAAGCAAATGAAGCTGGGTATGCATTCCTATACCCTTCATCTCAGCGGACTGGGTGAGAGTTGGGGTTTCCAGGACGATCATGCTTTTGAAAAGTCAATTGACTTGATGAAGTTAATGGAAATGTCTGCTGAATGGGGTCTTGATGGATTGCATATTACAAATGTTGACCTTGAAAACCGTGAAGAAAAAAGACTTGCAGAGGTTAAAACTGCTGCCCAAACACATGATCTTTACCTGGAGTATAATGTTTCATTTGATGCTCCTTGTGATCCTCGTGTCAATTCAACTGTGAAAGATGCCTTGCTTACCGCTCATGCAATTGGGGCCGATCTGGTAAAGTACAGTCTCGATATCAAGCGTCCGAGACCTTTGTACGGCACTTGTATGCATCCTGAGGTTATGAATCAGCTTGGTGAAAGATACAATGAATTCAAGGCTAATATTTCCTTGATGGAAGAGCTTGGTATCAAGATAGCTATTGAAAATCACTGTGACACATATTCTGATGAAGTGATCTGGCTGATAAAGCAACTCGATCATCCAATGATCGGTGCATGTATTGATACTATTAATCCTCTTCTCGTATTGGAAGGACCAGAGGATGCAATAAACAAATTGGCGCCATATGCCTTCTGCTGTCATTTCTGTGACAATGAGGTAGTAGTGGATGCAGATGGAACTCATTCCATCGGTGTTGCCATAGGAAAAGGAGATATTGACTGCGGCAAGGTTTTACAGACCCTTAAGGATAAATCGCCTATGGATAGAGTTACCTTTGAAATAGAGTGGCCTATTGGCAAGGATACAATTGAAGTTGCACGTGAGAAAGAAATTCAGGCATGTGTTGAAAGTATAGACTATCTCAGAAACGAACTGAATGTAGGAATGAGGAATAGATAAATCTGCAGAAATGTATAAAAGGGTGAGGGAATAATCTGTTTCAGTTATTGTGAGGGGAGTGATAAACAATAAACAAAAGTGACATAATCTTTAAACTATAATATAATATAAAAAGAGAGGGAGAAAAGATATGAATTTTGTTGATTTGGTTAATAGATTGAATGGTGCTATATGGGCGTTGCCTGTAATTTTACTTATTTTAGGTGCAAGTATTTATTATTGCATACGTATGGATTTTGGTACATTGAGAAACTGGAAACTTCAGTTTAGGCTCTTGTTCTCAGGAGGAAGTTCGGAGGAAGGAATATCACCACTGCAGACGTTTTGTACTGTAGCTGCCTACCGTGTTGCTGTTGGTAATGTTGGTGGTGTTGCTGTTGCAGTAATGTATGGTGGTCCTGGTGCTTTGTTCTGGATGCTTGCAACTTCTCTTTTGACTTCGGCTATTGCTTATGCAGAGAACAGTCTGGGACAGGTATATAAGGTGCGTCAGGATGGACAGTATCGTGGTGGTTCATACAACTACATTGAAAGTGGTTTGGGCTGGAAGCCTGTAGCAGTATTCTACGCCTTGCTTTCCTTGATAGCTATACCGGTATTTGTTGTAGGTCCTGGTGCAAATAATATAGCAATGGCATTTGAAAACAGTTTGAATATAGCTCCGGTTATTACAGGATCGGTAGTAGGAATTCTTTTATTCATGGTAATTGCAGGTGGTATCCGTAGAATTGCAAAATTCTCTACTATCATTGTTCCTATTATGACTCTCATATATTTCACTTTGACAGCAGTTGTTCTAGTTGTCAACTTTAGAGAGATTCCAGGTACTCTTGCATTGGTCTTAGGTTCTGCCTTCAGCAGTGATGCAATCTTTGGAGGTCTATTCGGTAGTGCTGTTGTATTTGGTGTAAAACGTGCAGTAAATTCAAGTGGTGCAGGTATGGGAGAAAGTGTTCCTTCAGCAGCAGCAGCAGAGAGTCCACACCCGGCTGAGCAGGGTCTGGTAAATGCATTTTCAGTTTATATTGACGTAGCGGTTTGTTTGTGTACAGGTAGTATGATTATAATCACAGACTGTTTCAATGTTCTCGATGCAAGTGGTACTTTCATGCATATTGGTAATGGTTCTGCACTTATGGCAGATCAGGCAGCTACAGGAACAGCAGGTATCGTATGGGTACAGGAAGCATGTAATTCCATAATGCCGGGTGTTGGTGGAATATTGGTAGCATTTTGTCTATTGTTCTTTGCCTTCTCAACTACAATTGCATATTACTATGAGGGAGAATCGGCATTGGCATATCTCTTTAGAGGTGAAAATTCCAAGGAAAGAACCATGGCAATCTGGGCTCTACGTATAGTAATGCCTATCATGATAGTGGTATGGTCAACGGTTACTGCAGGAACTGCATGGGCAGTAAGTGAAGTTGCCTTGGGTCTCTTGGTATGGGTCAATGCCATTGTACTTATATTCATGTCAAATGAGGTCATTGCAATATATAAAGACTATATGAGTCAGGTTAAAGAAGGTAAGGAACCATATTTCAACCCACAGAAACTGGGTGTTAAAAATGCTGATGTATGGATGGATATAAATAAGGAATTTATTGAAAAGGACAAGAGGAACGGAGAAGTATCATAAACTTGTTCTTGACAATGCTGTAACATTTCTATATAATTTAAAACAATTAATAAAGCGTTGAGTAAGAGTAGTAGATTATTTGAAGATTCAAAGAGAGTCGGTGGTGGTGTGAATCCGGCAGTTGGATAATAATTGAATGGACTTATGAGTGGCATCTGAAGCTTAGTAGGAGCGCCCGGGATTCTCCCGTTACAGAGATAGGATATCGGATAATTTCCCGTATCTGAAAGAGATAATCTTTTATAAGATTAAAAGAGGTGGCACCGCGATTATTCGTCCTCTATCCATG
>CAZFYP010000285.1:0-2940 GCA_964523535.1 uncultured Clostridia bacterium
ATATACTGATCAAGTAATACAAAAAGGTACCCCCAAAGAGTACCTTTCAGATAAATGTGAACTTCCTGAAATTTTCCACCTAAAAAGACAACAGCCCATATTTCACTATACATATCGGGCTGTTTTTTGACGCTATCTTGAAATTGTCCTATTGCTCATCCTGACACTCATTATCATTTAAAAACCTAAGAATATCATCGTAAGATTTGTTGCTTTTCATGATTGTCTTTATCAATTCATCCCTCTTCAGTGCATCTCGCTTGTCCATAAGATCTCCGAGTTTTGAGACTGCAGCATCATACCTCTGCTTTGTTTTCACTACATCCATCTGTGCTTTTTCAATCTTTGATTCAATGGCTTCAAGTCCTGTAGTTCTTGCCATGTAAGTGCCTCCTATCTACCTTTATCATTTTTCATAAGCTTTTCACTAATTTCAGTTGCCTTGTATTTTACATATTTTGCATCCATACCGAATGCCTTCAGAATAGATTTCTGTACTTTTGTTACAGCATGGTCGAGGCGGTATACATTATCCAGTTGCCTCACCATTTCTATCTTTTCCAACTCCTTTAACGCAGCCGGTACTGTCATGTAGTTTGGTCTTTTATCAAGCTTTCTCATTTCATCCTTCAAGCAAGTATATATCTTGCTTCTGACAATCAGGGCAATGAATTCAATAAAGATTTTTGCCGAAGCCGATTCATCGGAGTGGACCCTAAGACTTTTGTTTCCCAGATATGACTTATCTCCAGAAAACAACTTTTCTGATGCATCCCGGCTCTTGTAGAAATCAATGGCTTCTTCTGCTGTCATTTTTTTCGAAGTGACGATTACAAAGTATCCGCATAAGGCCATTTCCGCCTCAATAACACTGGCTTTTTCCAAGGCAAACATGAACTTTTTCTTTTCTTCGTTGTAATAAAGCTCAAAGTATTGCTCGAATCCAGGTCCAAACTCCTTTTCTGTATTGGAGTGTTTTTCCATGTATTTTTTCATCTTCTCGAGCTTGGCTTCTATCACTTCTTTTTCAGCGCTATCTTTGAAATTGCTGTGATAAATATGGAAGTATCTGTCTTTTTTATCTGTCGCATACAGCTTCTTCTTTACGGTCTTGCCATAAACTCTGTAGTCGCTTATGTTGTGTATCCTCTTGCCTTCAAAAGTCCCCTTGTTTTCAAGGATCAGCTGGTTTACAAAGGATGCCATTCCTTTTACCATCATGACAAAGCTGTAACCACATTCATCCATGTGCTCAATATTATCTTTACTGAAATATCCCCTATCCAGTATGAATCCTATATTCTTATAGCCATAACCCTTTGCCTTGTCAATCATGAACTGCAGCTGGGAAACATCATTTACGCTCCCAGGATAGGTTTCATAAAACAAGGGCTCTCTGTTGCTTGTATCGTATGCAAGGGAATAGTTAAATACTGGAGCGCCAATATCAACCTTTGCCTTGCCATATTCAACCATTTCAATATCTCCGGCCTGACAGTTCTTGTTTGTTGAATCATAGGAAATATATATCTTCTCCCGATGATTTCTTTTTTCATTCCAGGAATTCAAAAAACCTAAACTTTGATTGTCCGTAATGGTTCTGAGAAAGTCAGCAACCTTTGAATCACTGTATATTCGCATCCCTTGGGTGAAAAGGGGGATAATTGTATGCATAATCCGGGTAGTACTTTCCGGCATTGTTCTCTGCAATGATTGAGTAGGCTGTCAAGTCAAGAAAAAGACCCAGATCCTTTTCATCTAAATATTCACTGAGTAGATCAGGTATGCCATAGTCATTAATTATCTTTCTAATTACAAGGTATACACCTATACGGAGGCTGCTGCTTCTTAATGTCCTGTCCTTTTCTTCAGGAAGCACTGCATCAGGAAAAAATTTCAAGAAGTTCTGATTTGGCTGCATCATTGTCTCATCGTCTTTTGATAGCTTTCCAATAGTCGAACGTCTTGGTCTGGTGTATTTTTTCTCTTTGTCATAGGTTCGGTCATATTCATAGTCAATATATGTGGTGTTCCCCTTTTTTTCTCTGACTAATTTGCCTGGTGCATCCAGAATTTTGACAAGAAAATCTAAGTACATAACTGTCTCCTTTCGAGATAGAATTCTATTTCAATAATGTGTAACCTTAACCCCGAATAAACGCAACCAAAAGTCGCATAAAATCGTGTTTTTTCAACGTTTTTTTAGTATAAAAAACTCTTTAGGTGGTAAAATCATAGGAAATTAACATTAATCGTACCGTTTTAGGAAATGTCCCAAAGCAAAGCAGCAAGTAATATACTAGAACCTCATAAAAAATGTGAGGTGCAAACTGAGAAAGGTAAACTTAATTATGACAGAAAATCAAAAATATGAAAAAATCAAGAAATTGGTAGATACAGATGGCAACAAAGATAGAGCTGCAATAACGATAGGATACACAAAAAGACATGTGTACAGGATGATAGCTGGATACAAGACTCACGGTAAAGAATACTTTGTACACGGTAATTGTGACAGTACACCAGTACATGCTCTAAGTTATGAAACTAAACAGGATATTATTGATAAATACAAAACCATATACTACGATGCCAATTTCACTTATTACTCAGAACTGTTGTTGAAGCATTAAAGTTTCCCTAAGTGTAGTACATTCAATCCTTATGGCATATTACATAGTATCGCCTATGGAAACTTAAAGAGTAAAACGCAAAGTTCGCAACAATCTAAAGAAAAAGGCAGAAGTTACTAATTCCAAAAATAAGCCAACAGAATTCAAGAATTGATTATTGCCCTTGATAAAGCCCATCCCAAAAGACCCAGGTGTGCATTTTCGGAGAGATGATTCAGATTGATCCATCGGTCCACCTTTGGTTTGGAAGTGAAGAGACACAATTTCACGTTGATGTTGATGACTGCACAGGAGCTATTGTAGGAGC
>CAZFYP010000286.1:0-2926 GCA_964523535.1 uncultured Clostridia bacterium
TTCTTTCTTTGTTTCCTTTACCTACAACTGTCAATGTATCATCCTTTATGCTGGATATATTTATACTTACAAGTTCCGACAGTCGTATTCCACAATTCAAGAAAGTCATGATTATGGCAAAGTCTCTTTCTGCATATCTGCCTTCAATTGAGTCCAGGAGCCTTTTTGCATCGTCCAGCGACAAATGTATGGGGTGCCTTGCTTCAATCTTCGGAGATTCGAGGTTTTCAGCAGGGTTTTTGTCTATTACATTGATAACATGGTAAAGATACTTGAAAAAGGATCTAATGCTTGCAACTTTTCTGGCTTTGGTTTTATTGTTGTTCTTTTTAATCCTGTCTACAAAGGATATGAAAGAGTGGAGGTCCTGGAGCTTGACTCTTTGTAAAAAATCCTCTGAAAATGAATTTATATCAATGTTGTTAAAAACCTTTTCATCTGTCAATTTAAATCTCATTCCACAGAACCTGTAGAAGGTTCTCAAGTCCAGAAAATACTCATGAGCTGTTTTTTCCGATTTACCTTTGATTGTTTCTATGTAATTTATGAAATCTCCTAAAAGAGGAGGGGCTGAAAAATAGTCCATATCTTTCTCCTTATCTATTTTTATTATGTCGCAAAATACTTATTTTGCGACATAATATCTAAATTTATTATAATTATAACGCATTTTCCAATTTATTTCAACCAGCAATTTCACAATTTCATATCTTCGCACCTGTACTGCCTACGGATACTGCAGATTGATATTTCAAGCAATTTACATGTGTTTTAAACCACTTCATGACCTTATGCATATAATTCCTCCTGCAAATATTTTAAAGTTCTTAGATTCGAAATTTCCAAACCACTTTTCACAAATAACTCAGACATATCCAATACAAGTTAAAATATTTGATTTTCTGTTTATTATCCTACAATAAATCATTTGCCTTTTTTATTGCATAAAAAAAGACGCCTCTTACAGCGTTCTAAATTTTAAGCCCGACATATAGCATCCAGCAAATAAATTAACTAAAGTCAAATTTGTAAAAATTCTTTGATGATTTTATAATTTGGAATAAAATTTGCTTTACAGTAAAAAATCCCGAAATTCACATCCCGGGATTTTAATCATTTCAATGTATTTAATATTTAGACATTAAGTTCAACAGTCATACCCAACAGATCTTTGTTTTCTTCTAGTATGGGTTTTATTGCTTCATTATAGAAAACATCAACTTGTTCTGATGATCTTCCAACAAATTTCTTTGCATCGATGATTTCAAGAATTTCTTTTTCGTCCAATGAAATTTTTTCGGATTTTATCATTCTGTCAATCAAATCATTTCTATTTCCGAATTTTTTAACTTGTTCGCCGGCTTCCATGGATAAAACTCTGATTTCTTCATGTAAATCCTGTCTGTCGCCACCACGTTTTACAGCTTCCATGATTATATTTTCAGTAGCCATGAACGGCAATTCTTCATTGATGTGTTTTTCAATGACTTTTTCGTTTACAACCATGCCCTGGAATATATTTATGGCAATTTCAAGCACGGAATCACATCCAAGGAATGTCTGTGGTATTGAAAGTCTCTTGTTTGCTGAATCATCAAGTGTTCTTTCGAACCACTGTACTGAAGCAGTATCTTCAGTATTATGAGAATTATTAATAATGAATCTAGATAAAGCTGCAATTCTTTCACTTCTCATAGGATTTCTCTTGTAGGCCATTGCTGAAGACCCTATCTGAGTCTTCTCGAATGGTTCTTCAATTTCTTTAAGGTTCTGAAGCAATCTAATGTCATTGGTCATTTTGTGAAGAGACTGCCCGATTCCACTTAAAACCTTTGTAACACTGACATCCACCTTTCTGGAATATGTCTGTCCAGTAAGATAATAAGAACTTTCAAAGCCTAGTTTGTTTGCAACCATTTTATCAAGTTTATTTACCTTAAAAGTATCTCCTTCAAATAGCTTTAAATAACTTGCCTGTGTACCAGTAGTACCTTTTGTACCTCTCATCTTAAGGTTATCAATCACATAAATAAGGTCATTATAGTCGAGATACAAGTCCTGCAGCCACAATCCTGCCCTTTTTCCTACAGTCGTTAATTGTGCCGGCTGAAAATGCGTATAGCCAAGAGTAGGCAAATCCTTGTATTCAAGTGCAAACTCCGACATTACATACAAAAGATTGACTAATTTCTTTTTAATAATTTCAAGAGCTTCTTTTATTTGCAGTATATCTGTATTATCTCCTACAAAAGCACTGGTTGCTCCCAGATGTATTATTGGTCTGGCATTGGGACATTGGTTTCCAAAAGTGTGTACATGAGCCATAACGTCATGTCTAACTTCTTTTTCCTTTTTCTTAGCCATTTCAAAATCTATATTGTATATATTTTCCTTCATTTCATTGATTTGTTCGTCTGTTATATCAAGACCAAGCTCTTTTTCGGATTCAGCCAAGGCAATCCAAAGCTTCCTCCAATATGAAAACTTGTTTTCATCCGAAAAAACATAACTCATTTCCTTGCTGGCATATCTTGTTATAAGTGGATTTTTATAAGATTTAGTATCTATGGTAATCACTTCCCTATCATTATTTTATAATACTTTAGCAACCACTAATAAAAAGAAGTAAACTTAAACTAAAAGTTTACTTCTTAATTTATCTTAGGTTTTTGTATCTATTTCGCGTATTCTATTGCTCTTGTTTCTCTTAATACATTTACTTTTATTTGACCTGGATATTCAAGTTCGTCTTCAATTCTTTTTGCTATGTTCTTAGCTATAACGACTATGCTTGAATCATTTACATCTTCAGGTTTAACCATGATTCTAACTTCTCTACCAGCCTGAATTGCAAAGGATTTTTCCACACCATCAAAAGAATTTGCAATTTCTTCAAGATTTTCAAGTCTTTTGATGTATGATTCCA
>CAZFYP010000287.1:0-2909 GCA_964523535.1 uncultured Clostridia bacterium
GGAATAATAATCGATGTATCCAGTCCACCTGAATATGCTAATACTACTTTTTCTTTACTCATTTTTCTTTACCTCCAGTAAATTGCCTTCATTTTTTTAGCCTTGATTGGCTTGTTTCTAAAATTGGGTATAAAAAAACACACCCTTGTGAAGAGGCGTGTAGTCGCGGTACCACTCTTCTTGAAACGATGCATAAATATACAGATGCTACTAGATATAAATTGTATAAAAAAAACCGCCCTCTTATACAAGAGGCGGAATATATCCACGTTACCACTCTATTTAAAGCTGTCGCTTCATCTCTTTCATTATAACGGTATTTAACCGGGTTCCCATACTCTAATTTCCGGAAACCTCTTCATGAGTTCTTTTCAGCGCAGTTTCACTACCGGACTCACACCAACACCGGCTCGCTTAAGTTTCCCATCTCGCTTACTTTTCTCAATCAATAGATTTAATTTGAATTTATATGAATTATAATACATGTTAATACCTATGTCAACACTTTTTATACATTTTTTTGCATTTTTTTAGATGTCATCCAAAAGCCCTGCATTTTCCCTTACATCTGAAGTTGAAGTATTGATACTATCATGGGTACCAGTACAGGAACCATAAGAGACAGCATCATTCCGCTGACAAAAGATACAACTGCCGTTTCAGCATTTGTGTTCCTTGTTATAATTGGAAGTGTTGTATCCATTGAAGTTGCACCACCAAGACCTACCGTCTCAAAATAGCCAATATATTTTGCAGTATAAGATATGAAGACTATGGCTAGTATCTCCCTGAATACATTAGTAAGAAAGGCTATGGCACTAAGCTCCGCAGAATAAGGAGCTATGAGGACGGGAGCTAGGCTGTACCATCCAAAGCCGGCTGCTACGGCAGCCCCTTCCAAAAGAGGCATCTTGAAGATCAGTGCAACCGCTATTCCACCTACAAGGCATCCAATAGCTGCCGAAAGTGGTACAAGGATTATCTTTAAGCCCATTTTCTTCAGATGACCAAAAACTTTTTTATTGCTTCCTATATCAATACCGACAAAAAACAGAAGCAGGGATAATCCTATATCAAGTAAAGTATCGGTTATTCCGTAAAAAGAAGGTTCAACAATATACAGACCCGAAAAAATTCCAATCACCAGTACAAGAAGTATCTTAATTGTCATTTCTTGCCCCTCCTTCATTTTTTCTATTGTTCTTGCTCTTTATAATTGTTTTGTCCACAACAAATACTCCCATGATACTGCCAGCTGCTGTCAGCACTGCAAACACTCCTGACTTGAATCCTATTGTACCTATGGATTCTATAACCTGTCTGTTCATTCCAAGCCTCAGTCCCATTACGAATATAAGCATGTAAAGGAAGACCATCTGCATATAGCCTGCCCTTTTCAAAAGCTTGTCGTGAATTATTCCCTTGTAGCTCAAAACTCCTCCAATACCGAGAAGTACAAAATATATTAAAACACCGCTGAACATGTTTCACCTCTATAAGAATTTTTCTATCAACACTATTACGCCTATATGAACAGGATAAAACAGGTAGGCAATATACTTGTTTATCCTTATTTGTTTAAAATTGTAATAAATTACAGGAATAGCCATTACGCAAAGAGACTGTAGGTAGAAGGTCCAGTGAAAGTGTCCATACTCCAGCACTTTAAGGGAATCATATACCAGGGACAAAGCCAGCAAAAGAAAAAATGACTTCTTTCTGTTTTCGCCAAAAAGATAGAATATGAGAACTATAACTAGTCCGTAAGCACCATAGTCCATATTCAAAATATCTGATATGAAAAGCATGACAACCCATAAAAGATTCTTCCTTTCATAAAGCCTCAGCATGAGAAGTGCCATGAAAAATGTGAACATGACATTGAGATAGAAGCGGCCATGGGAAAAGAAGTAGAAAGGAACCTGGGTTACAAGGGCAAAGACGAACATTCTTATCATATATTTATTTATATCCGATGTTCTTTTGTAACCCGTTGCCACATAGAATGCAAAAATCGGGAAAGCAATCCTTCCTATTATCCTCATTGCAAGGTATGTTGAAGTGCCTTGAGGTAGAAGATAGTATCCCACATGGTCGATGAGCATAGTCACCATTGCTATTATCTTAAGCCAGTCGCTTTTTCTTTCTGTTTGTATTCTTTCATTTATATCCATCAGTATTTTCTCCGCTTATATATATTAATATCATCAGTTTTCCTTAACTACAATATCATATAGGAGCTTTCCTTACAACAGATTATTAATAACAAGTTTGATGTCCTTTGATGTCTTATGAATTTTTGACCTGCTTTAGCTATAACAAATGGCAAGATCGGTACATTTGTAGTCCCATTACAAACGTATGTCGTTAATTTCTTAACAAAATTTGTCTTTTTACCATTATTTGACTTGAACTATTTGTTAATTTTTGTTAATATTGTTCATAAGATTTTTTAATAATTAAAAAAAGAGGTGCAAAAATGTTTAATATTACAACTTTCAACAAAATATCAAACGAAGGCCTAAAACACTTTAGCAAGGATACATATAAACTTACTCCTGATGATATAGCTGAAGCTGATGGAGTAGTTCTTAGAAGTTATAAGATGCACGACACTGTACTTCCCGATACACTAAAGGCAATTGCAAGAGCTGGTGCAGGTACAAACAACGTTCCTGTTGAGAAATGTTCCGACAATGGAATAGTTGTTTTCAACGCTCCTGGTGCTAATGCAAACGGAGTTAAGGAAATGACGCTTCTTGCTCTTTTGGCTTCATCAAGAAAAGTGAACGATGGAATCAAATGGGTAAACAAACTTGACGGAGATGTTGAAAAACAAGTTGAAAAAGGTAAAAGCCAGTTTGCAGGTCCTGAAATCATGGGCAAGACACTGGGTGTTGTTGGACTTG
>CAZFYP010000288.1:0-2881 GCA_964523535.1 uncultured Clostridia bacterium
ATTGGTAGACCTTCTCCTGTAACTCCATGGGGTAAGCCTGCATTAGGTTACAAAACTAGGCAGAAAAACAAGAAGTCTGACAAGATGATTGTTAAGAAAAGAAAGTAAAGGTATTCGGTGAAAGGAGGAACTTCTGATGGGTAGATCGTTAAAAAAGGGACCTTATTGTGAACCTAGTCTTTTGAAAAAGATTGACGATATGAACAGCAACAACGAAAAGAAAGTTATCAAGACATGGTCTAGAAGATCAACAATATTCCCTGAAATGATAGGTCATACATTGGCAATTCATGATGGTAGAAAACATGTTCCCGTATATATTACTGAAGATATGGTAGGGCACAAGCTTGGAGAATTTGCTCCAACTAGAACTTACAGAGGACATGATAAAACTGAAAAATCTTCGAAAGTAAAATAGAAGAAGGGAGGTATTTTTAGTGGAAGCTAAAGCAACTGCGAAGTATGTAAGAATCTCACATAGAAAAATGAAATTCATTTGCGATATGGTTAGAGGTAAAGATTTAAATGAAGCATTGGCAATTTTGAAGTTCACGCCTAAAAAAGGAGCTCGTGAATTAGAACAGGTAGTTAAGTCTGCAGCAGCTAATGCAGAAAACAATTTCGATCTTGACAGAGACAAATTGTATGTAAGCAAAGTAAGTGCCGATATGGGACCAACTCTTAAGAGATGGAGACCAAGAGCAAAAGGTGCAGCATATAAGATATTAAAAAGATCAAGTCATATAAACGTTACTGTTGAAGAAAGAGTATAGTAAAGGAGGTAGACGATGGGTCAAAAAGTTAATCCTCACGGACTTAGAGTTGGTGTAATCAAGAATTGGGACTCAAGATGGTATGCAGACAAAAAGCATTTCGCAGACAACCTTATTGAAGATTACCAAATACGTGAGTTTATAAAAAAGGAACTTTACTTAGCCGGAATAGCAAAGACTGAAATTGAAAGATTTGCTAACAGAGTTAAAGTGAATATATTTACAGCAAAGCCAGGAATGGTTATAGGTAAAGGCGGTTCTGGAGTAGAGCTTATAAGAAACAAGCTTGAAAAAATGACTGGTAAAACTGTAATCATCAATGTTGAAGAAGTTAAGCGTCCTGATTTGGATGCACAGCTTGTAGCAGAAAGCATCGCCAGCCAGATTGAGAGAAGAGTTTCTTTCAGAAGGGCAATGAAGCAGTCTATTCAGAGAAGTATGAGAATGGGAGCAAAGGGTATCAAGACTTTGGTTTCAGGAAGACTTAACGGAGCTGACATGGCGAGAAACGAAGGGTACAGCGAAGGTAAGATACCTCTTCAAACTCTTAGAGCTGACATCAGCTACGGATTTGCAGAAGCTGATACTACTTACGGTAAGATTGGTGTTAAAGTATGGATTTGTAGAGATGAAATACTAAACGCAAAGCAAAGACCTGAAGATGACAGAAGAGACAACAGAAGAAGAAGACCAAAGAAGAATTATAATAAATAACAGTAATCCCGCAGGAAGGAGGATGTCGAATTATGTTAATGCCTAAAAGAGTAAAACGTAGAAAACAGCATAGAGGCAGAATGACTGGAGTAGCTACGAAAGGCAATAAATTATCTTATGGTGAGTTCGGAATCCAGGCATTAGAGCCAGCATGGATAACATCTAATCAGATAGAAGCAGCCAGAAGAGCTATGACAAGGTATATAAAAAGAGGCGGAAAGATCTGGATAAAAATATTCCCAGACAAGCCTGTAACACAAAAACCTGCTGAGACAAGGATGGGTAAAGGTAAAGGATCTCCAGAGTACTGGGTAGCAGTAGTTAAACCAGGCAGAGTAATGTTTGAAATGTCAGGTGTATCTGAAGAAATAGCAAGAGAAGCAATGAGACTTGCGATCCACAAATTGCCTATCAAATGCAAGTTTATAATGAAAGCTGAGCAGGTAGAAAAGGAAGGTGAAGCTAATGAAAGCTAATGAATTGAAGAGTAAAACAGTTAGCGAATTGAACGGATTGTTAGTGGATCTTAAAACAGAATTATTTAATTTGAGATTTCAGTTAGCTACAGGACAACTGGACAATACATCAAGAATCAATATAGTTAAGAAAGATATTGCTAGAGTTAAAACGGTTTTAAGAGAAAACGAACTAAGTATTAACGTACAGTAGTAAGCTAAGAAAGGAGGACTATTTGGTGGAAAGAGGAAATAGAAAAGTAAGAATTGGAAAAGTAGTTTCTGACAAAATGGATAAAACCATTGTAGTAGCAGTAGAAACTTTCATATCGCATCCTTTATACAGCAAAAAAGTTAAGAGAACCAAGAAGCTGAAAGCACATGATGAAAACAATGAGTGCGGAATTGGCGACAAGGTAAAAGTAATGGAAACTAGACCACTATCTAAGGACAAAAGATGGAGATTGGTGGAAATATTAGAAAAAGCTAAATAAACCTTACGATTAGCGAAGGGAGGTTAACAAATGGTACAAACAGAATCGAGACTTAGAGTTGCAGATAATTCTGGTGCTAAGGAAATACTAGTAATCAGGGTTATGGGTGGTTCAAGCAGAAGATATGCCAATATAGGCGACATCGTGGTTGCGACTGTCAAAAGCGCAACACCAGGTGGAGTTGTTAAAAAAGGTGATGTTATAAAAGCGGTAGTTGTTAGAACAAAGAAAGGTGTTGGAAGAAATGACGGCACTTATATCAAGTTCGACGAGAATGCAGCTGTAATAATAAAAGAAGATAAGACACCAGTAGGTACACGTATATTTGGACCTATAACAAGAGAATTAAGAGCTGGTAACTTCATGAAAATAATATCATTAGCACCTGAAGTACTTTAATGGGAGGTGTAAACATGCACGTAAAGAAAGGCGATAAAGTAGTAGT
>CAZFYP010000289.1:0-2870 GCA_964523535.1 uncultured Clostridia bacterium
TCCTGTGATTGGTTCCATTATTTTTTCCTCCTAGAATTCAAATTTAATAGATTTTGCTTGAATTTTTCAAACTAAAGTAATTTTGTTAGTGGGTTTGCAAACATGAGTACAAGTGCAACTATAAGTGCATATATACCTGTTGTCTGTGCCACTGCCTGACCTAAGAACATTGTTCTTACTACTGCTGATTGAAATTTAGGTCTTCTTCCAACAGCTTCTACACTTTTTCCTGCTGCATAGCCCTGTCCAATTCCCGGGCCTATACCTGCTATCATGGAAAATCCTGCTCCTATGGCTGCGGCTGCAAGTATTATTCCTGCACCTGATGCCGTTACCAGAGGATTACCATATAAGAGAATCAATGCAACTACTAGAGCAAGTATACCGGAGGTTTCCGCCACGGCTGCACCTAAAAGCATAACCATTGTAACCTGTTTACTAGCCTTTGGATTGACTCCAACAGCTTCGGCACCCTTGCCGGCTGCATAGCCCTGTCCAATTCCAGGTCCAATACCTGCAATCATGGCAAGTCCTGCGCCTATACACGATGCTGCAAGAATGAGCACTTTTGGTTCAAAGGTTGCAAGCCAGTTCAAAAACATTTGAATAAAATTGACGTTTTCCAATATCGCCCCTCCTTCCTTTGTTTAATCCATTGCCATCGATACATTTACCATGGTAAGCATGGTGAATATAAACGATTGTAGTACGCCTGCGAACAAATCAAAATAGATATGAAGTACTGCAGGTATACCTGTTTGAAGAATTGGTGGTGCTGCGGGTCCTAAAACTTTGACACTTAAAGCTTCCAGTGCACCATATATCAAATTCATGATAATCAGTCCACCCACGATGTTTCCAAAGAGACGAAAACCGAGTGAAATCGGTGTCGCAAGCTCTCCTATGATGTTAAGTGGAAGCATAGGAGCCAATGGTTCTGCAAATCCCTTCAAATATGATCCTATACCCTTGCTCTTTGCTCCAAAAACATGAATCATGGTGAAGGTGATCATTGCCAATCCCATGGTTGTATTGACATCTGCTGTTGGAGGTCTGAAACCCACCAAACCTGCAAGATTAGCAATAGCTAAAAATATCAATATAGTTCCCATATATGGCGAAAAACGCTTCTTGTCTTCTCCCATTGTTTGAGCCGTAAGATTGTTTATTGCATCCACAAGCATTTCGAGAACAATCTGTCCTCTTCCAGGCACCTTTTTAAGGTTTCTGGTTGCTCTCATGGACAGTAAAACAACTATAGCCATTATCAGCCATGTTACTGTAACAGTTTCTGTAATTTTAAAAGTGCCTAAAACTTCAAGAAATTTTATTTCCACTCCCGAATCCCAGACAATATAAGGGCCAAATCCAGTATCCATCACTTTTCCTCCTTTCTTCTAAATATTCTTTTATAATATTCCCTGTCATCAAAAATGTTGGTAACAAGTATTATAAACTTAATAGACAATAGTCCTATGACTGTTGCCAGTGCATTGATATAGTCTGCCTTAAGGGAAACTATGAGCACTATGGCCATTATGGCGAATCTTATAAAGTAACTAATGGAAGCGTAGGCCTGTGCGCTTCCAGGATTCATTGTTACTGCCTTTTCAACTGTTCTTGCAAGCTGCATAAAATTTAGTATGCCTATGAATCCTCCAAATACGAATCCATAAACCCATATTAAAGGTTCATTCAAAAAAAGAAATGAAAATACTGATAAAACGCATAATACAATCAAGTCTATCTTAATTATCTTCACTTGCAGTTCTGCCGTTCCCTTCATAATTCACTCCACTAATTTAATAATCCACATACTTACATCACTTTTTCTTGTTGTCCTTCATTGCAATCTTGTACAAATTCATAAAGGCTGCCCCTACTCCAATCAGTATGAATACCAGAAGGAAAATGTTTCCCGTTCCCAGTTTATCGTCCAAAAATCGTCCTGTAAAAAGTCCGATAAATATTGGAACTATCATCATGATACCTATCTGGGTCACAAGCGCCAGGTTTTGGAAAATTTTCATTTTATTGTTATCCATGTCGCCACCTCAAGAAAGCTTAAATCAATAATCTGTATATATTTTTATTAATCATCAATATTCAATTTTCATGTAGCCAAAGCGGCTAGACCGCGTTAAATGCCACATAGAAAAGTATATAACTTTTTCATTGGGAAATCAATACATTCATTGCTTGAAGGACAATAATTTTTGACCAACGTTTTCCCTAATACACAATCTACAAAATTGATTTAAAAAAGTGTATATAATACTGTATACAATTCAATTTGCCTACAAAAAAAGAGCAACAAAACAAACGCATATTCGGCGTATCTGCTTAATTACTCCATACTATACAAAAAACACAGCCTCGTCTCATCAAATGATGTCACACCAGTGTTTCACTCTCTATACTATACAATCAACATAAAGAATATTATCATATTTGACTTATGATGTCAATGGATTTCGGGCACTTTTTGTTAATTTTATAACAAAAATCATATATTATTAATAATTACCCACCAGGACTTTTTATAGCCCACGCTTTCGTTGCAAGCATTCTATTCATATCATCTATCTCCTTAAGCGTTGAAACTACCCTTTTTAATCAGGCTAGACCCAACGATTTCAAGCAACTTGAATATTATTTTGAAAATCAAAGTAGTATGTTAAAAATATAGCATTCATAGCAATGTATCTCGAATAGTAGTTTATTTCACAAACTTAGCTCCCATTCTCCATTATAAGAAAGTATCTTCAACTATAAAAAAAGAACCCATTTCTGAGTTCATCTGTTAATTTATTTCTTCAATAGTATATCCCTTATCCTCTGAGCAGACTTGCCGTCTCCGTAGGGATTTA
>CAZFYP010000290.1:0-2866 GCA_964523535.1 uncultured Clostridia bacterium
TGTGGGTTCGAGTCCTACTGGGAGCACCATTTTATTGCAAAAAATTAACTCCCCGTACACAAATCCCTATCATTGACGATTTCATAAATACCGTAATGCACGGGGTAAACCTGAAAAACTTCAACCAGTCTAAATCCTTACAATTCCAACAGTAAATGAGAATTGTTTTCAAAATTTGACAAATTTTAAAAAAAGGAATAATATATGTTTTGTGGGAATTACAGAATGGAGAGTGTGCATAATGTTATATTCAAGTAAAGTAAAAAAAATCATGTCTTTGGCTGTGGTTGTTGCAATAGTTCTCGGACTATTGCTACCATTAACTTCATGACAAGAAAGCGGCTATGCCGAGTTGATTTCGCAAGAAATTATTAAGACTTTCTTAAGCTAAAAGAAAGCGATTTACCGCGTTATCGACAAAGTCTATATTCAAACTGACAAGGAAAGTATCCTATCCTGTATATCATAGACAATAAATGTGTTATACACTTTAAACTTTCCCGAGCTAGAAAAAGAGAGGTAGAAAAATTTGGAAAGATCACTTGTATTGATTAAGCCCGATGCCGTCAAAAGCAGAAATGTAGGAAATATCATTTCAATTTATGAAAAGAATGATTTCCAGATTGAGCAAATCAAAATACTAATCCCCGATGAACTACTGCTGTCACGACATTATGAGGAACACAAAGGTAAGAATTTTTATGGAGAGTTAATTGAATTCATGAGAAGCGACAGGGTGGTAGCCATGGTCCTTTCAGGCAATAATGCAATAAATGAAATCCGAAGAATAAACGGATGTACCAATCCTGCCGAAGCAGAAGAAGGAACAATACGAAAGTCATACGGCTCAGGACTCACTATGAATGCAGTTCACGCCTCGGCTTCAAGTATGGAAGCTGAAAAAGAAATCAACCTTTGGTTTCAATAGTAACAACAATTACAAAAATGAGAAACAACTAAAAAACAGGAGGCTTAAGCCTCCTGTTTTAATATTTGATTATAATATTTCCTCTAATACATGGTCTTGTAATATCCCAATTTCTTGGATATCTGGGCTGTGAGTTCTACCAGTCGTTCTCCTATTTTCCTTCTGACTTCCTTTGTCATCCTTGAATTAGGACCGGAAACACTGATTGCATAGCTTGCTCTTCCCGTGTGGTCCATGATTGGAGCTCCAACACAGGTAAGGCCATTTTCATATTCCTGAAGGTCTTCGGCATAGCCGTTTTCCCTTGCAAACTGAATTTGAAGCCTAATGGCTTCCTTGTCTGTAAGGGTATTCTCTGTAAACTTCACTAGCCTTACATTTCTCAATATGCTTTTGATTTCATCGTCAGACAATGTTGACATCATAGCCTTTCCTACTGCCGTCATATACATGGGAAGCCTCGTTCCCTCTTCAGTAGTGATCCTCATTGAATGAGGACTGTCTTTCTTGTCCAGGTATATAACCAAAAGGTCATTTCTTGCAACCAAATTGACTGTTTCAGAAAATTCATCAACCAGCATCTGCAGATAAGGCTCACAGATTTTCCTGATATTTGAATTAACCATTGTACCTAGCCTGAAAAGTTCCATTCCCAGCCTATATCTTCCAGAGTTTGAATCCTTTGCCATCAAACCTGCCTTTTCCAGTGTCGAAATAAGATTGAAAGCAGTACTCTTGTGAAGTCCTGTAAGCTTGCTTATTTCAGTCACACCCAGTTCTTCATTCTTCTCAAAACTTCTTAGTATCTCTATAGCCCTGTCTACAGACTGAATAGTATTTCCTTCTTTAGCCATATTTTCTCCTGTATTGTAGTATGATGCACTGTATTATAGTACGTAAATTATACCATATTATAAGACACACTTCAAGAACTTATACTTTTAATACATTGAATACTTAAAATATTGACATATAATGTTTATGAACTTTTAACTTCAAGCTATAAAAAAATCCCGGCCAAGGCCGGGATTTTCATATTTCATCTTAGTACTGCATTTCAGCCATTCTCTTATAGCTTTCGTATCTTTCCTTAGCATCAGATTCAGCTTTGGCGAATAGTTCTTCAGCTATGTCAGGGAATTGCATTTGAAGTGAAGTATATCTTACTTCGCTTTCAAGGAAGTCTCTGAACGATGCAGAAGGCTCTTTAGAATCAAGAACGAAAGGATTCTTTCCTTCTTCTCTAAGAACAGGATTGAACCTGTACAGGTGCCAGTATCCTGCTTCAACAGCATCTTTCTCTTTAGTTTGAGTCTTACCCATACCAGCCTTGATTCCGTGGTTTACACAAGGAGCGTAAGCCATAATCAATGATGGTCCATCGTAGCTTTCAGCTTCAACCAATGCCTTCATGAACTGGTTCTTGTTTGCACCCATAGCAACTTGAGCTACATATACATAGCCGTAAGTTGCAGCTATCATACCAAGGTCTTTCTTCTTGATATTCTTACCTGCTGCAGCAAACTTGGCAGTAGCAGCTGTTGGAGTGGCCTTAGAAGACTGTCCACCAGTGTTTGAGTAAACCTCTGTATCAAATACAAGTACATTTACGTCTTCTCCACTTGCAAGTACGTGGTCAAGTCCACCGTAACCTATATCGTAAGACCATCCGTCTCCACCAAGAATCCATACAGATTTCTTGATTAGGTAATCTTTTCTATCAAGGATATTTTGTACTTCTTTCTTGCACTCGTCACATGGATCAAGTTTAGTAAGAAGGTCAAGAACTTTTTCAGATGTAGCTTTAGAAGCTTCTCCATCCTTCATAGCATCTATCCAAGCCTGGAAAGCTTCCTTGATTTCAGCGCTGAATATGTCCTTAGCCATAAGAGCTTCCATGTTAACCTTAATGTTTTCTCTCATTTGCTTAACGCCCAT
>CAZFYP010000291.1:0-2829 GCA_964523535.1 uncultured Clostridia bacterium
TTTCTCCGGATTGGTAGAAGGAATGAGCAAGATGGCAGGAATGTTCTTGTTGTTTATACTGCTAGATCCGTTTCTGGACATGGTTTCAATTGGCGGTGGATTCGAAGCACTTTCTGAAATACTCAATGCAGTAATAGGAAAGGGTGGAAAAATGGCACTGATGCTGGTAGGAAGTTTCGTAGGAGCCTTCGGAGTTGAGGGAGCTGCTGTTGCACAGATCAAGATTACACATGAGCTTTTCGCACCGTCTGTTGAATCCATGCAGCTTCCAATGGCTATGTGGGCAATAGCTTTGATAGCCGCCTCAAGAATAACCTCATCTGTATATCCTACAGCAAACATGATAGGTCAGATGGGAATTGCCAGGTCGAAAAACCTCAAAGCCATGCTCGTAGGCGGCTGGGCGGTTTCCCTTGCAGCACTGCTCTATATATTCTTCTGGTCCTTCCTGGGAATCAATATATTTTTCTAGGATTTGAATTTGTTGAAATTATTAAGAATCCATGCTCAATTTGAGTATGGATTCTTGTCTTGGGTGAAGTTGACTATGCTTTGATTATACTGTACAATCAATTTAGAGGTTTCTCTAAGAATACTATATTTGCCGTGAGCAAACAAGGAGGCAATATGAACAGTACTGAAAAAGTTTTATGGTTATTGAATAGATTGGGAGATCCTCCTTATGATATGGGATTGACAGAACTTTCTAAAGAAATTGGTTTCAGCAAGGGAGGTATTTATAAAATACTAACTACTCTGGTGGAGAACGGTTTTGTTGTTCAAGACAGCCATACAAAAAAATATAATCTAGGTCCTGCCTTGCATAGATTGGGTAATATTTACAGTGAACAGAAGGGGATTTATGAAGCTTCCCAGCCAGTTATGAAGGCGATTTCCGAGATTACAAAAGAAACAGTTTCTATCGGTATAAGAGAAGGTAACGATGCAATTCTTGCTTATAAGATTGAAGGTCCCAAAATAGTTAGATTATATAGAAAAGTCGGTTTGAAATTCCCAATGAATGCAGGAGCCATTGGCAAACTCCTGGCTGCATATCATGATACTGAATCAATAGAACAAATCCTGCAAGATACAGAACTTCAAGCAAAAACAGACAATACGATCATAAATCCTGAAAAGCTCCTTAAGGAATTTGAAAAGATCAGAAAAAATGGATATGCTATAAGTGACGAAGAAAACGGTATTGGCAATTTCGGCATTGCAGCTCCTATTTATGATGCAAATGGAGAGGTTTGGAGTTGTTTAAGTCTTGCTGGATCAAAAGAAGAATTCAATGAAAAAAGGATAAAGACTTGGATACCAATTATTGTAAATGGAGCTATGGAAATTTCTTATAAATTAGGTTATTAAATTATTCTGTCGAAGAAGAGTATCAACCTATGTATTGAAAAATAAATTATTTGAAAGGAAGAGGATAATGAAATTGGATAAAGTCGAATTAAGGCATCTTTCCATACCTTTGAAAGAACCTTACCAAACAAGCCCGGAAACAAAGAGTCATATTGAACATATTGTAGTGACGGTTCATAGTGGTGACATCATTGGTTTTGGAGAATGTACCTGTAATCAGACTCCATACTATATAAATGAAACAACCTATACCGCATGGCATATATTGACAAAGTTTATTGTACCTCATATGGTCGGTATTGAAATTGAAACAATTGACGATTTAATTGAACATCCCATGTATAAGGTTGTCAAAGGAAATAATTTTGCAAAAGCAGGACTGGAGCTGGCTGTTTGGGATTTGATTGCAAAGAATGCGAACATGTCCTTGTCAAAAGCCCTGGGAGGGAAAAAGGATAAGATTGAATCCGGAGTGAATATTGGCATACAAAAGGATATCCCTACTTTGCTGAAAAAAATAGATGGTTTCCTTGAATTTGGATACAAGCGTATTAAGATGAAGATCAAGCCTGGATTTGATTATGAGTTTTTAAAGGCTGTGAGAAAGGAATATCCTGACTTACCAATAATGGCAGATGCCAATTCTTCATACACATTGGAAGACATCGATTTGTTTATAAAAATGGATGAGCTTAATTTGATGATGTATGAACAGCCTTTAGGGTATGATGACATTGTAGATCATTCAAAGCTGCAAATGGTGATTAAGACACCTATATGTCTGGATGAAAGTATCCATAATATTGGAGATGCAAGAAAAGCCATTGAATTGGGAAGCTGCAGAGTCATGAATATAAAAGTAGGACGTGTTGGAGGCTTAACAGAATCAAAAAAAATACATGATATCTGTAGGGAACATGACAGACCGGAATGGAGTGGAGGAATGCATGAATACGGAATACGATGTCCCCCCAACGATGCAATCAATTCACTTGAGAATTTCAGACTTCCTGGTGACATTGCCGGATCTGACAGATATTATAATCAAGATATTATTATGCCTGAATTTATCATCAAAGACGGATGTCTTGATGTTCCAAAGGGTATAGGAATCGGTGTTGAACCTAGAATGGACATAATTGAGAAGTATACCATTGATAAAGCTACTTTCAAAAGCAAATAAATGTAAGTATATCATGGAAGATATGACTTCATAATCAATTTTGGAGGATTTGTTATGGGAGAAAATGCGTTAATTACCAGTCCCTCTCTATGGGCGTTGTTGCCGATTTTTGTATATGTGGTACTCATATTCTCAAGACGAAAGGCTTTGACTGCAACTTTCACAGCCGTTGCAGTAGGATTTGTTTTGACAGGTCAGACTCCTGCAAGCTTTTCAGGAGTGATGAGAGAATCACTTGGATCGTTTCTGGCACTGATAGGATTCATAATAATGCT
>CAZFYP010000292.1:0-2802 GCA_964523535.1 uncultured Clostridia bacterium
GAAGTCAATTGCTCAATTTTTCCATTATCCAGTGAATAGGAAAATAACTGCCTTACTCCATCTGCAGTTGATACAAAAAGTATGCTCTTGCCATCTGGAGACCACCTAGGCATACTTGAATTTATAGCTTCATCTGCAATGCAGAATTTTGCCTTATTTTCTTCCACCAACCAGATTGATGTTCTATATCCCCTACCATCTTCTTGAGACCTGGTTTGAACAAATGCCGTCTTCTCCCCATCAGGAGATATCTGAGCATCTGATACATAAAGAATAGAATATGCATCCTTTAAATCAATTTTTCTTTTCATCAACTTACTCCTATTATATAGTTAGTTTCATTTGGACGACAGATTTTTGTCCATTTCCTTTTCCTGCTTAAATTTGTAATTATGTTTTCTTTGCTCAAAAACCGCATATCCAATAATTCCAACCAACATGAATAGATTACCAAATGTGTAGAAAAAATAATCATATGCAGTCACACCTAGTACACTTGCCATAAATATACCACATGTATTCCATGGTATCATTGATGAAGTCAAGGAGCCCCCTACGCCCAATGCCATAGTCAATTCAACCCTGTCTATGTCACGTTTATCATATTCCTTGGCATACATTCTTCCCGGCAAGGCTATTCCCAAATACTGGTCCGGTATTATTACATTTACCAATGTAGCTGTAGCTACTGTCGTAAATGTTAATGAAACAAAATTGTTGATTCTATTCATGAATGATTTAGTAAGAACTTCCATTTGTCCGGAAACTTCCATTGCACCTCCATACATCATGGCAATTACAATCATGGAAATGGCATATAGCATGGATTCAATTCCACCTGCAGTGAACAATGTATCTATCAGCTCGTTACCACTTGCAGATACATATCCTGCATAGGAAGCATTAAGTATTTCAAATGCAGGAACTTTCAATGCAATTATCCCATAGACACCACCAGCTACAGATCCGATTACCATACTGGGTATTGCCGGCACTTTTTTCAATATACATGTGATTAGTAAAACCAGAGGTATTAGAGCAAATATATTGGGCGAAAAAGTATTAATTATAACTTCGTTTACTGTTTCCAATTGATTCAATGTAAGGCTACTATCAGCTGAAACCAAATTCCATCCTAAAATGCCATAAGCCAATAGTGTAAATATGAACATGATTCCTGATAATTTTGACATCTTCTTTATATATTCAAATATATTGACTTCTGTAACCGCCGCAGCTAAATTACAGCTGTCGGACAAGGGAGAAAGCCTGTCGCCCACATATGATCCCGACACTACCGCACCAGCAGTAATTGCCGGAGGTATTCCCAATACGTGGGACATTCCCATGAATGCAATACCTATTGTGCCAGCTGTTCCCCATGAGCCAATTGCCATAGAAACGAAAGAACATATCAATAAGGTACTTACCAGGAATATTTTTGGTGCTATTAATTTCAACCCATAGAATATCATGGTAGGTACTACACCACTTATAATCCAAACTCCAATCAATACACCAATCATCATGAGAATAATAATTGCCTCCAGGGACTGTGTAATACTTTCAAGAATACCATCAAGTATTTCATCCCATGAATAATTCAACCAGAAGCCTACTATGGTAGCAATAACTGCTCCAATCAACATTGCTAAATGCGGCGCTAAATCCTTCCTAATCACAAATGCAAACATAACAGCTACAATGCCTGCGATTGAAAATAATGAATGATATATCTTAGCTTGTTTCTTTATTTTTTTTTCCACTTACTATTCCTCCATTACTATCCTGTTTATAAGACAGTCATTACAATTATTAATCCTATTTCCCTAAAGGCTGCTGTTGGGTAATACAATGAATATTCCCGCCTCCAAGTATTATTTCTCTAGCATAAATTCCTATTACTTCTCTGTCCGGAAAAATTCTTGACAAGGTGGCAATGGCCGCCTTGTCATGTATTTCATCTCCAAACAAAGGTAGAATAACAGCTCCATTTGCTATATAAAAGTTGGCATAGGACGCTGCCTGTCTGTCACCTTCCTTTCTGGGAAGTGTTGAATCAATTGATTCAACACCTTCACTTTCCTCTTTTGTGATGAGAACTTCATCCGGAATATGAATCTTGTGAATTTTCAGTTTTCGCCCCTTGGCATCCCTCTCACTAGTCAGGTAGTCAAAACTTGCTTTTGACAATGGAGATTGAGGATCCCCCTTGGCAGCCATAGAACCTTTTCAACTCCCAGGTATTCCTTCAATGTGTTTTCAATCTCATTCTTGCTCATATTGGGATTTCTGCTTTCATGCAAAAGACAGGTTTCAGTCACCACTGCCGTGCCTTCTCCATCGGAATGTATTGCTCCGCCTTCAAGTACAAAATTTCCCAGGCTGTAATAATCCTTGTCTGCCAATTGGCAAACTTTTACAGCAACTTTATCATCCTTGTCCCAGGGGAAGTAGAGGCCGTCAACATGGCCTCCCCATGCATTAAACCTCCAGTCGATGCCCCTTACCTCTCCCTTGTCATTGACAAGGAAGGTTGGTCCTACATCTCTCATCCATGCGTCATCATTCTCCACCACTGCTAGACTAATGTTATCACTGAGGACCGACCTTGCTTCCTTATATTGCTTTTGGGAAACACACATAATAACTTTTTCATACTTTGATATTGCTTCTGCAACTTCTGCAAAAGCCTGCTGGGCAGGCTTTGCTCCATTTCTCCAGTTATCCCTTCTTTCTGGCCAAATCATCCAGCATCTTTTATGTTTTTCAAATTCGCCGGGCATCCTGTACCCATCTTTT
>CAZFYP010000293.1:0-2766 GCA_964523535.1 uncultured Clostridia bacterium
CCTGGTGATTCTATTCTCGAATTTGGAGACAGACTTAAGTATCTTCATCTTTCAGACAATGACATGAAAAAGGATAGACACTGGCTTCCGGGAACGGGAAAGGTCGATTGGAATCTGGTGGCGGAAAATTTCACCAGGATAGGATTTAAGGGAAATGTTTCCTTTGAAGTGTGTCCTTTTGACTATGAAGGAACAGCTGACGAGATATTGACAAAGACTTATGATTTTGGGGTGGATTTGAGAAGCAAGATAAAGAATAAGGGAGCAAACATATGAGTCTGGGAATGGAGTGGATAATACTTTATACCTTACTGGCTATCTTAATATTGCTTTCTGTGATAAATCTTTCAAGAATATCTTCAATGAATAAGAACAGAAGTCAGGACAAGCTTATGTCCGACGTTCAGATCTTTCTAATGGAGAATAATGGAAAGATTTTTGAAAAGTTGCAGAAGAATTCCGGAGACATGACAGAGTCCTTTCTTAGATTTCAAAACAATGTTTCCAGAAATGTCAATGAGTCAAACCACAGACTCACTGAAAGTCTCAATAGTAATTTCAATTCATTGAATACAAGAATTGAAGGGAATCTTGACAGAATAGGAAACAAGGTGGATGAAAGACTTAGCGAAGGTTTTGAAAAGACCAACAAGACATTCAACAATGTAATAGAAAGGCTTTCAAAAATTGATGAGGCACAAAAAAAAATAGACAGTCTTTCAACAAATATTGTATCCCTGCAAGATGTCCTTACAGACAAGAAGAGCAGGGGAACTTTTGGAGAAGTCCAACTAAACAGCATTCTCAAATCTGTTTTCGGGGACAAGAACGAAAAAGTTTTTCAAATACAAAAAACACTTTCAAACTCAACAATAGCTGATGCAGTACTTCATTTGCCGGATCCTGTTGGAAGTATTTGTATGGACTCCAAATTTCCTCTTGAGAACTATAGAAGGATGACTGATAAGTCATTGAGTGAAATAGAGAAAATAAAGGCAGGAAAGGAGTTTAAATCCAATGTGAAGAAGCATATAGGAGATATTGCTGGCAAATATATTATTGATGGAGAGACTGCAAACCAGGCAATAATGTTTATTCCTGCCGAGGCAATATTTGCCGAGATAAATGCATATCACGAAGACCTTATTGACTATGCAAGAGAAAGAAGGGTATGGATCACATCACCTACTACATTGATGTCAGTTTTGTCTACTGTACAGGTTGTTCTGAAAAATATTGAAAGGGACAGATATACTGGCATAATACACCAGGAGCTCAAGAAGCTCAGCGAGGAATTTAAAAGATATAAGAAAAGATGGAGTTCCCTGTCTCAAAGCATAGACAGGGTTACAAAGGATGTAAGGGATATAAATATTACATCTGACAAGATTGAAAAAAGATTCAGTCAGATATCAAACGTGGAACTTGAAACTGAAGATACGGAAATACCGGGACTGAATATGAATGATGGGAAGAAAGTTACCTTGAATGAATAATACCAGTAATTCAAGGTATCATATACTTAACTTCTGTAAGTTTAAAAAATTAAAAAGGAGACAGATATGGTCAAGAAGAAGATTATTTTTGAAAAGGGAACACAAGCACCAGATTTCAAGCTACCTGCAAGTGATGGAAAGGAGTATACACTAAAGGATACTATGGGAGACAAGGGTCTTGTATTGTTTTTTTATCCTAAGGACAATACTCCAGGATGTACTACTGAGTCATGTGAATTCAAGGAAATTTATGATGAAATCAGAAATCAGGGATTTGAGGTATACGGAATAAGCAAGGACGGCTTGGTATCACACGACAAATTCATTGACAAATATGAATTGCCTTTTGTACTCTTAAGCGACGAGGAAATAAAGACCCATGAGGATTACCAGGTTTGGAGAGAAAAGAACATGTATGGAAAGATCAAGATGGGTGTTGTAAGGTCTACATTTGTAATAGACAGCCAGGGGAAAATCATACAGGAATTCAGAAACATCAAAGCAAAGGGTCATGCATTAAAAATATACAATTTCATCAAGGACGAAGTACTTTAATCACTCGGTGATTTCAAGACCTGTGGTTTCATATGAAGCTTCTAGAGTTGATAAAGTAATCCAACAGGATTACTCATCGTCTTTAGAAGCATTTTTTATTAAGTTTAAAAACACAATCGTCTTATTATAAGGTTAGAATGGAATATATGTTAGTTTCATAGGAGTCTTACTCATGAATAATTATTTAATATTGTTGGAAAACGTTTTATTTCTAGTTGCATAAGAATGGATTTTCGTATAAAATATAATGAAAGTACAAAGTATTCAAAGGAGGAATATCATGAAGAATTACAGCACGGACAAAATAAGAAACATTGCATTAATGGGACATGGGGGGTGTGGAAAGACAACTTTGGTTGAAGCTATGTTGTTCAATTCCCATGTCTTGAAGAGAATGGGTAACGTTGACGACAAGAATACTATTTCTGATTTTGACAAGGAAGAGAAAGAAAGAGGATTTTCAATTGGGACAAGTGTAATTCCTGTAGAATTTGACAACACCAAATTAAATATATTAGATACTCCTGGTTACTTTGATTTCGTTGGTGAGGTATATGGAGCTTTACGGGTTGCCAGTGGAGCAATAATTTGTGTTGACGCTACTTCGGGAGTTGAAGTTGGAACTGAAAAGGCATGGGAAATTGCAGAAGAAAGAAGTATACCTAAAGTTATTTTCCTTAACCGTATGGACAAGGAAAATGTAAAGTTTGACAAG
>CAZFYP010000294.1:0-2742 GCA_964523535.1 uncultured Clostridia bacterium
CATACAGCGAAAGCATCTATTCCTTCGCAAATAACATAAACACCCATGAGGGTGGGAGTCACTTAAGTGGATTCAAGTCTGCAGTTACAAGGGTCTTCAACGACTATTCAAGAAAGAACAACATCATCAAGGAAAAGGAAGACAATCTTACAGGAGAGGACATAAGGGAAGGAATGACGGCAATACTTTCGGTAAAACTTCCTGAACCCCAATTCGAGGGACAGACAAAGACAAAACTTGGAAACAGTGAGATGAGAGGAATAGTTGAATCTTTAGTTAATGAATCCCTTACATCATTTCTTGAAGAAAACCCCAAGGAAGCAAAGGTAATAATAGATAAGGCTCAGAAATCGGCTAAGGCAAGAGAAGCAGCAAGAAAGGCAAGAGAACTTACTAGAAGAAAGAATGTTTTAGACGGACTTTCACTTCCAGGAAAATTATCTGATTGTTCCGAAAAGGATGCAGACAAATGCGAGGTATTTCTTGTGGAAGGGGATTCTGCCGGCGGCTCTGCAAAGCAGGGAAGAGATAGAAAAATACAGGCAATACTTCCACTTAAGGGTAAGATACTCAATGTTGAAAAGGCAAGAATAGACAAGATACTTAACTTTGCCGAGATAGGTGCAATGATTACGGCTTTTGGATGCGGAATAGGCCAGGAATTCGACCTTGAAAAATTGAGATATGGAAAAATTATTATAATGACCGATGCAGATGTAGATGGAGCCCATATAAGGACTCTCTTGTTGACATTTTTCTACAGATACATGAAGCCTCTCATAGAGAACGGTAATATCTATATAGCGCAGCCGCCTCTATACAAGGTGAAGCATGGTAAAAAAGAGTACTATGTTTATACTGACAAGGAGCTTGATAATCTTCTGGATGAAACAATTGGAAGGGAAAGCAAGTATGCACTCCAAAGATACAAAGGTCTTGGAGAAATGAATCCCGAACAGCTTTGGGATACAACCATGGATCCTTCACAAAGAACAATGCTTAGAGTTGAAATAGCAGATGCTCTTGAAGCAGATGAGGTATTTACAACTCTTATGGGAGACAAGGTCGAACCAAGAAGAGAATTTATAGAGCAAAATGCAAAATACGTAAAAAATATAGACATATAAATTTGTTGAATTTGGAGGAATATAATGGATAATATAGAATCAGGTAATGACAGGGTTCTTCAAATAGATATAGAAAAAGAAATGAAAAAATCCTATCTTGATTATGCAATGACTGTTATTGTAAGCAGAGCATTGCCTGATGTAAGAGACGGATTGAAGCCTGTTCACAGAAGAATACTTTACGCAATGAGTGAACTTGGGATGACTCCCGACAAGCCACATAAGAAATCGGCACGTATAGTTGGTGAAGTCCTTGGTAAGTACCACCCGCATGGTGATACTGCCGTATATGATGCAATGGTAAGGCTTGCACAGGACTTTTCAACCAGATATCCATTGATTGACGGACATGGAAACTTCGGTTCAGTTGATGGTGACAGTGCGGCTGCAATGAGGTATACTGAAGCAAGGATGTCAAAGATGGCACTTGAGATGCTCAGGGACATCAATAAGGAAACTGTAGGCTACAAGTACAACTTCGATGAAACATTGAAGGAGCCTACAGTGCTTCCAAGTAAGTATCCCAACCTTTTGGTAAATGGATCAAACGGTATAGCCGTTGGTATGGCATCTTCAATACCACCTCACAACATGGGTGAAGTAATAAATGGTACAATTGCATATATAGAAAATGATGAAATAACAGTTGATGAATTGATGGAATATATTAAGGGTCCGGATTTTCCAACAGGAGCCGATCTCATAGGCAAGGAAAATATAAAAAGAGCCTACAGGACAGGAAGAGGAAAGGCAGTAGTCAGAGCTGTAACAGACATCGAAGAAATGAAAAACAACAAGACAAGAATAATTGTTACAGAAATACCTTATCAGGTCAACAAGGCAAGACTAATTGAAAAAATCGCCTTTCTTGTAAGAGACAAGAAGATTGAAGGAATTACTGATCTGAGAGACGAGAGTGACAGAAAAGGTATGAGGATAGTAATAGAGATAAAGAGAGACTATAATCCAAATATAGTACTTAATAATCTTTACAAACATACACAGATGCAGGATACCTTCAGCATAATTATGATTGCTTTGGTTGATAATCAACCCAAGGTATTAAATCTTAAGGAAATGATTCACTATTATGTAATGCATCAGAAGGATGTAATTACAAGAAGAACCCAGTATGATCTTAATAAGGCACAGGCAAGGGCTCATATTCTTGAAGGATTGAGAATAGCACTTGACAACATAGACGAAATAATAAAGATAATAAGATCTTCATACAATGATGCAGAGCTTAAGTTGATGGAAAGATTCAATCTTTCAGAAATTCAGGCAAAGGCTATAGTTGACATGAGGCTTAGAAGGCTGCAAGGTCTGGAAAGAGAAAAAATTGATGAAGAATATGCAGAACTCATTAAACTCATCAACAAATATCAGGAAATACTTGCAAATGAACTTTTATTGATGAATATCATTAAAACTGAATTAATTGAAATAAGAGATAAATTCTCCGATGAAAGAAGAACATCAATAAATGCAGATGAAGGTGAAATAAATTATGAAGACCTTATCGAAGAGCAGGAAGTAGCAATAACAGTAACCAATCATGGTTATGTGAAGAGAATGCCTGAAGATACATATAGGGCTCAAAAAAGAGGCGGTA
>CAZFYP010000295.1:0-2706 GCA_964523535.1 uncultured Clostridia bacterium
ATCTCGTCACAGAAAGCCACCGTGTTCACAGCCCCCATGGCTGCCGCAGTTTCGTTTCTTGAGAAGCAATTTGTTATTGTCCTCATAATTGGCATCTTCACCTGCATATCTGGCGGAATAAACACCTGGCTCTCCATTTAAGTATTCCACAAAAAGACCTGTATCATCAGCTATGACAATATTGCCTGTCTTCTTCCACAGTTCCTTTGCCTTTTTCAATGAATTTTCCTCAAGAGTTTCTCCATCTTCCTCCACTTCAAAATCCTTGAAACCCATATCATTCTTTGAAATCACTACTATATCAAACTCTTCAAGTATGCTCTTCAATTCACTTATCTTGTGCTGGTTTCCGCTTGACAAAACAACTTTTATCATGTCATTCTCCTATTAGTTCATAAATGTCTTTTCCAAGAACTTCCTTCTGTATTTTGAAAATATCACCACAGCCCTTTTTTCCGATTTCAAGAAGGGATGTAAGCTCATCCATTGTAAAAGGAGCTTCCTCTCCTGTACCCTGAACTTCTATAAACTCTTCCTTATCAGTCATTACAATGTTCATGTCTACCTTTGCACTGCTGTCTTCCAGATAACAAAGATCTAGAAGGTTATTGTCATTTACAACACCTACGCTGACAGCAGAAACAAAGGACTTGACAGGCATTTTTTCTATTTCTCCATTCTTTATAAGCTTGTAGAATGCATCTGCCATAGCTACGAAGGCTCCGCTTATGGAAGCAGTCCTCGTACCACCATCTGCCTGAATAACATCACAGTCAAGCCACAGTGTTCTCTCACCAAGAAGACTCAAATCAACTACTGACCTCATGGATCTGCCAATTAATCTCTGAATTTCCTGCGACCTTCCATCAACCTTTCCTTTTCTGGAATCTCTCATTTTCCTTGTAGCAGTAGACCCTGGAAGCATGGAATACTCGGCAGTCACCCATCCAGTCTCGCTTCCCCTTAAAAAGGGAGGAACCTTGTTCTCAATCATAGCCGTACATATGACTTTTGTATCTCCCACCTGTACAAGTACAGAACCGTCTGGATGAAGCAGATAGTCTCTTGTAATCTTTGTTTCCCTTATTTCATCTTTCATTCTTCCATCTATTCTTGGCATTAAAAACTCCTAAATTTTATTATATTAAACAACCTTGTACAGTTCATCACTTTCCGGCTGGTCAACCACTCTTGATTTTCCTTGTGAGATGAACCTAACACCATCGCCACGCACTTTTCCTATCATGGCGACACCTATGGCCTTTTCGCTAAGTTTCGCTTTTATGGAGGCAAAATTTTCCTTACTGCAAATAACCAACATGGATCCACTAGATATAAGTTTTAAATAGTTTATTGAAAAATGGCTGCATAGTTTCCTGGTGATGTCTGCCACAGGTATTTCATCTTCATTTACTTCAATTCCCTTTCCCAGAGCATTGGAAGCTTCCCAAAGGGCTCCTTCCACTCCACCTTCAGTAATGTCATGCATATACTTCACACCTACTGAAGCACAAATCATTCCTTCATTCACTACACTGAGGTAATTCAAATAGTCCTTTGCCTCATTAAGTTCTTCTGCAGTGAATCCGGCCTTCAACAGTTCTTGCTCTTTTTCCTCTGCAATTATTGTAGATCCTTCCATTCCACTTAATTTCGTCATAAGAACACAGTCTCCATCCTCAACTTCATCAACTTTATTTTTCTTGTCCTTTATTCCAACTGCAGTCATGGATAATACTATTCTGTTTACTGCATTTGTAATCTCCGTATGTCCACCTACTATTTCCACATTTATTTCAGCACTTGCTTCATTGGCTTCACACATTATGTTTTTAATTGTTTCCTGAGTAGTTTCGGGTGGAGCAAGTATGGTTATAAGCAGAGCAACAGGCTCGGCTCCTCCAGCTGCAATATCATTACAGGCAACATTGACAGCTATCTTTCCAAGATTTTTTTCGGCACCGGTAATTGGATCCGAAGACAAGACACAATACTTGTCACCATAATCCACTATAGCACAGTCCTTACCTACGGCAGCCCTTTCTATTACTTCATCTCTTCTATTCTTAATTGAAGATATTACCAGATCTTCAAGCACCTTGTTAGGCAATTTTCCAATATCCATTTGAAACTCCTAATTAAGTCTTAATATTTGATATTGTCAATATTTAAATCTATCTAATTGACAATCTATTACAGCTAGGGAAAGTATCTTTCCCTAGCCATTTGAATATCGACTTTGTAAAATTCTTTAACCTAGTAGATATTAACATAAATTGCCCTTCAGGTAAAGTAATCTGCTGGAATTTTCAATAAAAAAAGGAGCCCAAAGGCTCCAATTTTATCTAGATTCTACTTCTCGATATATGTCCATTTGAAGTCATAGTCTGCTCCAACTGGATATATTCCAAGACCTTTAACATATGGTTTAACCATTATGTTTTTATTTGGGTGGTAAAGTGGGTAAATTGGAAGTTCATCAACTATAATTGCTTCTGCAGCTACCATAGCATCGATTCTCTCATCTCCCTGACCTTCAATTGCTGTCTTGATATTTGCATCATAATCTGCATTAGACCAGTAAGCATCGTTGTTTCCACCGTCAGTTATCCACATATCCATGAATGTAAGAGGATCGTTGTAGTCTCCACCCCATCCTGCATAAGTTATCTGGTAAGTTCCAGTGTTATACCTTTCAAGTCTCAT
>CAZFYP010000296.1:0-2702 GCA_964523535.1 uncultured Clostridia bacterium
ATGTGTAGTTGAAGTTGAAGGAAGACCTACTTTGGTTCCTTCCTGTGCTGAGAAGGTTTATGAAGGAATGGTGATACATTCCGACTCATTCAGGGCAATGAACGGAAGGAGAATGGCAGTAGAACTATTGCTTTCAAACCATCCAAAGGACTGTCTTAGTTGTCCAAAAAACCTTGAATGCGAACTTCAGTCATTGGCTCAGGAACTCGGTATCCGTGATATACCGTGGGAAGGTGAAAGGTTGAATTATGAAAAGGATAATTCAAGTTTTTCACTTATTAAAGATCCAAACAAATGTGTTATGTGCAGAAGATGTGAAACAATGTGCAACGAGGTTCAAACCTGTAATGTATTGTCTGCTGTAAACAGAGGATTTACTTCATTTGTTGGTCCCGCCTTCAACATGGACATGGCGGATACATCTTGTACATTCTGTGGACAGTGCGTGGCAGTTTGTCCTACTGCAGCACTTACAGAAGTTGACAATACATCTCATGTATGGAAAGCCCTGGCAAATCCAGAAAAACATGTGGTGGTTCAGATAGCACCTGCAGTCAGGGTTGCTATTGGTGAAATGTTTGATATGGCACCAGGAACAATAACTACCGGGAAAATCGCCACTGCCCTTAGAAGAATGGGATTTGATGGTGTTTTTGATACAGATTTCAGTGCCGACCTTACTATAATGGAGGAAGCATCTGAATTGATTCACAGGATACAACACAATGGTACCCTGCCAATGCTCACAAGCTGCTGTCCTGCATGGGTTAAATTCTTCGAGCATCAGTTCCCTGACCTTCTCGACATACCGTCTACATGTAAGTCACCGCAAATCATGTTCGGTGCCATTGCTAAAACTTATTATGCCGAAAAGAAAAAACTTGATCCACACGATATTACAGTAGTATCTGTAATGCCTTGTCTGGCAAAGAAAGCCGAATCAAAAAGACCTGAGCTTACCAAGGACGAAGATTCAAATGTGGATATAGTAATAACAACCAGAGAATTCGGAAGAAAGATGAAATCTGCTGGTATAGACTTCCCTAACCTTGAAGAAAGTGATTTCGACAAGCTTATGGGAGAAAGTACAGGAGCATCTGTAATATTCGGTACTACAGGCGGTGTTATCGAAGCAGCAACCAGAACTGCCTACGAATGGATAACAGGTGAAGAACTGAAAAATGTTGATTTTGTCCAGCTTAGAGGTCTTGAAGGAATACGTGAAGCTACTGTTAAAATCGGAGATATGGAACTACATATAGGTATTGCCCACGGTCTTGGAAATGCCAGAAAACTTTTAGATGAAATAAGGGCTGGAACATCTTAAGTCCATGCCATTGAAATCATGGCATGTCCAGGTGGATGTATTGGTGGTGGAGGCCAACCCTATCACCACGGTGACATGAACATCATCAAGGAACGTCAAAAGGCAATTTATGCCGAAGATGCAGGCAAGGAAAGAAGAAAATCTCATGAAAATAAAGAAATCATCAAACTTTATGAAGAATTCCTTGGCAAACCTTATGGCAAAAAAGCACACGAACTTCTTCATACGCATTATGAACCAAGAGAGAAAATTTAATCCAGCAACATTCCGACCAGTTAATGAAAATGAGCTGATATATAAAAATATCAGCTCATTATTATTTAAAACTCTTATTCAACTTTTTGAAAATCTTCCTTTCCTGCTCCACAAAGCGGACAAACCCAGCTTTCAGGCAAATCTTCAAATTTAACTCCTGGTGCAATTCCACCGTCGTCATCGCCCTCTGCCGGATCATAAATATATCCGCAGGGAATGCATTCCCATTTTTCCATGTTATATCCTCCCATAGTCTATACCTGTATTATACATTCAACTGGACATTCTCCGGAACATGCACCACAGTCTATACATGAATCTTCGTCGATTTTTCTTTTTGAATCTTCAACTTCAGATATACATGATACAGGACAAACAGGTTCACAAGCTCCACAACCTATACACTCTTCTTCTTTGATTCTATAAGCCATCATTACACCCCCCTTCAAATACATTTAAGCAAATCAATAAATCTATTTATTTAATTTGTTTATCCTTTCTCTGAATTCCTCTTTAGTCAGAATTCCCGATTCATAAAGCTCCTTATATTGTATTGCATAATGATTCTTTTCATCAATTTCAATTATTTGATCATTGTCCTTTCTTTGAACCGCTGGTTTTTTATACTTGGAAACTTTCTTAGCCCTTGATTTAGAGTCATTGTTCTCAACTGCTTTTTCGATTTCACCAAGTACACTCTTTGCTGACTCAGCAAAGTTATATCTACTGTCAGTCTTTCTAGTTGAAAAGTCTGACTTTTCCTGCTTTGATGATTTACCTGCCACGCTTACCAACCTGGAAATCACTATAATGAAAATTATTAGAGGCATAATAAAGTTGCCTACTCTTATGTTCATATTGGATGCTGTAAAAGTATTTATAAATGTTATAATAACAATTATTGTTATTATGGTTCCTATCAAGGAACCTTGTTTTTTACTATTCCCAGCCATATATCCTCCCGTCAAACCTTTTTTGCCTTTACTAAATACATATATATTATATACTTAAACAAAAAAAATAACCAGTATTTTACCGGTTATTTAATCAATTATTATTCGATTTGTTACTGTTCAGACCCTAGCCCACTTTGACATACCAAAAAACCAGCATTAGATAA
>CAZFYP010000297.1:0-2697 GCA_964523535.1 uncultured Clostridia bacterium
TTAAAATCTGCTAGTATATTTTCAAAAAAAGTGACAACTATGTTGACAATTACCGAACTCGAATCACTGACTATGGGCTTATAATTAAAAACAAGAGTATTGGAGCATCTATTTGTTCCTAAATCTAGTATATAAATAAATTCAAGAACCATGAATTCAGAACTAGCTGTTTATCCATTACTCTTCCATTCTCTTTTGTCTATGCCAAGAGCCTTGGCCTTTCTAACAACAGTAGGCTGAGTGGTCTTCAATATCTTTGCAGCAGCATAGGAACTTCCTCCATCTTTCAAGGCTTTTCCCACCAGATGTCTTTCCAATTTTTGAACAGCCTCTTTCAAGCTTATGTCACCCATGGGCAGGCCTCCCATGTCTATCTCATCCGGTTCAGTAAAGTTTATGATTATACTTACATCCTTGTCCGTTAGTATCCTGTTGGCTGATATTATGGTCATTCTTTCCACAATATTCTCCAATTCTCTAACATTTCCAGGCCAGTCATATTTCAAAAGGGAAAATATGGCTGTACTATCTAAAACCTTTTTCTTGTCATATTTTACATTAAACTTTGACAGAAACATAGCAGTCAAGTCGGGTATATCTTCCTTTCTTTCCCTGAGAGGAAGAATGTTAACTGGAAATACATTAAGCCTGTAATACAAGTCTGCCCTGAAATTTTTCTTTTTCACCAGATCCTGGAGATCTTTGTTACTGGCAGCAATTAACCTAACATCTATCTTTATAGACTTGACTCCACCTAAAGGAGTGATTTCCCTTTCCTGAAGCACTCTCAATAGCTTTGGCTGAAGCTTCAAAGGCATCTCGCTTATTTCATCCAGCAGAATAGTTCCACCATTGGCAGTTTCAAACAAGCCCTTCTTGTCCTTGTTGTCGGCACCGGTAAATGCTCCCTTTACATATCCGAACAACTCAGATTCCAGCAAATTCTCAGGTATGGCGGCGCAGTTGATCTTAACATAGGGACCATCCTTTCTCTTGCTTTTCTCATATATCTCACGTGATACGACCTCTTTACCAGACCCCGTCTCTCCCATTATCAATACAGTTGCATCTGTTGGGGCAACATAATCAATGAGTTCCTTGATTCTTACGATTCCAGGAGAACAACCGATGAATTTTTCTTCCCTAGTCAGTGTATTCAGCTTGTCCTCTATATAAGCCTTCTTCTTCTCTGTCTTCTCAAGTTTTTCCTGGAGATTTATTAGGTCTGTAAGGTTTCTCATTACAGTGATAACCTTAATTAGTTCCTTTTTCTTATCAAATATGGGTGTACCAACTAATAGAACATGCTTATCGTTTCTTGTTATTGTAGACATGGCCGTTTTCTTTTCTCTTGTCTTGATAACATCCATGGAAACTGCATTAGTAAAATAGTTCTGGTTAATCATCTCTTGTATATTCCTGCCTATTATTTCGTCAGGTTTTATTCCTGTGATTTCAGTATATCCTTTATTGATTCTTATAACTCTTCCATCTCCATCAACAACACATATACCATCCATTACAGCATCACCAATTACAAGGGCAGTAACTCCTTCTTCTTCCAACTTTTCGATTTTTTCAGAAGCTTTGGCAACCATGGCTTTAAGCTCCTGATTTTCCTTCACTATATTCTCTATTTCCTGCTTACTTCTACTCATCCAAACACCTCGTATATTACTACTTATATCATTTAATACAATTACGTATTAATAATATTTTATCATTATCGAATAGTAATTAACAGGTAAATTCCAACCTATTATCAGAATAAGATTTAATATACAAACGGATAAATCCACAAAACCCCATTTCTTGTAACCTATGTAAAATAATTATACCCTATTTTTTTATTTATACACTTTCCGTCTCTCCTACCCTTTCTCTTGTCAGTTTCTTAACCCACTTGTCATATTTTCTGACACGTATAGCCACCGGCAAACATTTAAATACCTGGTCCGATTGTATTACGGCAACCACTGCAGCCACAGGCCATTTCCATACGAAGGCACTCATAAATGATAAAGGCATAACAATACACCAAACGCTAATGGTTCCTAGATACATAACAAATTTTGCATCTCCTCCACCTCTTATGATCCCCATGCTTACAGGCATCTGATAGGCCATCCCTACCATAATTAGAGACATTACTACAAACAGCTGGTCTGTCAAGGCCATGGCTGATTCAGAAAGACTGTAACAGCTCAGTATTGGACCACGCAGGACATACAGTAATATTCCAAGAACCAGTCCAAGAACTATGCAGACAAGCTGAAGTGTACGGGTGATTTGTTTTACCTCATCCATCTTGCCTGCACCTATTGCCTGGCCTATTATTATTGCTGAGACGGCTGCCATGCTCTGTACGACAACCTTAAGATAAGAATAGAAAGTGGTCGCTACTGCATTTGCCGCTATGGCATCAGATGAAAGATGCCCCAGGATTGCAGTCTGGAAAGGCACGGAAATGGCCCAAAGCATGAGACCCAGTATTACATTCACCGCCATCTTGCGAAAATCATAAGCCAGCTCTTTGTCCTTCTTCATGAAATCGGCTGATAAAAGTTTTATTTTTTTATCTTTAAGAGCTATGTAGAAGACAACAATGGCAAGCTCAATGAATCGAGCTATCAGGGTACCTGTTGCCGCCCCCCTTATTCCCATTTCTGGAAAACCGAATCTTCCGAATATCAATAC
>CAZFYP010000298.1:0-2689 GCA_964523535.1 uncultured Clostridia bacterium
CTGTGTGCTAAGCTCCTTGTATTTCTCTTCTAAAAAATCCAGTTTATCTAACATTTTTTCACCTCATTAATTCTAACACGGTATTATAACAGATAATACGCAAACCGTCAATTTTTAAGCCAGGAAGCTCCAAGGAAAGCAGCCACACCCCGCTTGATTCCACTTAGGTCGCTGATGACATCCACCTTTACCATACCGTCCTTTTCTTCAAGCATCTTTACAATCTTTTCACTCTGGTCGTATCCATGTTCCATAACCAGTACTCCACCTGGCTTCAACAATCTGTCAATTATATAAATTATCCTCTTGTAGTAGTCGTATCCGGATTTGCCCCCTACCAGCGCAAGCTTTGGTTCATATTCAGATACTTCCACCTGAAGACCTTCAATATCATCCTCCGGTATATATGGAGGATTTGATACCACTATGTCAAAAGTTCCCATGACTTTCCATATATCTTCGAATACATCCATTTTAAAAACCTGGTAGTTTTCAAGACCCAGTCTTTCACTGTTTTTACAACTGACCCTTACTGCAGTTTCAGAAATATCTATAGCTAGAACAGATGCATTTCTTATTAAACTCGCTAGACTGCAGCCAATGGCTCCGGAACCGGAGCCTATATCAAGTATCCTTATTTGATCTACATCCTCATATTTGTTTTTGACCATTTCGAGAATGTATTCAACTATGTTTTCAGTATCTGGCCTGGGTATGAGAACACCTTCCTCAACATGAAAGTCAAGTCCCATGAACTCCTGCATATTTGTTATATACTGAAGGGGACATCCCATTTTTCTCTTTTCAACAAGTTGAAAAAATAGGTCCATGGTCTTTCCATCCACTCTTTCATTCATGTTTAGCATCACATACATCTTGTCCCTTCCCATTGCATAAGCAAGGAGAAGCTGTGCATCCAGAAGGGGATTCATATATTCCCTTTGACCCAGAATTTCCACAGCTTCCTTAATACATTGTCTGATATTTCTCTCTACCACTTGTCATCTTCCTTGTTTTCAGGTATTACTTCCTTCATTGCAGCAATTGCAACCTCAAGCATATCATCAGTAGGTTCTTTGGTTGTAAGCTTCTGGAACTGGAATCCAGGTTTTGCAAGTATTTTGGCAAGACCCTTGTTTTCCCTTTTACCTATATACCTGTTAATCTCATATGAAAGCCCTGCAATTACAGGCAGCATTACAAGTCTTGTCACTATTCTCATAAGAATACTTGGCCATCCAAAGAATGAAAATACTATTATTGATATTATCAATACATTTACAAGGAAACTTGTTCCACATCTTGGATGCAAAGTTATGTATTTCCTGGCATTTTCAACTGTCAGTTCATCACCGTTTTCATATGCATAGATTGTCTTGTGCTCGGCTCCATGATACATGAAGACCCTCTTTATATCTTCCATCTTTGCAATGAGGTATACATAGGCTGTAAATAGTCCCACCCTCAACAAACCTTCCAGAAGATTCAATATCAGAGGACTTTCAACTACAGACTTAAGGAGTCCCGCCACAAGGTTTGGCAATATTATGAAGGCTCCTATGGAGATCAAAAGAGCAACCACTACAGAAAAGTAAATTATAGCCTGGTCCGCATTACCCTTGAATACCTTTCTCAGGAACCTGTCAAATGCATCCTCTTCCAGTTCATCTTCATAAAACTCTGCAGAATACATAAGTTCCTTTATTCCTACAATCATAGCCTCAATCAAGGCCACACTTCCTCTTACCAGAGGCAGCTTTAAAAATTTGCTTTTGAATATTGGATTTATATCCTGAGTTTTGACGGTTATCTCTCCGTCGGGCTTTCTCACTGCCGTTGCTATTTTATGAGGACCTCTCATCATTATTCCTTCTATGAGAGCCTGTCCTCCTATTGATGTTTTTTTACATTCAGCCAATTTATCTACCATCTCTTTCAATTAAATTTCCACCCATTATATCATATAAATGGATTGATGACCATTTTACACCACTAACCTTTATCCTATCTTTATTTTCTGCTTAAATATTTTTCCTTTTCCCTGAAGAAACATTCTCCACAAAGGGATTCATATTCTACATTGTTCTCCTGGTCTATGGCAACCTGGCTTCCTTCAAATACAAACTCTCCATTTATCTTCCTACCGTTGAGCAATGCCTTCTTGCCACAGGCACAGATGGTCTTAAGCTCCTCTACACTGTGTGCAATGAGAAGAAGCCTCTCACTTCCCTCAAAGCCATTCATGAGAAAATCTGTTCTCAATCCGTAGCAGATGACAGGTATGCTCATTTTCACAGCTATTTGGAAAAGCTGATCTATCTGTTCCTTCTTCAAAAACTGCACCTCATCCACCAGGATGCAGTGGAGTTTTCCACAATCTTCAATATATTTTACAACTTGGTCCACAAGGTCCATGTCCTTGTCAACAATTATGTCCATCTTTCTCTCTATCCCCAGTCTTGAAACAACCTTGTCCTCACCCTTGGTATCTATTCCGGGCTTCATGACTATTGCATTCATGCCCCTTTCCTCATAGTTGAAGGCAACCTGCATAAGGTTTGTAGATTTACCGCAATTCATGGCTCCATATCTGAAATATAATTTTGACATATGATTCCTCCATAATTTCTGTTAACAGTATATCATCTTCAGTGAAAAAGACAATCTGGAAATTGTTAATTCCTTGAAA
>CAZFYP010000299.1:0-2688 GCA_964523535.1 uncultured Clostridia bacterium
GTCAAGGTCAATTGTGCCGCCATTCCCGCTGATTTGCTGGAATCGGAACTTTTCGGATATGAGCATGGCGCCTTTACAGGTGCCAAAAAAGGTGGAAAGATAGGTAAATTTGAAGTGGCTGACCAGGGAACTATTTTTCTTGATGAGATTGGTGACATGCCATTGCGTATGCAGGCAAAGCTTTTGAGAGTTATCCAGGAAAGAGAAATAGAAAAAATAGGTTCCAACACCCCTATGAGAATAGATGTAAGGATAATCGCTGCAACAAACAGGAATATGGTCCAGATGGTGGAAGATAAGAAATTCAGGCGGTATCTGTATTACAGGCTCAATGTAATAACTCTCAATATTCCGTCCTTGAATGAGAGGAAGGAGGATATTTTTTTCCTGTGCAAGAGTTTCATTGAGAAAATGAGAAGAAGATATTTAAAACAAGTGGAAGGTATAGATGATAATGCCGTAGCCAAACTAAAAAGATATGAATGGCCTGGAAATATCAGAGAACTTGAAAATGTCATAGAGAGAGCCATCAATATCATGGACAATGAAACCATCATCAAACCAAAGCATTTGCCTGTAGATTCTATGGTAGAATTTGACGTTGAAGAGATGAGACCCCTAAAGGATGCCATATATGATTATGAAAAGGCCACTATAATCAAATGTCTCGAAGCTGTGAATTATAATAAATCCAAGGCATCAAAAATTTTGGGAATCAGCAGACCTACACTTTATGAAAAACTTGAAAAATATCAGGCGGAAGGGTAAGTGTAAAGTAATCTTACAATTAATTTATGAATTAGTCGCATTTGTAAAGAAAACTTACGGCTAAAAAGAGAAAGTGTAAATTAAGCTTACAAAAAAGCCAAAAAATTTGTTAATATTTAATCAAACTTGAATTTTAAAAAAAATACAATTCAATAATTAAATCGAGCGATACCAAGTGTTTGCTCGATTTTTCTTTGTTTTTTTTTCATATAAAGAAATTCTTGGCACGTTTTGTGCATCTCATAACTGTGAAAGCATTAACAAGCAAGAAGAGGTAAACGCTTTCGGGCTAGGCTTGAGAAAAAGTTTTAGGAGGTGAATGAATGAATATTGCATTAAAGGCGAAGAGGATAAAAAATGTTTATTATTTTGTGTTGGCCGCCGCCATAGGACAGCAGCTCTATGTACCCGTTGAATACAAATACTTTCATTTGCCTCTTTTGTTTCTGACTCTGATAAGTGCAGATATGTTTAATTTCGATTTCAGGGATTATGTAAATGAATATAAAATACTATTTCTGTTTGGGTGCAGTACTCTGGCTGCAATTGCGGATGGTTTGTCAGCAGTTGATTTCAAGCTTTTATATTACATACTCATGTCTGCAGCAATGTATTTTGTAATTAAGTTAATATACTTTACAATCAAGGTCTTTTCCATGGGAAGTAAAGGAGAAAAATATATTAACGACAGGAATGTGAAGTTGTTTAAAAACAATGGACTCTTTATGAGGGTTTATGGAATATTTCTAATCGGTATAATTGTTTTGGCCTTTGTCTATATGATATATGATCTTGTTTTCCCGTCCTAGGAAAATTGATTGCATATATATGATGCCAGGGCATTTATATAAATTCAGAGAAATCTGAAAAAACATAATTTTTAGGAGGATTCATCTATGTTAGGAGTTATATCAATTGTTCTTACTTTGGCAATGTTAATCTACTTTGCCTACAGAGGCGTCACAGTACTGGTGCTTGCGCCCTTGCTTGCAATGCTGGCAACGGTTCTCTCGGGAGAATACCCGGCGCTTTTCGCATGGTCGAGCTTGTTCATGCCATCGGCAACAGGTTATTTACAGAAGTACTTTCCTGTATTCCTTACAGGAGCAATATTCGGAAAACTTATGGGAGTGTCTGGAGCTGCCAAGGTCATCGCATTATTCATCGCTGAAAAGATTGGAAAGGAAAGGGCGATAGTGTCAATAGTAATAGCAACATCGCTGTTGACCTATGGTGGAGTTTCATTGTTTGTTGTAGTATTTGCCATGTATCCAATAGGCGCTACCTTGCTGAGAGAGGCCAACATGCCGAAAAGGTTCCTTCCAGCAGCAATAGCACTTGGAGCAGTAACGTTTACCATGTCGGCAATTCCCGGAACACCACAGTATATAAATACAATGCCTACGGTATACTTCGGAACAGATATATATGCAGCACCTGTTCTAGGTACAATTGGTGCCTTGGTCATGTTTTTCATGGGTACAGGCTGGCTAAATATGAGGATGAAAAAGGCAGTGGCAGGAGGAGAAGGATATGGAGAACACCCTGATGAGAATTTTGAAGCTGCAATGACAGATACTCTTCCGGGTACATTGGTTTCGTTTGCACCAATACTTCTTGTGTTTGTTTTAAACTTCGCTCTTACAAATATTTACTTCAAGAATGAAGCTGTTGTAGCCAAATATGCCGAATATGGTGGAATAAACGGAACGTGGTCAGTTGTACTTGCCTTGTCTGCAGCTATATTATTCTGTCTTGTAGCTTTAAGAAAATATATGGCAAACAAGAACAAGATAGTATTTGAAGGAGCCGTTGGATCCCTGCTTCCTGTATTCAATACTGCATCAGAGGTTGGTTACGGTGGGGTTATAAAGTCTCTTGCTGCCTTCACAACTGTAAAGCTTGGCCTTCTTGGAATGC
>CAZFYP010000300.1:0-2680 GCA_964523535.1 uncultured Clostridia bacterium
ATTTTATATGGATTTCCTTACTTTTTCACTGGTCTCGAACCGTCCCCAGTGATTACCATCTTAATACATATACTTGGCGTTAGGGACATAAAAATTCGATAGATTTAACCGTCCCCAAAGACTATGACTTTTGGGGTTAAGACCCAATCGTCCCAGCGATTACTGACACAGAGCCTAAAAAAAACAGGCAATCATCGATTCGACGATTGCCTGTCTGAAAATTATGGAATTGTGTATCAAGGCATCCAGTAAATATCAACAGTTAAGGACCCACTGTTATTCGTGCAGTATACGTCATAAATGTAAAATTCAACAGTCGTACCAGCACCCGTAAATAATGTTTCATAAACATGAGTATCGTCGTATAAACCCCAGTCAACAGAATCTCCGTCAACAAATAATTCAAGTAAATCGGATCCAAAACTTTCGTAATTTAGAACTTCATCATTCCAAGTTGTTTCACCAACAGACAGAGTATATTTTGCATCGAATACAATTCCAGCCCCGGCATCTGCTGTTCTTGATGCGACAAACCTATAAGTTTCCCCTTCTGTCAGCATATTAGTAGTTGACACAATCACTGGTTCAGTAGTACTTTCTGAATACGCTGGAACATGGAGCGTCTCAATTAACACTTCCTTCAACTCATACGTAAAGTATGTTGCCCAGCTTCCTTTATCTACAAATCTATTTTCCCCGGCCGCCGTAGCTGCCCAAGCACTTTCATATTGCGGCTCAAACAAAGCTCCTGAAGCTAAATCCGCAAATCCTTTTTCTGTAAAAATAACTATTCCTTTATCGCCTGTTTCAACATCTACAGGGGTGAATTTACCACTTGCATGGTTTACCCCATAGAGAATACCATCTGATCCATATGCAAGTTGAAGGTCAAGAGCATCTGCAGTTCCATACTCTGTATATGACTCTGCTACATCAGCCGCCGTAAGATCCATTGAGAAGAACATTTGAGGAGCGACTCTCGTACTTCCGTATAGCATTCCTGAACTTTCAATAGCAATATCTCCAAAGGTAAAAGCACTTGGAGTCCCAAATCCATCTGCAACAACTACATAATTGCAATTTTCTTCAGGATTTTCAATCTTCCTTAACTCATTTTCTACTTCTGCAATATAGTAATATGCTCCTTCATAAAAACTGCCTGAGACCACTGATCCCTCTAGAACACATAAATCCTCAAATGTTTCTTCATCTATATCATATGCCCATAAAGGGGATTCTGTTGCCCTTACACTAGTTGGAGCTGTGAAATATAGTTTATTGCTGCCCGGGTCATATGCAAGACCATTTGTATAACCTGTGCCGTTATCAACATCCTCCGTGGTTCCAGTTATTTCTTTAAGCAACTCTACTTCGCCGGTAACTACATCGATCTCATACAAGCCCTTTTCTGCGTATATTGCTTTTGTGCCAAACATACGGCCATTTTCATACATTTTCGGTGCATCTGTTACTACAGCATGCGCTGCTATGTATACAATAGAGCCTTCTATTGGAACATCAAAGCTAGTTTCTGTTATCTTCTCTGCAAAATCAAAATAATCTTTATACTCAAAGTGTCCAGGTATTGGATTTCCTTTCTTATTCGTTGGTATGTCGTCGAGTTCGGCTTCAACTGAAAGATGCACCTCTGTCAAAACCCATCCATCATCCAAAGCATATGTAACATGAATAGAGTCTGTATTGTTTGTTACTTTAACGGTACCAACCTGCTTATCCTGTCCCGCATAAAGTGGCACTTCTAAATCACCATCTGGTACAGCTGCCGAAACTGGCATCGGAAGTAATGAAAGTACCATTACAAATACCAATAAAAACATTAATTTCCTGGTTTTCATTTTTTTACCCTCCATAAAATCTTTTCTGGTTCCTATAGGAATAAAAAACTCTGTTTTCAGCCTCGTTTTTAAGGAAAACGTGGTTAACCTATAGCTAAATCAATAACACATCATCTCCTTCTGATTTGCTATATATTCCCTGGATTCCACGCGCATTTTTATTAGCCTCACAGAACACTATTTCACGAAGAATTCAGACTGACAGTTGAACATTTCAATATTTACATCGCCACCTTTTTTATGAAAATATTTATAAAACTATGTAAGTTATCCACAAAACGACATTTAATTTTTCATACACTTCCATTTTTTATTTACAAAAAATCAAAAAACCGCCACCAAAATGACGATTCGAATGTTAATCGGACACTATTGCATGCACTGGTCAGCCTATTAGAAGGCATGTCAAAAAAACCTTAAACCCATGGGAAACTATGTACAACTATACTCCATCCATCGCCATTCCCGAACATAAATCTATCCATCTATCAGTTTACCCCATTGCGCTTTTCTCAAACATTATAAACACCTACTATTGATGATATCTGTCAATAGAAATCCAATCAAAATTAACCGTCCCAAGGGATTAATCATATCCTTTCCTTTATTGTTGAATTTCACATCTAATAAATGTACAATTAGTCAACAGGGAAAACCTTTGACCGTCATTTATTGCGCGCTTTCAAATAAGAACAGGAGAATCAAATGATACGAATCAGCAATATTAAAATAGGAATCAACAAGGTGGACAATCATGATTCGGAAAGACTCGCTTTGAAAAAGGCAATCCTTTCTAAATTGAGGATTAGCCCCAAAGACTTGAT
>CAZFYP010000301.1:0-2670 GCA_964523535.1 uncultured Clostridia bacterium
TCTTCCCTGCATTTTTTGCAAGTCCGATGATGGAAACCGAGGTGTATTTTTCATTTAAATTGTCTATCAGTCTCATAGTCAGCCCTCCAATCCAAGTTTTTCAATACTGCTAAGTCCACTGCGAAAATCATATGAATGTTCCCTGCTCCGTCAATTATGTCTCTAGTGCTTGGCAAGTTCCTTCTCGTCAGCTTTCTTGTGACTTTTCTCCGACCTTGCTTTTCTTTCAAGGTTTGTAGGCTCAAGGTTGAGTCTTTCACCTGCAAGGAGTGAAGCAACACCTGTAAGGTGACTGTCTTTCTTGCCTTGGCATACGTCGCACTGGCATTCAAGTTCTTCCATTTGAGCAGGCTCTGTATATGTTGTTATAACTCCTTCGAAGTTTCTAAGTACAAGCTTGTGTGCTGTCCTTGACATTACATAGTCAGGCATTACAGGAATCTTTCCGCCACCGCCTGGTGCATCAACAACAAATGTAGGTACTGCAAATCCAGAAGTATGTCCTCTAAGTCCCTCTATTATCTCTATCCCTTTTCCAACAGTAGTTCTGAAGTGTGATATTCCAAGTGAAAGGTCACACTGGTAGATGTAGTAAGGTCTTACCCTGTTCTTAACCAATTCATGTACAAGGTCTTTCATTACGAATACACAGTCGTTTACTCCTCTTAGAAGTACTGACTGGTTTCCTAGAGGTATTCCTGCATCGGCAAGCTTTCTCAAGGCTTCCTTAGATTCAGGTGTAACTTCCTTAGGATGGTTATAGTGGGTATTAAGCCAGATTGGATGATATTTTTTAAGCATATTGCAAAGATCATCTGTAATCCTCTGTGGCATAACCACTGGAACTCTTGATCCGAGTCTTATAATTTCAACGTGAGGTATGGCTCTTAACTTCTTGATGATTTTTTCAAGTTTCTCGTCTGATATCAACAATGCATCTCCACCTGAAAGAACTATATCTCTTACCTGTGGAGTTTCCCTGATATAGTCGATTGCCTTTTCTATTCTTTCCATTGGCATTGCATGGTCTGCCTGTCCTGCAAACCTTCTTCTTGTACAGTGTCTGCAGTACATTGAGCACTGGTCTGTCAATAGAAGAAGAACTCTGTCAGGATATCTGTGAGTAAGACCCGGTACAGGTGAATCTCCATCTTCGTGAAGAGGATCTACCATGTCTGACTTGCTGATGAATGTCTCAGCTATTGTAGGAACTGCCTGCATTCTTATTGGACACCTGTGATCGTCCTTGTCCATATGCGCTGCATAGTATGGAGTGATTCCCATTCTGAATTTTTCAAGTACCGCATTAATGTCTTCCTCTTCCTGAGAAGTAATATTTATTACCTGCTTCAGTGTTTCAACATCAGTGATCCTGTTTCTTACCTGCCATTGCCAGTCATCCCACTCTGCCTGTGTCACATCTTTCCATATATCAATATTATTAAAGTATGCCATAATTTTCTCCTTTCTAAACAACGATGCAAATCGTTGTGTAACGGCCAGGAAAGTTTACCTTTTTCCCAAGACACCAATGCTTCAGGGTGTCATGGAAATCAAAACTTACCCAGGCTAGATCTTTACATGAAACATTCTGAGAACCGGAGATTTTCCAGCTCTCAGATATGATAGTCTACTTGATTTAAGTTTACGCGTATATAGTTTTGTAAAGCTCTTGAAGTTCCTTGCTTTCTCTCATTATTTCAAGAGAAACCGCAGCATGGTTCTTGGTGTATCCGTTTCCGATTATCATGTTTACGTCTTTTCCTACACCCTCTGCACCAAGAGCTGCCTTGGTGAATGAAGTTGCCATTGAGAAGAAGTATACTGTTCCATCATCCTTGCATGAAAGTATGGATGACATTTCACAGTTTGGTCTGCTTACACAGTTGATTACTACGTCACAAAGATCTCCATCTGTCAAGTGAACTATGTCGTTGTATACTCCAACTGCATCAGTTGCATCTCCTACTATGTACTCGTCAGCAAGTCCAAGCTTCTTAACCTTATCAAGAGAATCGCTTCTGTGAGCCATGCAGATAACCTTTCCTGCAACTCCCGCTCTTTTCTTTGCTTCATATAGGCAAAGCATTCCTGATTTTCCTGCTCCTCCAACTACAAGTACTGTATCGCCAGGCTTAACAAGCTTTGCAGTCTGTGCAGGTGCTCCTGCTACGTCAAGTACTGAAAGTGCAAGGTTCTCGGGAAGGTCTGAAGGAATTTTTGCATATATTCCGCTTTCAAACAATATTGCCTGTCCCTTAATGTCAACCTGGTCTATATTGTCTCTAACTTCTAGGATTTCCTCTATTACTAGTGGCGTTAGTGAAAGTGATACCAGTGTAGCGATCTTGTCTCCAACCTGAAGGTCAGTCTTTCCTTCCATTGCAGGTCCGATTTCCTTTACTGTTCCAATAAGCATTCCGCCTGATCCTGTTACAGGGTTTTGGTGCTTTCCTCTTTCAGCAACTATTCCCTTCATTATTTCCTTGATTTTTTCAACATCGCCTTGAGCCTGGTCCTTTATTTGTGTAAAGCTTGCAGAGTCAACGTTAAGCGTCTGTACGTCTATTAGTATTTCATTGTCGTAAATTTCCATTGTGTTGTCGATTTTCAATGCCGGTTGCGGTAATACTCCCTTAGGTTCTATTACTCTGTGTGTTCCGTATGGGT
>CAZFYP010000302.1:0-2665 GCA_964523535.1 uncultured Clostridia bacterium
CTTGGCACTACGCTTCCCTCCTTAATAAAAATTTAATTCATAGGTACTCGACATTCACTGTCGGCATTACGACAAAAATGTCGCGGTGCACAAAATGCTAAAATATAAAACTATATCTAATATCTATATTTAAGGCTAACGCATCAAACATAATCGCATTATGTGCCGAATTTACTTAATTGTTTGTTCTTTAATGTTTACTACTTAAATGATAACAGGCCTATTTAGGTTTCTTAGTACCATATTTTGATCTTGACTTGTTTCTGTTGTCAACACCTGAAGTATCAAGCGTACCTCTTACAATGTGGTATCTAACTCCTGGCAAGTCTTTTACTCTACCGCCTCTTATAAGAACAACACTGTGTTCCTGAAGATTGTGTCCTACTCCACCGATATAAGCTGTTACTTCATTACCGTTTGTAAGTCTTACCCTAGCTATCTTTCTTAGAGCTGAGTTAGGCTTCTTAGGTGTAACAGTTTTTACAGTTGTACAAACACCTCTTTTTTGTGGTGAGCTAGTCTGAACGAATTTTTTCTTCATTGAGTTGTAACCCACATTTAGAGCTGGCGAGTTAGATTTCTTTACAGATTTCTTTCTACCATTTCTTACCAATTGGTTAATAGTTGGCATTTAAGCACCTCCTTGTTTTATTTTATAACAGCAGCTACAGCTGCTTTTACATCGATATTACATATTTCTCCCAGTTCCTTCATGTTTTCAACATAAATTATTTCAATGTTTTTATCATTGCATATCCGGATAATATCCACTACTACATCTTCATCTGCATCTTTTGCAATGTAGATGCACTCAACTTCATCTTTCTGAAGGGATCTTTCAGTTTGCTTTTTCCCAATAATTAACTTGTTGAGTTTTTTGTATTTTTCCAATTCCATCTAATCACCTCTTAAACACTATGAAGATTATATGCTCTGCAGCATATAATCTTCCGTAATTTCATAATGATTAGAAACACTCGAATATTTTAACACTTGACATTTTCTATGTCAATAAAATTTTAAAGTAATTTTATATTAACAATGTTAATTTTTTTTAGGTCTCTTTATTCATTATCAGATAATTGAATTTCTGACGGTTCTGCTAGTACTGCTTCGACATGCAGTTCATCTTCATTCACATCTTCTTCCAGAGCTTCTGTATGTATAACTACCTTTTCATACTTCTTCATTCCAGTACCGGCTGGTATAAGCTTACCGATTATTACATTTTCCTTAAGACCCATAAGTCTATCAATCTTGCCTTTTATGGCTGCGTCTGTAAGTACTCTTGTAGTTTCCTGGAATGATGCCGACGACAGGAATGAATCCGTAGCAAGTGAAGCCTTCGTTATTCCAAGAAGAATTCTATCTCCTTCAGCTTTTTCCTTACCATCAGCTTCAAGCTCCTCGTTCTTTTCAACAAAGTCAACGTAATTTACAAGACTTCCAGGTAGATGATCAGAATCCCCTGCATTGTCTATCTTGACCTTACCTATCATCTGTCTGATTATAACTTCAATGTGCTTGTCGTTTATATCAACACCCTGCATTCTGTATGTTCTTTGAACTTCCTGAAGAATATACTCCTGCAGTGCCAGTATGCCTTTGATTTTCAGTATATCATGAGGGTTGATTGAACCCTTTGTAATCTTTCCACCAAGCTCCAGGAAATCTCCATTTGAAACCTCTATGATGGCACCATAAGGAATATTGTAAGTCTTTGATTCCTTGGTGTTTTCATCAGTCACAACAACTTCTCTCTTCTTAGGAGTTTCGTTTATTGTTATATAACCTTCCTGTTCGGATATGATTGCAAGTCCCTTCGGCTTTCTAGCCTCGAAAAGTTCCTCTATCCTTGGAAGACCCTGAGTTATGTCGGCTGCCGCTGCTATACCACCTGTATGGAAAGTACGCATTGTAAGCTGTGTACCCGGTTCTCCGATGGATTGAGCTGCTATGAATCCTACAGCTTCTCCAGTATCAACCAACTTTCCATTTGCAAGGTTTCTTCCGTAACACTTGGTACAAACACCGTGCTTAGTCTTACATGTAAGGATGGATCTTATTTTCACGGATTTAATGCCTGCATCAATGATTTCCCTAGCAATCTCCTCAGACATCATATCACCATTTGCTATGATTACAGAACCATCTTTAGGATTGATGACATCTTCAAGAGTATATCTTCCAACAAGTCTTTCGTAAAGGTTCTCTATAACCTCACCCTTGTCTATGAATGCTTCAACAACAAGCGCTTCAGTAGTTCCGCAATCTTCTTCTCTTACAATCAAATCCTGACTTACATCTGCAAGTCTTCTCGTAAGGTATCCCGAGTCAGCGGTTCTAAGAGCCGTATCGGCAAGACCCTTTCGGGCTCCAGTTGAAGATATGAAGAACTCAAGTACAGATAGTCCCTCACGGAAGTTTGACTTAACAGGAATCTCAACGGTATGTCCAACGGCATTTGCCATAAGACCCCTCATTGCAGCAAGCTGCTTGATTTGGTTACGGCTACCTCTGGCTCCAGAGTGAGACATGATGTAAAGACTGTTAAGGTCACCAAGATTCTTCATGAGTTCCTCAGTAACATCCTCTGTAGTCTTGTTCCATATTCTTATAACATTCTCATATCTCTCTTCGTCAGTTAGAATACCTCTTCTATACT
>CAZFYP010000303.1:0-2660 GCA_964523535.1 uncultured Clostridia bacterium
CAATCCTACAAGATCAAACATCATGTAAGCAAAAGCGATAATCATTATGACAATAATCAACATTCCATAGATTTTCATGAAAGTCCCGCCACTCTTGAAGAGCTTGATATTTCTGTCGTTTATATATTTTTCTCCTTCCCTCCCCATGGAGAAGACCTTAACAGTGCTGTACATTAATCTTCCTATGAAATACATGGATCCAGCCATTAACACATAGTACAAAATCCTGAAGTCTAATTCTGTAAATCCGTCTACAGCTGCAGTAAGGGTACTGCAAGCCAGAAGGAATAAGACTTTGTACTCATTGGCATAGTCTCTGAAATCAAAGTTGTACATGTCAGCTGTAATAAGTGTCAGAAACACAAGGGGTAGATGGAAATATTTATAGTCAACAGGCAAATACAGCTGTTGAGCTATGGCGGCAGCCAAAACAAAATAATATGCTCCCTTTATTCTTTTGGCCTTTAAAGCAACGTTCATATAATCTCCTCCTGAAAACCTTTTCAATTAATTTTCTTACAAACATACTAAGCAATTATTGTGCCAATTTATTCACTTCAACTTACACTTGTTGATAATTCAAGGTTTTTTATATAGTTCTAGATTTCATTGATGTCTTGTAAACAAAACAAGACAGATTTTATTAGGTTCTACCAATATTCAAGGTATATTTCGTAAACATAACTTGACATGTTTTTTCTTTCGGCAAATTACTGTACTGTTTTATTAACATCAATCAACCAATTTGTATATTTATGTCTGATTTACCATACAAGAGGGGCAAGCCCCTCTAATATTTATTGGAACTTTTCAACTTTTGCAGCTTTTAGTTCTTCCACCAATGCTGGAATAATCTTGTTTAAATCTCCTACAATACCAAGGTCTGCAACATCAAATATTGGTGCTGTTTCATCCTTGTTAATTGCAACTATGAATTCGGACTCTTCCATACCGGCAAGATGCTGAATTGCTCCAGATATTCCACAAGCTAAATAAAGGTCAGGTCTTACAGTTTTTCCTGTCTGTCCAACCTGTACTTCCTTAGGCATTATACCAGCATCAACATTGGCCCTTGATGATGATATGATTCCACCAAGTTCTTCTGCAAGTTGAGTAAGCTTGTTAAAGTTTTCAACGGCACCTACACCTCTACCACCAGATACTAGAATCTTGGCTTCCTGGATGTCTTGTTTCTCCGACACTTCATTTACTACTTCTAAAATTTCATAAGTGATGTCTTCAGCTTTAATTTCTACGGCAAAATCTTCAATTTCTACAACCTTGTCCATATCAGGAACTGCTTTTTTCATAACACCAGGTCTAACTGTTGCCATTTGTGGTCTGTGGTCAGGGCATACGATTGTTGCCATGATGTTTCCACCGAAAGCAGGTCTTGTCATCATGAGATCTTTGTTCTCTTCGTTAATCTCCAAAGATGTACAGTCAGCAGTAAGTCCAGTATGGATTCTTCCTGCAAGTCTTGGTGCCAAGTCTCTACCAATTGCAGTTGCACCAAAAAGGAATATTTCTGGTTTCTTAGCTTCAATAACCTCAGCCAAAACCTTTGTGTATGGTTCAGTCATGTAAAGTTCAAGGTCGTCATTGTTGGTATAAATGATATTGTCAGCTCCGCAATGGGAAAGTTTATCTACTCCTTCTACATCCTTACCTATTACAACTGCAGTAACTTCCTGCTTCAAATCCCCTGCAAGCTCCTGAGCCTTGCCAAGAAGTTCCAAAGATACATTCTGAATATTTCCGTTTTTCTGTTCTACATAAACAAATACTCCGTTGCATTCTTCTCTATTCACGATATTTCCTCCTGTCCTATATAATAAATTTCTCTTTAAGTTTCTCTACAATTACTTTGGCAGCTTCTTGTTCATCAAGATCGTCATATTTCACACCGGCAGCCTTAACACCTTTTGTGAATGACTTCTTAACCTTTGTAGGAGAACCCTTGAGTCCAAGTTCTTCCGCTTCTATATCAAGGTCTGCAAAAGTCATAGTCTTGATTTCTTTTTCCCTATAAGCATCAAATACCTTACCAACATTCATATATCTTGGTTCGTTCATTTCAGCAAGAGCAGTTATTAGACATGGAGTTTGTATCTTGATCTTGTGGTATCCATCTTCGAACATTCTCTTAAGTACAAGGCTGTCTCCATCTTTTTGCATATCTTCTACATAACTTACGTGAGGTATATGAAGATGTTCTGCCATTTCAGGTCCAACCTGTGCAGTATCTCCATCTATTGCCTGTCTACCTGCAACAATAAGGTCGTAATCCATTTTTTCAAGTGCCTTGGCCAAAGTAAGAGATGTAGCCCATGTATCAGCTCCTGCAAACGCTCTGTCTGTAAGCAATACCGCATCATCAGCACCCATAGCCAACGCTTCTCTCAATGCTCCCTCAGCCTGTGGAGGTCCCATAGTCAATACAGTAATATTTGCACCATACTGATCCTTCATAACCAATGCAGCTTCAAGACCACTCTTGTCGTCAGGATTGATTATACTTGGAACTCCGTCTCTGATTAATGTTCCTGTTTTTGGATCAAGCTTAACTTCATTTGTATCAGGAACCTGTTTTATACATACAATTATATTCATTTCCTATTCCTCCTATAGCATATTGGCAGCAACTACCATTTTCTGCA
>CAZFYP010000304.1:0-2619 GCA_964523535.1 uncultured Clostridia bacterium
GAGATATAATAATTCTGGTAGGTGGAAGAACAGGAAGAGACGGATGCGGTGGAGCCACTGGTTCATCCAAGGAGCATGACGAGGAGTCAATCCTTGTATGCGGTTCTGAAGTTCAGAAGGGTAATGCACCAGAGGAAAGAAAGATTCAAAGACTGTTCAGAAATGACAAACTCAGCAAAATGATAAAGAAATGTAACGACTTTGGTGCCGGTGGTGTTTCAGTTGCCATTGGAGAACTTGCTGATAGTCTAGACATAGACCTTGATAAAGTATTAAAAAAATATGATGGACTTGATGGTACGGAGCTTTCAATATCCGAATCACAGGAAAGAATGGCAGTTGTTGTTGATGAAAAGAATGTAGACGCATTCATAAAACTTGCATACGAGGAAAACCTCGAAACAGCTATTGTTGCAAAAGTTACAGACACAGGAAGACTTGTCATGAAGTGGAGAGGAAATGCAATACTTGATATTTCAAGAGATTTTTTGGAGACAAATGGTGTCAAGCAAAAGTGTAACATATATGTTTCAGAGCCTTGTGAAAAACCTCTTGTGAAAATAAGAAGCATTGAATGCGACAATGATGATCTTAAGAATGCATGGATAGACAATTTGAAGAATCTTAATAATGCATCTCAAAAGGGACTTGGTGAAAGATTTGACTCTACAGTGGGAGCGGGAACTGTTTTGATGCCTTATGGAGGCAAGTATCAGCTAACACCTGCAGAAGGTATGTCTGCCAAGCTTCCTGTATTGGGAGGCAAAACAGATACATGTACATTGATGGCTCACGGATTCGATCCAGACCTGTCCAAGTGGAGTCCTTATCATGGTGCACAATATGCAGTTATACATTCACTTGCAAAGATAGTGGCTATGGGTGGAGACTACAGCAAGGTAAGACTTACCCTGCAGGAGTATTTTGAGAAGCTCAACAAGGAAGAGAAGAGATGGGGCAAGCCTTTTTCCGCACTTCTTGGAGCCTTTAAGGCACAGACTGAACTTGACATACCTGCCATAGGTGGAAAGGACAGCATGTCTGGAACATTCAAGGATATGGATGTGCCTCCTACACTGGTATCATTTGCAGTGACACATGGAAAGGCAAGCAAGGTAATATCTCCTGAATTCAAGAAAGCAGGATCATATATAGTAGCTGTTGAAATCAAGCAGGATGAAAACGGACTGCCAAACTATGAAGATATTAGAAACAAGTATGGAAAGATTACATACCTTACTGGAAAGGGAAGCATACTTTCGGCCCATACAATAGGCAAGGGTGGACTGGGAGCTGCAATATCAAAGATGGCTTTCGGAAACAAGATTGGTGCCTTGTGTAAATTCAACACAGACTTCATCAGTCTATTTGAGCCATCATACGGTTCACTGCTATTGGAAGTTGAATCCCTTGACAATCTGGAAGGTCTTGAACATGTGAATATTGGAAAGACTATAGAAGATAAGATAATCAAGATAAACTGTGTGGAAATAGAAATAGACGAAATGATAGATGCATGGTTGAAGCCTCTTGACAAGGTCTTCCCTGCAAAGGAAGATACGGAAGGTCAAGTCAAGAAGTTTGAATATAAAGGAGGAACAGTTATTACAGGTAAAGGTGGAATTGCAAAGCCTAAGGTATTTATACCTGTATTCCCTGGATCAAACTGCGAATATGATACTGCAAAAGCATTTGAAAATGCCGGTGGTCAAGCTGAAATATTCGTATTCAAAAACTTCAACAGCATGAGTATAGACGAATCTGTAAAACAGATGGTTGATAAAATCAAAGAATCGCAAATAATTGCCATACCTGGAGGATTCAGTGCTGGAGATGAACCTGAAGGTTCAGGTAAATTCATTACTTCGGTATTTAGAAATCCAATGCTTAAGGAAGCTGTAATGGACCTTCTCAAGAACAGGGATGGACTCATGCTTGGAATATGTAACGGATTCCAGGCCCTTATAAAGCTGGGACTTGTACAGTACGGAGAAATCCGGGATCTTGAAGAAGATGCTCCTACACTTACATACAACAAGATAGGAAGACATATATCAACCTTTGTAGATACAAAGGTAACATCGAATCTTTCTCCATGGTACAGCAACTGCAATGTTGGAGACCTTCATGCAATACCAGTATCTCATGGAGAGGGTAGGTTCATAGCCAATGAAGAGTGGATTGCCAAACTGGAGGCAGCAGGACAGATTGCAACACAGTATGTGGATGTCAATGGACAGCCTACTTATGACGGATTTGCCAATCCAAACGGTTCTGTCCACGCTATCGAAGGAATTACAAGTCCTGACGGAAGAGTACTTGGAAAGATGGGACACTCGGAAAGAATTGGAGACAATTTGCATGTTAATATTCCTGGAAAAAAGGATCAGAAGATATTTGAAGCAGGAATAGGATACTTCAAGTAATAAACACCTTAAAGGGTGATTACAGATAAGATTTTCACGCATAAAAAGAACTATTTGAATTTAGGAGGATTAAAATGAAAGTAGCAGTAATAATGGGAAGCGATTCGGACTTGCCAGTAGTTGAAAAGGGACTTAAGTTTTTAAGAAAGTTTGGTGTGGATTTTGATGCAAGAGTAATATCAGCACATAGAAC
>CAZFYP010000305.1:0-2611 GCA_964523535.1 uncultured Clostridia bacterium
AGTCTTATAAACCTGATATTTTCTGCCTTTACCTCTTCCCTTATTTCTCTTTTCTTTTTTTCAGTATTAATGCTATAAATCCCCGCATCATCATCACTGTTAATCATAGTACCTTCCTTTTTAATTTATTCTGTAAAAAAAAGAGCTCAAATAAATTGAACTCTTTCACGCTTTATATACTATCATCTAGTGGATTTAATAGCAAATACCCTTAGCATGGCTATGAATATGGCTCAGCTATGAAAGGTAAATATAATTGAATCATTATGAAATAATATAGGTGAACAAAGATTCTTCTTTGTTTTCCTTTTTGGAAAAGTTATCCACAGGCTAAGTTACATTATCCCCATATTCGTTTTTCATAATTTTTCAATATTTTCTTGATTTTACCTATCAATAGCCCTCCTTTTTTGATATACTTAATTCGTTAAGATGCGTCCCTAAACGGATGTGTTGGTTTGAATATATCTTCTCTTGTTATGTGCTCTGCAAAGCTTTGTAACAAGTCAGAAGATATATTTTTTATTGTCTTTTCAAGCAATTTGATTACCTCCGACCCCTTTTCATAAAGCTGGAGCAATATATCGGATATCTGAATAAGTAGATAATGGTTCTTCATGGCATTGTAATCCAAACTGTTGGCATGAGTTATATCATACCTGTGATTCTTTTGAATATTGAAGCCTTCGTTCTCTATCTTCCATCTTTTTCTTCCAAATTTAGCAATTGATTCTGCCAGTTCTTTTGAGCTTATTTTTATATCGGTTATCCAGCAGAATTCTTTCTTCACCTCTTTTTCAACGGTCTTATACTCAAGGACTTGGACCTTTCTATCATTGTAGTCTATATCATTTACCCATTTCAATCCTTCATACTTGTTGCCTTCTTCCATATCTTTCAGCAATTCAAATTCATTGGTAATTGTGGGGATTTTTTTCTCTTTTAACCTGATTATGTATCTCCAGTCAAAACTCTCGCATATCTCGAATATTGACTCTGCAGCATACAAACTGTCTCCCAGAATACAAATAGGGAGTCTTTTAAATGCTTTTTTTATTTTAACCGCCAGTCTCTTGAAGGCTTTTATTTCACAATCCTGCTTGCTTACACTTTCCTTCTCATTTTCTACAAATTCCGTTCCTATGCTTAGTACCATGTCGTCTGCAAATATTATCTTTGCTTCCAATACATTGTGATAGTATATGGTTGTTTTTTCACCCGTTTCTTTGTCTGTCGTTGTTTTTGTCAGACAATGTTTGCAATGCCTCTTACTAAATGTGCAAATGTGTGTTGCATCTACTACCACAGGCCAATATTTTCCCAGCAGTCTTCCTTCGTAGAAGGTCTTTCTTCTGATCAGAGTTTTTATCATTTTCGTTCTGAAGATTTCCAATTCCTCTGGATTCAGTTTTTTCAGACATTCATTTATCGTCACATAATGTGGTATTTCTTCAAGTTCCTCATTTCCAACAACTGTCCCCATATTCTTTATTATCTTTTTTGTATTGAATGATTCCGTCATTTCCCTCATGCTCTGCAAGTTGCACGCATTTTTCATTATCATTGGATACAGTATCTCAAGCATGCTGTATTCTATATAACTCTGGTGCCTGGGGTCTTCAATTTTTCCCAGATCCTTTTTGAATTCCTTGAAATACTTCATTTCTGTCTTTTGAAACTCAACAAATTCATTGCTTCCTTGTTCTTTTATCTTCCTTTTTTCTTTTCTTGTCATTATTAAATCATCCTTTGCGAAAAATTAATTCATTTTATTTTAGCACAAAGGATGTATTCGTTGGTTTTATTTTATTTTTTAGTGCGAATTATTTTTTCCTATCGGAGCTGATAACTGCGAAATCAACAAAAACGCCCCATAAGGGCGTTTTCGTATCGAACTATTCATCTTGTCAACACCATCTGTCAACAGTACAACAATATATACGTGGAGTTTTCCACAACTCATGGACAGGACAAAACGGCACTGGAATTTCAATACTCCAGTGCCCTTTTAACTGTCCTGCCAAGCAGGTTATTAACATTATCCATAGATTGTATACAGTGTTCAACATACAGTATCTACGGTAAATCACCATGTTATCCCCAGATTTAGGGGTATATCCACAGAGTTGTCCACAAAATCGAGGATATCTTGTAGTTTACTTATCGAGAACCTTTTTGATTCTTTCCATAGCCCAGTCGATATCTTCTTTTGTAATGATCAAAGGAGGAGCAAATCTGATTACTGTTTCATGAGTTTCATGGGCAAGAACTCCAAGTTCCTTAAGCTCGTCACAATATGGCTCTGCCTTGTGGTCAAACTCAACACCTATGAAAAGTCCCTTACCTCTAATATCCACTATGTTAGGATTGTTGATTTCCTTAAGTCTTTCAAGGAAATATGCACCAAGTTCAGTTGATCTTCCACAGTAGTCGTCTTCAACCATGACTTTCATAGCTTCAATGGCTATTGCACATCCTAGTGGATTACCACCGAAAGTAGATCCGTGAGATCCAGGATTGAAAACGCCAAGGATAGACTTGTCGGCTGCAACTGCAGATACAGGGAATACTCCTCCACCAAGGGCCTTACCCATTACATACATATCAGGTT
>CAZFYP010000306.1:0-2549 GCA_964523535.1 uncultured Clostridia bacterium
TGACGGTTTCTGTATGTCCCTGGTTTCATTAAGTTGATATTCCACTTTCTTTTTTCTTGCCATATCTTCTCCTCAGATTCGTTCTAACACTGCAATGGCTTTAATTGAGTCAACTCAAATACAATCCTTATAAAGTTTTATGTATCAGACCACTATTCTTGGCTGTTATATAAATATCTTTATAGTTTCGTTTCATTGTAGGACCCACCCTCACACTATAGGCCATAACTAATCCATCCGATATTATTACATCTTTAAACGGTATAAGAGTTGCTTTCATCATTACAGGCATTGGAGTATACCAAAACATCTCTTCCCAGCTGGATTGGATTCCACTTACCTGATAAACCTGTTCACCCTCCATGGAAATAAACATGGATCCCTTCTTAAGGTTGCGTTCAAGCAGAAAATCTCCCCGTACTCTTCGTTTCCAACCTTTTATAATCTCTTTATGTTCCCCAGAGATTTCACTGTTATTCTTGTCTAAGAACTCATCAATAACAGACACGTCATCCCACATCCTATCTGCAATTTCTTTAACATCCTGTGGATTCAGCGGTCTTGCATCAAACACATTTTTTATAGCACTGTTTATTTTGTACTTTTTATTCACATAATCCAATACTAAAGGCCACAGCTCATAAAACAGATCTACATCTTCATTTGAAAGTACCATCATCTATCAATTCCCTCCTCTGAAACATTTACCTACCACAGCATTTCTTGAATTTCTTACCCGAACCACAGGGGGATGGGTCATTTCTTCCAATTGATCATGCAAGTCAAGATACTCCTCTTTAATGCTGTTGTAAATGTCATTCTCTTCATACCTTTCACCCGCTATCCTAGTTTCCCATCATCCATCGCCTTCATTAAAAGTCTTTTCCGTCCATGATCCATCTTTAAACGCAAAAATTTAATCTTCCATTCCTCAGTCTTGTTGTTCTTCTTCATAATTGCCCTAATCTCTCTCAATACACTTACAGCATGTCTATAGTTCTTTTCCTTGCCTTTGTTTATGTACCAGTTGGCTTCTCTCCAATACATCCCAACAACTTCATCAGGATAATACTCTGCCAGGATTTTACTATATTTGTGACCATCATCAATACTATTCCAATAGTTGTATATTTTTTCATTCTGAATACCTTCAAGAACTTCCTCCATCTTGCCATTCTCAACACATATGTCCAAATATGCCGATAGATTTTTATCCTTCACTGCCAACAGTATTTCCTCTTCATTTTCTTTCCAGTCAACACTTTCAAGTTCTTCTTTGCACATTTCATACCAGTACAGGACATACCTGTTGTCACATCTCTGGATCATCAACCGCAACATCTTCTTCTGATTATCATAGTCATTCTTGCCCTTGTAATAATCATACATCAATTCAGTTATACAGTCCAGATTCCACTTTTTCTTCAATGCTTTCTTGTATAAATTAAAAATTGCGCTCTCATTTCCCTCTTCATTATACATATTGAATAAATACCTGTATATATCATCCAGCCTTCCAGTACACTTGTCAAAGCCTTCCCATGCAATCCGCATGGCCTCCATTCCCTTCCCATTCTTCTTGTAATAATTGGCCAAGTCTATGTAATCGGATCCGTACTCAAGATTGGATTTCCTGTTTTTCAGATATTTCTCATTCTTTCCCAGTTGACTATAAATGGAAGTCGCCACCCCCTTGTAATAACTGTTTCCTTTTTCCGCCAGAAAATCCGCCAGGTATTCAGTCTCATTCTCATCCTGACAAAGCTCGAGAGCAACATCGACTAAAAAATCCGTAAAACCACTGTTGTCATAAGCAATCTGTTCCAACATTCCGTCAAGAACTTCATTCCTAATCTTCCATGCAATATCATTTTCATTTATAATTCTCAATATAATATCAATATCATCAGAAGCTTCCTCATAATCACTGTCACTGCAGCCACCATAATCATTAGCACTGTTGATTATCCAATATGCATTTTTCCAATGCTTTTCAATTTGCTTATGCAACACCAAGCTTTTGTTGTCTTTGGTCACATTCTTCTCACAGAAATCCAGCAAGGCTTGTTCAGCAGCACTGTTATGCTTTGCCATTTCACCGATCAGCTTTATAAGTGTCTTATTGTCCATTTTACCTATCAACTTGTTAACAGTCTTTTTATCCATTCTATCTTTTCTCCACAGTTTTACTTTGCTCATCAAAAAATCTCTTCCAATAAATTCAAATTCCATGAATTCTATTTTTATCACTTTACTATGATTGCTATTATTATATGTTTATTACACTGCAATAACAACATGTTTAAAACAAATGCGGCCATAATCAGGATTAGCCGCATTTGCTTAAAAAATAATATTTCTATCTTATCCAAATTCAACAATATCATCCATCATAAATCTCATATTGTCTATACTCTTATCCGTGTGATAATGGCCGCAATACCATTCTTTATAGTCAAGACAATCTTCTATCCTTCCAAGCCATCCTTCAGTAGTCTTGTCTACAGTACTTTGATCTATACCTGGCAAAAACACTTCTATTGGCTCGT
>CAZFYP010000307.1:0-2532 GCA_964523535.1 uncultured Clostridia bacterium
TCCTCCTTCTCTCCAATAAAAATAGGGATACTTAGTGGTCAAAGTATCCCTATTTCAAACTTATCTATTCATTTTTATCTATAAATTCTTTTGTGTACCCTATGTCGAGGTATACCCCTGCAGATACATTGATTCTGTCAACGAGACGCTTATCTCGTGAATTATCAGGGTGTATATCAAAAGTCCAGAACTTGACAAACGTTGTAAACTCAACGATTTCTACGAATATTTCTTTTGTAGTAAAACAATCGTCTCCACATGACCCGTTTGTGGAAACATATCTACTACCACGGACTTGTCAACCTTATAGCCAGCTTCAATGAATTCCGGGATATCTATCAACAAGGACTTTGGATTACATGACACATATATGAATGTATCAGGGTTAAAAGCTATTATCTTCTTGATGGCCTTTGGATGTATCCCACTTCTTGGAGGATCCAGTACAATAATATCCGGATTATCCTCAAGCTCATCCACCTTTTTCAGTACATCACCTGCTATGAATTCGCAATTGGAGAGCTTGTTAAATTTAGCGTTTTCCTTCGCTTTTTCAACAGCCTCTTCTATTATTTCTATCCCTACAACCTTCTTTGCAACAGGAGCCACTATCTGGGCTATTGTTCCAGTACCACTGTATAGGTCGAATATTGTCTTGTCCTTTGTTTCTCCTATATAGTCTCTTACTACTGAGTATAGGGTTTCGGCTCCAGAGGAATTTGTCTGGAAGAAGGAGAATGGAGATATGTCGAATTTAAGGTCCAGAAGCTCTTCTGTTATATGGGCATCTCCATATAGGACCCTCATTTCATCGCTTTGTACAATGTCTGCAAGAGAGTCGTTAATTGTGTTAATGATACTCTTGATTTTCCCTTTCAGTTGAAGATCAAGTATAAGCTTTTTAAACTCTTCCTGATTCAGTTGTCCCTGGGATGAAGTGACAAGGTTCACAAGTATCTCTCCAGATTTTTCAGCCTTTCTTACTACCAGGTGCCTTAAATATCCCTCATGCCTTTTCATATGGTGGAAAGTTGCATTATTTCCCCGGAAATAATCAAATACCACCTTCAATATTTCCGTGAAGTCACTGTCCACAAGCTTACATGTATCCACAGTCACTATTTCATGGACCTTTCCTCTCATATGCATTCCAAGGGCAAGGGGTCCGTCCCTGTACTCGTCACCAAATGAGAACTCCATCTTATTCCTGTATTCCCATGGCTTCAGACTTGGTATGATTTGCTGGAATTCAAAGTCATCTTCTATTACCTGGTCGAGAAGCCCCTTTACATAATTTTCCTTATAGTCAAGCTGCATCTCATAAGGCATTGTCTGTATGAGACATCCTCCACAAATACCGAAATGTTCACATACTGGCTCTGTCTCGTATGGAGCCCTTTCAATCACTTCCATCAATCTTGTTTCTATCTTATTTTTTCTCTTTCTTTTTACCCTGACGGCAACCGTCTGTTCCGGCATTACATTCTTTACTACTACCTTATTGTCTTCATATATTCCTTTTCCTCTGTTAGGAAATTCATAGTCAGTTATCTTAATGTTGATTATATCGCCTTTTTTCATCTTCACACTTCACTTTCAATTATTTATTGCTTATTGTTCGTTCAACTTGGTACGACTGATTAATTATATAAAAAAGAACCGTCTATTTCAACAGTTCTTTTTTATAACTTGTCTTATTATATCAATCTCTCATATATTTCTCTTTTAGTGTTCCTGCTTCACCTTCATGTCAAAGTTTATACTCCAGTAAATTCCATACTTATCTATAAGCGATCCGAATTTTGCATTCCAGAAAGTTACTTCTAAAGGCATTTCTATAGTCATAGCCTCTTTTGAAAGATACTCGAATATCTTATCCACTTCTTCCTCTGACTCAACATCAATGTGTATGTTTACATTTCCAGGCACGATCTCCTTGTCACCAAGCATGTCAGAAAAATATATCAACTGGTCTCCATTGTAAATCATTGACGCATGCATAATCTTGTCTTTATAGCTCTTGTCAGGAAGCATTTCCTCAGGACCGTCACTGTATCTCATGATGTAGGTAATCTCTCCATTAAGTAATTCCTTGTAGAACGACATAGCTTCTTCAGCATTTCCATTAAATGCTAGATAAGGTACTAATTTCATAATGTTACCTCCATATTTTATTTTCTTTATCCATCTGCAATATTATTATACCACATAGGTTTCTATCACATTTATATTATATCAAGTTTCTCAATTGATAACAAGTCTCATTTAGTTATTTACCAAAACTTTTACTTTTACTGTAATACAAGCAGCACATATCCCAATATGAATCCATGTATGGCAAAAGCCATAGCTGTCATAACTATGAAAAATCTCTTGTTTATCTTGTGCCTGAAGAGGACCATTGCAGCAAACATGCCGAAGGCTCCCCCCAGAAAAGAAAACAAATGGAGAAATTTTTCCTTAAATCTCCATTTGCCTTTTTTTGCCTTTACCTTGTCCATGCCCGACAATATAAATGCCAGGGCATTTATT
>CAZFYP010000308.1:0-2513 GCA_964523535.1 uncultured Clostridia bacterium
ACGTACGGTTCTGTTTAGGGGCTTGGATGCGCAAGCATCCTTGTCTACTAGAGTACCGTCGTAAAGACGGTTTTTATTTGTAGAATCTAAATGATGAGGACAGATTATGTTAGGAACTTTAGTAAATGCGGTAGCAATAATTGTAGGAAGTCTTACCGGATATTTTTTCAAAAACTTCATACCCGATAGATTCAGTGATAGTATAATGAAGTCAATCAGTTTGGCTATAGTGCTCATAGGTGTTAAAATGGCCTTAACAACAGAGAATATCATTTTAGTCATATGCAGCATGGTCATAGGTACATTGCTGGGAGAGATAGTGGACATTGAGTCCAAGCTTGAAGGAGCAGGTGATATGCTACAAAAAAAAATAAGCAGTGACAGTAATCTAAGCCAAGGATTTGTTACTTCTTCACTTATGTACTGCGTAGGATCCATGGCTATTATTGGAGCTATAGAAGGAGGTCTTCTTGGTAAGCATGATGTATTGTTTGCAAAGTCGTTCTTGGATGGAATAATTTCAATAGCCTTAACTGCTTCTCTTGGAATTGGTGTTATATTTTCAAGTGTTGCCGTCTTCCTGTATCAGGGTTCCATCGTTCTTTTGGCAGGGTCATTGAAAGGTGTTTTGACTGATATTGTAATAAATGAAATGACGGCAGTAGGAGGTCTTTTGATAATGGGACTGGGTATCAATGTTTTCATAAGGGATAGGCTAAAGGTAGGGAATATGATTCCGGCACTCTTTATACCCTTGCTATATTTTTCGTTGATTTCACTTTTTTGACAATATGGAGCAAAGATTTATTTAACATCAAATAAAATTAAAGGGAGCTGTTTATAAACAGCTCCCTAAATTATTCTGTCCATTAAGGGTCGGACACTCTTTCTTATTTTTTCAGAATGCATATCAATAAGTTTCAGATATATTTATTTATCTTTTTAATACTTTAGCCTTTTTATAACAAGCCAGCATGGATTCTATGAGGGCACTTCTAAAGCCTCTATCTTCAAGTACCTTTATGGCCTCTATAGTTGTACCTCCGGGAGAACAAACGGAATCCTTGAGCTCACCAGGGTGCATGTCCAGTTCCTTGACCATTTTTGCAGCCCCCATAACAGCTTGGGCAGCAAGCTTGTAGGACATCTTTCTTGGAAGACCTGTTAGCACTCCTGCATCTCCCATTGCTTCAATCATGACATATACGTAGGCAGGTGAACTTGCAGATATGGATACAAGAGTATCCATATGGTCTTCTTCCTCAAGCTCTTGAACTTCCCCGAAGCCATTGAATATTATTTCAACCTCTTCCTTTTCTTCATCTGTAAATACATCTTTTGAATAATATATTCCTGTCATGCCTTCGCCTACAAGTGAAGGTATATTAGGCATTGCTCTTACTACTTTCAAGTTTTCGATTCCTGTATTTTTTCTGCATTCTTCAATGGTATATCCAGGTGCAATACTGATGATGACATGTTTTTCGGGATCAATTGCATCCTTGATTTCATTGAATACTTTTCCATAATGCTGGGATTTGATTGCAAAGAATATATATTTGCATTTCTTAACAAGGTCAACATTATCTTTTGCGCATTTAACCATCAAATCCAAGCTGAGCTTTTCCTTTGATTCATTTGATTTTGAATTGACATATATTCTATCAAGCTCGAATTTGTTTTTTGCCATTCCAGTAATTATAGCCTTGGAAACATTTCCGGCTCCTATAAAACCTATTTTGTTCATAACACACTCCATATATTTATTCTGGTTTAAGAAAATCTAATGTTATATCACAATGAATCATTGTGATGAACATTCAATGACGACTTCCTAAATATTGGTACAAGGGATTGCACCGTTAGCGCAGCAGCGCTACGTTCTTTAAATATAATAACAAATGTATAAATATTTGTAAATAATAATAAAGGTATTTACTCATGTAAGAAAAAAATTAAATTGCTTTGAGTTTTAAAATTCCATGAATTTATTAAGTTATATTAAATATATGTTGAAAAAAAAGACACTTTCACTAGTGTATTACTTAAATAAAAATGACCTGCACCGATTAACTTGATTCAGGAGACAAGGTATAAGCATGGTTAAAAGTAAATATTCTAAAAAACAAATTATCATGGAAGGCATTATAGTTGGTATAAAAGATAGTTCAGTGTCTATGGATTTTAAAGGAAGACTGGTATATTTAAGCATACTAAGACGTATGTTGATTTCAGATTATGAATTGAAATTGGGGTAGGAATTTTTGGAATTGTAGTTGCAACTTACCTTGTTAAAACTTTACCACTTATTATACTAAAATGGATTGTTATTGCTGTCATTTATTATACTTCAATCACTATGCTGAAATCAGCTAGAAAGTCAACGTATTCAAATGAGGGAAAAGATAAATAACTTGCAATATAATTAAATAAAAAAATAATAGAACCTGATAATAAATAGATAGAAATAGATTATTATAATTGTTAATAATCGTTATTGAATTGATTTAATA
>CAZFYP010000309.1:0-2506 GCA_964523535.1 uncultured Clostridia bacterium
CCCTGTGGCTTGTTCCCACACTGTCTCCTGATTTTACATTGAAATTGGCTCCTGCCATGAATGCTTCCTGTCCTACACCCAAGTGGATAAAACCAGGCAATGCACCTTTTGCAAACAAATCTGCAGCTCTCTGCTCAAACATGCGAATCAACCACATATGACCATACAACTTAACTAAATCTTCATTTGATACTTTCATGACTTGTTCCTCCTTATTATTTAAAACAAACTATTCTAGCTCAAGAAAGCAGCTAAGCTGCGTAAAATGCGTAAGCATTTTTTAAGAGGTCTAAGAAAGTTTCCTTAACGGTGTAATACCAAAGTTTCAATGATTACACATTTTTACTTTCTTGGACTAGAAACATAGATGACTAATAAACCATTCCTCAATTACTAAAGCTGCACTGGTCAGACTTTATCAATCCAACTCCGTTTTTTTCGATAAAGAAACCTTTTTCTGATGCAGCCTTCAAACTCTTGTGAATATCTATGACTAGCGGACCATTCAAGGACAATTCAACTTCAATCTTGTCTTTCTCACTAAAGAAAACCTCTCGTTCACCATCCAAGGCAACCATTCCTTCCCTGGCCTTTATCCTGATTCTTTGTCCGGGTCTGACTACTTGGAATCCCGTAAACTTAATCCGCTTCATTGTACCTGGAGCCATTGGAACCCATGTTTCCAACTCACCTCCAAGACCCAACTCAACATACAAACCAAGCAAGTCGGTTTCTTCCACAGGATGTACACTTCCTGCAATTGCCGACATACCAAGACAGTCAGGTTTTGCCACAGTTACTATGAGCTCACTCAAGGCTTCTGGATTATACAATGCACGGGCACCTACAAACATGTCATTGGTTATTGCAGCATCTATAAGGGCAATATCTACTAATTTATCATTCTTATATATATTAAGAACCTTGCGCCTTGCCAATTTAAGATAATGTCCTTCGCAATCCCGTTCAGCAACAACGGCTGCCATTCCCGCCATTGTTCCTTCAAGCATTATTGGAAATACATTATTGGTACCTGTCGACACAGGAATCAGCGGTATATCTCCGCAGGCTTTTGCCACTGCCCTGTTTGTTCCATCTCCTCCCAGGGTCACAATACATGATGCTCCCATTTCACACAACAACCTTGCTGCCTGGGTTGAATCATACTGGTCATTACCGAACTCGATCTCCAGCAGCTTGATATCAACATCAATCTTCATACTTTTCTTGATGCTTGCCGTCACCTTATGTGACATGTAAAAGGCATCAGGCATCATGTAAATATCATTCAACCCCGCCGAATATATTACAGATACTATTCGTTGAACAATATTAACCTTTTCCATATTGTCGAATACTGTAGCTTGGGATACAAGTCTCCTTATATCCTTGCCGGATGATGGATTTGCAATTATCCCAATCATAAGTTATACCTTCTTACTAGTATTTTGAAATATCGTCGCCTGCTTGACCCAAAACTGCCAAGACAGTTCCTATGGGAACTTCACTTTCCTCTTCAACAAGTATTTTCAATACCTTTCCTGCAGCTTTTGCAGCAACCATATTTGTTATCTTCTGACTCTCGATTTCACAAAGCTCCTGCTCAGCAGCAACCTCGTCCCCTTCCTTAACCATCCATTTGGATAACTTGATATCCCCTTCCATCATTCCTAACTTAGGCATAGTAATTTCTTCAATCATTTGCAGCCCTCCTGAAATATATTTTTTTTTAGCCCAAAACTATTTATTTCATTGGAAAACCAAAGATCTTCCAGAGAAATCATCCTCTATATTGAACTGTTTGAAAAATCAAATGTGGAAAAATAAAATTAAGAATGCAGTGATTTCAAAAATGTAAACAACATACTATGAAGTACAAATATCATAGGTTCAATTACAGTATATTGCTGTAAATATTTTATTGATACTTTTTATGAAAATCATGCTGATTTGAAAAGGATAAATATCGAAGTGTAGTAAAGCTTAATAAATGACGTGGTATAACCTTTATATAAAGAAAGCGGCTAAATTCTTACGAATCAAACCGGGATAACGTTTTCACATTCATGTCAAAAATTTGCTGTTTTATGCATATTTAATACGGGTTAATTCGAATTCAATTGATAATTTAAATTCACTTACAACACTATCATACTCCTTCTAATTTCCAATGTCAATATCATTAACTAAGATAAAATAGCAGTAAAAACAATTCTTTTTATTATCACAATAAATCCCGAATTACTTTTCGTTACTTAATGAATAAATAAATCCGTATACATCTCATTGTTAATATTTATAATTTTTTACACATTTATAACATAGCCCTTACAAGAAAGTTATTCCTAAAAAAACCATGCATCGATTTACTCGAACATGGTTTTTTTGATAATTGTATATAATCAGGAATGGTCATATTGGTTTAATATTTTTAATTGTTAGTTGTTTTGTATTTGCATATTTTTGTATATTTGTATATAAGGAGTTTTCCAACATGCCCTTCCAT
>CAZFYP010000310.1:0-2478 GCA_964523535.1 uncultured Clostridia bacterium
AAGATAGTTGAAACTCTTGAAAGCAACGGGGCTATGGATTATTCAATAATCGTTTCTGCGACAGCAAGTGAGCAGGCGCCGCTTCAATACCTTGCACCTTATGCTGGTGTTGCAATCGGTGAAGAATTTATGTACAACGGCAAGGATGTTCTTATAATTTATGATGATCTTTCAAAGCACGCCGTTGCATATCGTGCAATGTCACTGTTGTTGAGAAGACCACCAGGACGTGAAGCCTATCCTGGAGATGTATTCTACCTGCATTCAAGACTTCTTGAGCGTGCAGCAAGAATCGACGACAAATTCGGAGGCGGTTCCATAACTGCTCTTCCAATAATAGAAACACAGGCAGGAGATATATCTGCATATATCCCTACCAATGTTATTTCAATCACAGACGGTCAGATATTCCTGGAGACGGAAATGTTCAATGCAGGACAAAGACCTGCAATCAATGCTGGACTTTCAGTATCAAGGGTTGGTGGTTCTGCACAGATAAAGGCAATGAAATCTGTAGCAGGTATGCTTAAGCTTGAACTTGCCCAGTACAGGGAGCTTGCAGCATTTGCTCAGTTCGGATCTGAACTTGATCCTGAAACAAAGGCTACACTTGACCATGGTGAAAGACTGATGGAGATAATCAAGCAGCCTCAGTATGTGCCGATCAAGGTTGAAAATCAGGTTTTATTGATATATATAGCAAACAAGAGATTGCTTAATGATATACCTGTAAACAGAGTAGGGGATTTCGAAAATGAACTCTTTGATTTCATGGATACTAACTATCCTGAAATTGGAAAGGTCATAAAGGAATCATCTAAACTTGATGATGAAACCAAAGGCAAGGTAGATGCAGCTGTTGCAGAATTTAAAAAAGGTTTTCTAGCCTAAATACTGGCTATGATGGTCAGGAGGTGAAGAGTTGGGTCAGAATATGAATGATATCAAGCGAAGGATCAAAAGTGTTACCAGCACAAAGCAGATCACAAAAGCTATGGAACTGGTTGCAACTGCAAAGCTCAAAAGAGCTAGGACCAAGCTTGATGCGTCAAAACCGTATTTCAATAAGATATTAAATTCAATAACAGAAATAATGACACACTCAAAGGGAATCAGACATCCTTTTATTGACGATAGGGAAATAAAAAATACCCTATATATCGTTATAACAGGGGATAGAGGATTGGCCGGTGGCTACAATTCCAATATCTGCAAGCTGGTTGAACAAAGTGTGAATGATAAGAGCAGTGCTAAGCTTATTACTATCGGCTCCAAAGGAAAGGATTTCTTCAAGGCAAGAGGTTATGAAGTCATCGATTCATATATTGGAGTATCCGAGACACCCTCTCTTGAGGTTGCTCAGGAGATAAGCAAACAAGCTGTAAAAATGTATTGTGACAAGGAAATTGATGAAATAAAAGTGGTTTACACTGAATTTGTCAGTACTATTTCATATGAGCCTAGAGCCCTTGTATTGTTGCCTATAGAAGTTGAGGATAATGATGAGGAGCTTGGCGAGGATGAATTCCCTGTAATATTCAGATATGAACCGTCACCGGAAGCAGTTCTTGAATACCTGGTGCCAAAATACATGAATTCCGTGATTTACGGTGCATGTGTAGAGTCATCGGCCAGTGAATCTGGATCAAGAAGAATTGCAATGGAAAATGCAACGGACAATGCTGAAGAAATGATTGATGATCTTCAGTTGATATACAATAGAGCAAGACAGGCTGCAATAACTCAGGAGATATCAGAGATTGTAGCAGGTGCGGATGCTCAAAACTAATGGAAGGAAGTGATTAATATGGCTGAATTAAATATAGGCAGGGTTAAGCAGGTAATTGGTCCTGTAATAGATATTGAATTTAGTGAAGGTAATCTTCCTGAACTTCTAACTGCCATTGATATAAAAATCGAAGATAGAGTCGTAGTTGTTGAGGTTGCTCAGCATACAGGAGATGATACAGTAAGATGTATTGCAATGGACTCTACTGATGGATTTACAAGAGGCATGGAAGCTATAGATACAGGAGCACCTATATCTGTACCTGTAGGTAAGGAAATTCTTGGAAGAATGTTTAATGTACTTGGAGAACCTATAGATGGAAAACCTCAGGTTGAAGGTGTAAAAAGATCACCTATTCATAGAGAGGCACCTTTATACGAAGACCAAAGTACAAGCACTGAAATATTTGAGACAGGAATCAAGGTAGTTGACTTGATCTGCCCTTATTCAAAAGGTGGAAAGATAGGTCTTTTCGGAGGTGCTGGTGTTGGTAAAACAGTACTTATCCAGGAGCTAATAAACAATATAGCAAAAGAGCATGGTGGACTTTCAGTTTTCGCCGGTGTTGGAGAGAGAACAAGGGAAGGAAACGACCTTTACTATGAAATGATCGAATCGGGTGTTATCGACAAGACTGCACTGGTTTTCGGTCAGATGAACGAGCCGCCTGGAGCGAGAATGAGAGTTGC
>CAZFYP010000311.1:0-2437 GCA_964523535.1 uncultured Clostridia bacterium
TTCGTCATGCGTACAGTAGCGGGGGCTGCATAGGACTTTAACCTATTTCCCTTTTTGCTTTTCAGCACCATAATTCTTATTTACTTGTTAGACCTAATATAATACAAAAACAATCAAAAATCAACCTTTATTTATGTGTATTTTTGAATAGTCAAGCTTTGATACATCATTTTCAGGTCTCCATTTTTCGGGATATCCTATGGAAATGATAGAGTGGACCTTCATGTCTTGGCCAAGATCAAGAATCTGCTTCACTACGGATTCTGCACTTATTTCTGCATCGTAGTCGAACATCCTCTTCCTTATCTGCACCCAGCATGATCCCAGTTCCAGGTCTTGTGCAGTATAATGAATAGTTGTAGCCGCTACGGAAGCATCTTCAATCCATACATCGGACTTGGTCTCATCTGCCACTACCACTACAGCAAGGGCAGCACCTTCAAGCATCATTCCTCCCTGAGGCTTTGCCTTTGACAGCTTGACAAGAAGTTCCCTGTCGTCTACAAATATAAATTCGCATTCCTTCTTGTTTTTGCCGGTTGGTGCCAGAAGGGCTGCTTTTTTCAATATTTCAACTTTTTGTTCCTCAATCTTTTCATCATTATATTTTCTTATGCTTCTTCTCTTAATCAACAGTTCAATCATTGTCCTTACTCCTTAACTTTTTAAAAAAGTCCTTCAACATGGATGAACATTGGTCTTCCATAACCCCGAACTCCACATTCACCCGGTGATTGAGCTTTTCCTCATCAACTATATTGAATACTGAACCGCAGGCTCCTGTTTTCGGGTCCCTTGCTCCAATTATCAAATTATCAATCCTTGAATTGACCAAAGCTCCCGCACACATGGCACATGGTTCAAGAGTCACATACATGGTGCATCCTGTGAGCCTCCATGTATCAAGAGCCTTGCAGGCTTCATTGATTGCCAGTATTTCCGCATGCCTTGTTGCATCTTTGTCGGATTCCTTACGATTAAATCCCTTGCCAATTATTTTTCCATCCTTTACTACAACGGCCCCTACTGGAACCTCTTCTAATTCATATGCCTTTTCAGCTTCAAGAATTGCCTTTTTCATGAAATAATCTACCATAAATTCACCTGAACTTTCATATATATTTCTACAAAACAGCTAGGTCGTGAACAGTAAATACCCTAACTTATATATTATAACACATATCCATTCTTTCCTCTAACGGAAACTTCACCGGAGAAAAGCTTTTCAATTTCACCGGTCTTTCTTTCTACAAGGAGCTCACCGTCGTCGTTAAGGTCAAGAACCCTTGCTTCAGTAGTTTCTCCACCTTTGATAATCCTTACTTCCTTTCCAATGAGGATGGACTTGTCCCTGCAGATCCTTATGGAATCAAGTCCCCTGCCGTCTTCCATGAAGCTGTCGTAAAGCTTTTCAAAATTGTTAATTATCCTTCCAACGAGTTCCTTCCTGTCCACTTCCTTTCCTGTCACCATCTTTATAGACGAAGCCTTTTCAAGAAGTTCCTTGTCAAAATCCTCAGGATCCAGGTTTGCATTTATTCCTATTCCCGGAATTACATAGTTTATCTGATTAAGCTCGGCACTCATTTCAGTAAGTATTCCGCATACCTTCTTGTTCTTGGGTATTATGTCATTTGGCCATTTGACCTTGAAGTCAAAGCCCATTTCCTCACCAGCCAAAACAACGGCTGCAGCTGCAACTTGGGTTATCTTGGCAATGAGCATTGGATTTATTTCAGGTCTCAATATGAAGGAGAACCATATGCCCTTGTACTTTGGAGACACCCAGCTTCTTCCAAGCCTTCCCTTTCCTGCCACCTGTTCTTCCCCTACTATCACAGTGCCGTGAGACTGACCCTTGTCAGCCAGTTCCTTTGCCTTGGTATTTGTTGAATCCACTGAATCAAAATGGATGATCCTGCTTCCCATTACTGACGCTGTCACATGCTTCTTGACTTCTTCTTCAGTCAGCAGGTCAGGAGACTTAATAAGCCTGTATCCCTTTCTGGACACTGAATCTATCTCATAACCCTCTTCCTTTAGCGCCTTCATATGCTTCCATACAGCAGCCCTGCTTACACCAAGGATATTGCTTATTTCCTCTCCCGATACAAAGTCTTTTTCACTGTTGAGTATATGTAAAATTCTTTCCTTCATTTGATCACCTTCTATATGAATTTTTGCTGATTAAATTTCTAATTAACTTTGTAAATATGATTTAGTCAATCAAATTTACATCAAGTTTTATCTAAATTGTTACTGAGTTTACTTAATTAATGTTGATTGGTTTACAATCGTAAACCTTTTATAAGTTCCAGGTTGACAATAACTCATCTTTCATGTATCATTGTAAACAAGTAATCCATTAGTGGTTTACAAAGCAATTATACCACTATAATAAGAATATAAACAAGAGGAGTTTTTATGAAAATCAATA
>CAZFYP010000312.1:0-2415 GCA_964523535.1 uncultured Clostridia bacterium
ATTTTAATATCCTTCTCGTACATTCCTCTTTCAATATTCGCCAAAATCCACTTATCCTCCTCTAAGACATACACATATCTCCTGGTTTCTGTTAAATCCACTCCAACTTCATTTTTGACATCAGGCACAATAGCCGCCTTCGTATATATATACTTAATATCCAAATAGTCATATACATTTGATATTTCAACCTCTACTGAATAAGTGCCCTTAGTCTCTATCATTTTTTTCAACTCTTCTTCAGTAAGTGTTTTAACATATTCATTAGGCAATGGGAAATTTCTACTCAGGTTTTCTTCCATATCAATTTTTCCTATCAGATCAGCAATTGCATTCTCATACACTTCATAGGTTATTTCATAGTTGGAAAACTTGTAATCCAGAGATTCAATCATTTTAGTATTTTCAAATATCTGGTTATTGGTATCATTTCTGCTGCATCCAATTAGAATCATAAGCAAAACTACTACAATCAACCCAATTGTTACATTCCTTCTCATATCATCACTCCATAATTCCTTTCTTTCTCCCCCGCTCAATTTGCTCATCAATGAAAATATCTTCCAATCATCATCACTACTTCACTTTCACTGTTTATAATAAACTCATAAAGTAATAAGTCATATGGAAATATCATCTCAAAATCCTCTATCAAAGGCATTAAGTAATTACCATGAGTAACGTAGTTAGGAGGTGCAAGCGGCAGTACTCTGCAATGGCCAATTTTATATTCTATTGGATATTGCGAAACATCCTCTAACACAACTCCATTAGGATAGTCTCCTCTAACGTACTTCTTTTCGTCTATAAATATCCTCACTGGTTTATCATCTTCATATTCGATTTTTTCTATTCTTCCAAAAACATGCTTACAGCCTCCCGCCAAATACTGCTGCAAATTAGTCAACATATCAACAACATTTATCGGACCATCTATGATTTTCATGCTTTCAGAAACTTTTTTGAAGTTTTCAACATCTTTGAAATTTCTTTTCATATTAATTGATGCCTTTCTTAGCAATTGTTTGTTGTCTGCTGTATAGTGTATCCCATCCTCAAACCAATAATAATCTTCTGTAAAGTAAGGCACCAACTTAATTTCACCTATCATTTTTCCTTCTTCTCTTATAAGCCATGTCATATAGGAATCTTCCACTGTTTCAATGTCCCATTCTTTTGGTATTTCAATAGTGAAAAAGCTGGAACCAACAACTTTATATCCTGAATTTTCAGGGATAGGGCCTGCCGTTTCAATAATTTCAAATGAATCAGTAATTTCTTCCATATAGGATTGAAGAAACTGGTAACTCTCAGCCAACTCTTCGTCTTCCGGAGGATATTGCATATCCATCGGTTTTATCAATACATAAGTGTATCCATTTCCTTGACCTAATATTTTGGGAGGTGTTGGATTCCTTGACATATCTTCTTCCGTAATAAGCTCTCCAACTATTCTGTAAATACTAAATAGTATGCCTTCGAAATCTGAATTCTTAATTATTTGACGACTATATACTTCTATGCCATTATCCGTTTCATTGATCAAATGTCCATTTTGCCATTCTTTAGGGAATTCAACTCCGATACCCAAATCTTCACTTATATATGTTAAATCGTTTCCTCTAGGCACAGTCCTTGTTCTTATTACGTATTTACCTTTCTGGTCGCCTTCTAAAAAGAAGTACCTTATAGTTTCTCCCGGAGGATACTGCGGATGTCCCTCCATTGTTTTATCTGTATATTCGAAATAGTATTCAACCCTAATTATTTTAAAGTCCTCGATATTGTTTTCATCAGCATAATAGGAAAAAGTCTTGCCACTGTGAAATATTGCCGCATCCACAAACTTAATTCCATAATCCATCTCACTATTAATATCGGCTTCAGACATCAATTTTATATCTTTTATTTCTATATATTTAGTACCTAATCCATTTGCATAGGCCTTGATGCTATTTTCTACATCAGATTCAGGGATATTAGGATACAAAAATTTTCTATTGTTGAATTCACCGGTTATAGAACATAGAAAATAATTTGCTATAACAAGTTCCTCCTCGTTTTCAGGCTTGTCCTTATAAACAATCCTTCTTCCATTCATTTCAAACTCATCCTGGTTAATTTCAACCAAGTCAAAATCTTCATGTGAATTAATATAAAAGAATAGCGAAATGCTAAAGACAATTACCAAAAGCACTGCTATAACTATCTTTTTATTCATTCCAACACCTCCTGATAGTGTCAAGAAATCATTATTTTACTATTAAATATATGCAACCCATCCAATATTACCAAATTACACAGTTTGGTAGGGTTACTCCATATGGAAGGAGTATTCCAATAGCTTTCGCCTAGACAGCCCAAGATGTACATTGTACTATTATTTCAAGTGCTAGTCGCACAGATTTCAATTTG
>CAZFYP010000313.1:0-2411 GCA_964523535.1 uncultured Clostridia bacterium
GTTGGGAAAATCATAAACGGCGATGTTCAAATAGCTGCAGTACCTACAAACCTTGCATCAGTTTTATACAACAAAACCGAAGGAGCAGTGCAGTTCCTTGCTCTTAACACTCTTGGTGTAATACATGTAGTAGGAAGTGCAGACATATCAAGTCTAGAGGACCTTAAGGGACAAACTCTTTATGTAAGCGGTCAGGGAGCCACTCCCGACTATGCAATCAACTATATACTCGAAAAATCAGGTCTAAGGGATGATATAGAAATCCAATTCTTCCCGGATCACGCCTCCCTTGCACAGGCTGTAATAGCAGGAGATGCACCAGCAGCAGTCCTTCCACAGCCTTTCGTAACACAGGTTGTAATGAAAGCTGAAAATGTAAACCTTCTAGTAGACTTAAACGATGCATGGAATGAGGCAACTGACAATGCAGGCGATCTTACAATGGGATGTCTACTGGTAAACAAGGAATTTGCAGAAAACAACAAGGAATTTATTTCAGAGTTTATGTCCAAATACGAAGAGTCTGTCAACTGGGTAAATGAGAATCCTGCCGAGGCAGGCGTGTTGATAGAATCCAACGGAATACTGCCAAATGCAAAACTTGCAGAAGCAGCCATACCAAAATGTGCAATAGTGTTCAGACCGGCACAGGAAGCGAAGGATGAAATCAACACTTTCCTGGAAGTATTGATGAACTTCAATCCTTCTTCAATAGGAGGCAAGCTCCCGGATGAAGATTTCTTCTACTCAAAGTAAGAAATACAGATTAATAGGAATAGCGATTTGGCTGATTTTATGGGAAGTATTGTATCTTGTCATTAAAAAGGATATATACCTTCCCTCGCCACTGAGCGTTTTATATGCAGTTTTTGACATAACCGGAGATGATAGGTTTTTAAAAATCATATTGTCTACATCACTGAGAGTCATAGCAAGTTTTATCGTATCTGCAATTTTAGGAATAACAACAGGATTTTTCTGCGGATTGAACAAAAAGATTTATCACATATTCGAGCCACTTATACTGCTCATACGTTCAACACCGGTCATGTCAGTGATTATCATAGCTATCATATGGTTCAAATCCGATTATGTACCTGTATTTACAGGACTGCTCATGTGCTACCCCATTATCTGGACCAACATGGTACAGGGAATAAGGGAAACAGACAGCAAGCTTATAGAAATGTGCAAAATTTACAAGGTGAAGCCGCTGCAGGTATTTCAAAAGGTATACCTTCCATCGGCAAAACCCTATATAAAAGCTGGCTTTACAACCTCCATGGGACTTGCATGGAAGGTTGTATCGGCAGCCGAGGTTCTGTCCATGCCAAGATATGCAATAGGAACGAAGCTCCACGACACAAAGGTGTATCTTGAAGTACCTGAACTTATGGCATGGACAATGCTCATAATACTGTTCAGTTATATATTTGAAAACATCATGCAGCTATTTTTCAAGAAAGCAGCTACGCTGCGTTAACCAGTACACAGTGGCTTCATCACGTTAGACGCGTAGCGGATAGTATACAAGCAGTTATTAAGTCGCAAAAGAAAGTTTCCTTACCCGCATAATACCAATGTTTCAAGGAATTATGCACTTTTAACTTTCTTAAGCTACAGGAAAAGGTGATAAAATGATTACAATCAACAATCTTTCAAAAAAATTCAAGGACAAAACTATATTTGACAACTTCAATTTCAATATAGAGGAAAACAGAATAACCTGTATTCTTGGCCCATCTGGAATAGGCAAAACAACCCTTGTGAAACTTCTTACAGGACTTGACAGTTATGATTCCGGAAACATTCAGGGCATGCACAACAAGGAGTTTTCATATATTTTTCAGGAACCAAGGCTTCTACCCTGGCTCAACGTTTATGACAATATTGATTTTGTGTTGAAAGGCATCTTCTCAGATGGAAAAGAAAGAAATAATATAATCATGGACAATCTTAACCTGGTTGATCTTGAATCTTCAAAAAACATGTATCCAGAGGAACTCAGCGGTGGCATGAAGCAGAGACTGTCAATAGCAAGGGCCTTTTCATATCCTTCCCAGGTTCTGTTTATGGATGAACCCTTCAGCGGCCTTGATATGAAACTTAAGATGTCGGTTATGGATTCATTCAGGTCAATCTGGTCAAGATCGTTAAAAACAGTAGTGTATATTACCCATGATATTGACGAAGCAGTATATCTTGCAGATAATATATATATACTTGATGGATGTCCTGCAAGGATAATCTACGAAAAAGATATCAAGGACAATATAACAAAAAGAAGCTTCAATGATGACAATATGGCATCTTTAAAAAAAGAATTACTGAATGTAATTTCAAGAAATTGATAAAAATAGAATAAATTGTACTGATTTTAGTGCAATTTTTTTTTATTTGTATTGATTTTA
>CAZFYP010000314.1:0-2408 GCA_964523535.1 uncultured Clostridia bacterium
AAAAGAGCATATGTTAAGAAAGTGTAATTTTTCATTAATGAAGACGGTTTGAATTGTTAGATTTATAATGTTACAATGGTTTCAGGGGATATTCGGGGATAAGTTAGGTTATAATGGTGATATCTGTCCGCAGGTATCACCTTATTTATTAATGGATTTCGAGTGATGTCAATATATTGAGAATCAATATGATTTGAGAAGAATTGGTTAAAATAAAGCGGGGGAATAGTAAATATGGTAGGGCATATGGAATATAAAATTATTGTTTGTGATGATGTAAAACTGCACAGGGAAGTACTATCTAATGAAATTGAAAAATACTTTGCATATAGTAAAAGTAAGTATAAGAAGATTGATGTTTCAAGTGGGAAAGAGTTACTGGAACATGAGGATATCGCCACTGTAGATATTGCATTTCTAGATATTGAACTTGAGGATATGAAGGGTATAGAATTGTCAAGAAAACTAAGGGAGATTAATGACAAAGTACTGATTATATTCGTAACCAGCCATCCTGACTATGCGGTAGAAGCCTTTGCTCAGTTTGCCTTTAACTATATCATGAAACCAATTGACAGTAGAAGGTTTAAAAGGATTCTAGGTAAGGCTCTGGAAGATATTGAAAATAGAAGAAATAGTGATACGGAGAAATTTTATAATGTAATCCTTAAAAGTAAAATGAGCTCAATTCCATACAAAGAAATTATATTTTTTGAGAAAAAAGTGAACATCCTTGTTATTGTACTCGAAAACAAGAAACTGGAAATCAGAAGCAGCCTCAAAAAAGTTGAAGAAGAAATAGATATGAACTTTTTTCTGAGATGTCACAAGAGCTTCATTGTAAATAAGGAAAGGATAATACACCAGCAGGGGGACTATCTGACTCTTATGGGATATAATGATGACATTCCAATCGGGGATAAGTACAGGACAAATGTACTTGTTGAACTATCAAGGATGCTAAGGGGGAGGAAGGAATGATTTATGGGATAGTTGAAATGTTTGGAAATATTGTGGACACGGGAAGTATCTACATAATATGTAACACCATATTTGAAAGAAAACCCGGTACTAAAAATACCTATATCCTGGTTGCGATATTCTTTCAAAGCCTGGTTATGAGACTGTTGAATACCGTTGTTGGAAACAGTCACTGGATAGTTTTGGCGGCTCTTATAGTGTCGTCATTTTTAATATGCTGTCGCTTTTTTCATGTAGAGGGACTAAAATTTGCATTATCCATTTTTGTGTTCTTTGTACTCATCGCATTGGTTGAAATAATCGTGACATTGTTGATAATGAAAGTGTTTAATATTGATAATGTTTTGCTCCAGCAGAATGAATACAGAATACTTGGGATACTGTCCTCAAAAATCGTAACGTTGTATATCTTAATATATTTCTCAAAAGTATTTGGAATGAAGAAATTTACAATAGAAAAATACAGCATATTGACTTTAATAATGATGATATTAAGTCTCACGGTGTTTTTTGTGGCAACAGGAATATATGCGGAAAATGCTCAGCTGGGAAGTCATATTGAATATATCATGTTTATAGCAGCTATAATGGCAATTATAAGCATATTAATGCTCTTTGTTGTACGTAGAATAATTGAACTGACAGAAGATAGAATAAGACTGGTTGCCGTTGAAAATGAGTACAGAAACCAGATAGAGTACCTGAAAAAATATGAGGAAATGACTGAAGAGATTAAATCAAGAAGACATGATCAAAAGAACCATCTCATAAGTATTTCTAACCTGGCAAAAAACGAGGGGGACAAAACTGTTGCTGACTATGTGGACGACATATTAAAAGTTGAAAGTAATGTAGATAGCATATTAGGAATAAACAATAAAATTATGTCCGCTTTAATTAATTTTAACATAAGCAGGATGGAAAAAAATGATATTGAATTTGCCTGCAATATAGACCTTCAACCAGAATTACATGTTTCGGATGTTGATATGACCATAATAATGGGAAATCTACTGGATAATGCCATAGAAGCATGTCTTAATGTTGAAGACAAAAGCAGATATATAGATATCGATATTGTATGCGGATATGGAAGAATTGACATAATGATGAAAAATTCTTCAAATGGGAATATCGAAATCATAAATAATCACATTCAATCCGGAAAAAAAGACAAGGATAATCATGGTTATGGACTGGATAATATAAGAAAGACAGTTGAAAAATATAACGGATACTTCAAAATCTCCAGTGTAAATAGTGAATTCATAGCTGAGATATTGCTCTAATAATATATCAAAAAACTTTTCATCACGGAAAGCGACCTGTTCATCACACCCCTATTGACAATGTAAAAACCTGTGCTATATTTGTACTTGAGGTTGCAATCTTATGAATTTAACAAAGAAAATATCCATTACAATTTT
>CAZFYP010000315.1:0-2405 GCA_964523535.1 uncultured Clostridia bacterium
GTCTGAAAAGGACGGTAGTATCGAATTTTTCACTAATTTCAAATGCAATTTTCATGAAGTCGATGCATTCCTGTGAATCAGAGGGCTCCAAACAAACAACCTTTGCGTGAATAGAGTAGAGTCTGTTGTCCTGTTCATTTTGAGAGGAGAACATATTGGGCTCATCGGCTGTGATAATTACAAATCCTCCGTTTGAACCATGGTATGCAAAGGACATGAAGGGGTCGGCGGCTACATTCATTCCAACATGCTTCATTGCAGCAAAGGATCTCACACCTCTTACTGCAGCACCCATTGCAACTTCTGCCGCAACTTTCTCATTTGGTGCCCATTCCGCATATACTCCTTCGTATTTTGAAAAGTTTTCCATTATTTCAGTGCTTGGTGTACCTGGATATGCGGATGCAACCGTTACGCCTGCTTCATATGCGCCACGTGCAACTGCTTCATTACCGGTCATTAATACTTTCATAACTTCCTCCTTTGTAATAATAGTTTCCAGAACCTCTAGTTCTTGAAATTATATGACAGGTTGATATGTCAACCTGATTAAATTATAAAACTATAATGTTGCATAGTCAAGTATTTCGGAGGGATAAAAAAGTATGATTTTATTTTAGAATTAAATATATGGTAGATAAAGTACATGTAATTTATTGCAGTATTTGATATAATGAAAAGGATTAAATTTTAGAGGTCAAAGATGGATAAAATGAAAATTGCTGTTTTAGGTGGTGGTAACTCGGGATATGCTGTTTCGGCATATTTTACACACCTGGGACATAGTGTAAATCTTTATAAAAAAAGTTTTGAAAAGAATAAAACTGAATATGATTACCAAATTAATTCATATGGTATATTCGAATTTGACTGCAAAGTTAGAATGGTCACTAGAGATTTGAGTCTCGCCCTTGAGGAGGTACAGTTAGCATTTGTATGCGTACCTGCATATTGTCAGGAAACTTATTTTAATGACTTGTTGACCTGCCTTAAAAGAGTTAAATATAGGTCTATATATACAGTGTTGATGCCTGACAACTATGGATGTATTTTATTTGATGGTATGTCCAAAAGCAGGGGAGTTGAGGACTACAAAAAAATATTGTCACTGAATTCATCCATTTTTGCAAGCAGAGTGATAGATGATAGTAATATTGATCTTAAGGGAATAAAGAAAGAAATATTGGTGTCCTCCATATATCCCGAAATTGTTGATGAAGGATTGTCAATGCTCAATAGGGTAATCAATGTATTTGTTAAGGGAAAGAATATTTTGCAAGTGAATTTTTCCAATATGAATCCTATAATCCATACTTCAGTAATAGTAATGAATGCAGCAAGGATTGAAAACACAAGAGGTGAATTTGACTTCTATGGTGAAGGGATAAGTCCTGCTGTAGCCCGGGTTATAGAGAAAGTGGATAAGGAAAGGATGGAAATTGCAAAGTCTTTGGATATCGAAGTTGTGACTCTGATGAAATATATTGAAAATATTTATGGTTTCAAAAAGGAAAGTCTTTATGAAACTCTGTCTGAAAGCATGGTACATACCAAGTCCAATGGACCAGAATCCATGGATTCACGATATATAAAAGAGGATGTTCCTTATGGACTCATGGTTATGACTGCCTTGGCTAAGTGTTTTGATATAAAAACGGAAGCAATGGATTCTCTCATTGTGCTTGGAACAATTGCTTCCGATGAAATATTTGATAATGACATATCTTTAAAAGTATGTAAATATTTTAAAGAGAAAGAGAGTTAAAAGTGCTTACTGCCATGAAATCTGCTTTTAGGCAGCTGAGGAAATTTATTTGCGGAAACGCATCATAATTACTATCTTGTCAGGATATATATGACTTCTTGAGGTAGCCTCCTCTTATGGTTTTTACCTCGTTTATGATTATTACTGCCTTATCCAGTTGGGAATTGATTAGGTCCACTGCCTCCTGGGTTCTTCGTCTCTTAAGGTGGATAAGAAGTATTTCCCTATTGCATTCACGACCTTCACCCATCATTATTGTAACACCGAAATTGTGGTCTCTCAATAGCTGGGCAGTTTCTCTACCGGAGCCTTCCCTTGTTATAACCTGAATTGATGTAAGGCCTATTGCCATTTTGCTTTCAATGGTTATTCCAATGTAGTTACCTATGGTAAAAGCTGCGCTGTAGATTACTGCCTTGATTGGGTCCTCGCTTAGTCCCTGTAGGACTGAACTTACTACTATGATCCACAGCAGTATTTCGAAAAATGCTATGAAGGAAGCTTTCAGCTTGTCTCCCTTTGATACAAACATGATTCTTATGGTTGAAATTGATACTTCAATAATCTTTGCAAAAAATATCAGGAAATATGAAAGCAGACTGGAGCTGCTTAAAATTTCATTCATTTTAGTGCCTCCTGT
>CAZFYP010000316.1:0-2405 GCA_964523535.1 uncultured Clostridia bacterium
AACACCCGGTTCCGAAGACCGGTGCTCTATCCAGTTGAGCTATAGGAGCACGCAACATATCTATTATAATTAGATTATACAATTAAATCAAGTATATTTTGAACTTGAATTAATACAAATTTAAGGTTTACTGTGGTATAATGTTGAAAGCGAGATAAAGAAAATGTTTTACAAGACTCGTGTTAGCCAGCAAGGGATTACATAATTAAAGAAAGAAGGAGAAGTTTATGATATCAAAAACCAGGGCTTTTTTCACTGTACTGATTGCGGTGATTATTACAATAGTCCTTACAACTGCAGCAAACAACTATTTTGCAATCAAGAATTATGACAAGGTTATAATAACCGACGACAAATATATTGAATATGAAACAATGCAGGATAAATACAACAAGGTGGAATATATTGAAGGTTTTGTAGAGGAAAACTTCCTTTATGACATAGAAGAGGGAGAACTCTATGAAGGAGCCCTCAAGGGAATGCTGGACATACTTGATGATCCATATTCAGAATATATGACGGAAGGTGAATTCAACGATCTTATAGAGCAGACTTCAGGTGAATATAGTGGAATCGGAGTTTATGTTTCTGTAACGGAAGACAATAGGATCATCATAGTATCACCAATAGAAGATACACCAGCTGACCAGGCCGGACTCAAGACAGGAGACTATATTTCAAAGGTCAATGGAATTGAATATGCAGGTGATGACCTTTCTGATGCTGTAGATGTAATGAAGGGCAAGTCCGGTACTGATGTTGATATAACCATATCAAGAGAAGATGATGATGGAGTTGAAGCAGACTTTGATGTTACAATAACTAGGGATAACATAAAGATAAAAACCATCAAATACGATATGGTTGATGATGACATAGGATATATAAGGATAACTACATTTGACCAGCAGACTGATGCGGATTTCAAGGATGCATTGGATGATCTTGAATCACAGGGTATGACAGGTCTTGTAGTTGACTTGAGATACAATCCGGGAGGTCTTATAAGCAGTGTTTCAGAAATAGCAGACGAACTTCTTGGTGAAACCATCATTACCTATACACAGACTAAGTATGGAGAAAGGGAATATTACTATTCAGACAAGGATAAGATTGATGTACCTCTAGCCGTACTCATAAATGAAGGAAGTGCCAGTGCCTCGGAAATACTTTCGGGAGCGGTCAAGGATACTGAATCTGGAGTCTTGATAGGAACAAAGACCTTTGGGAAGGGAATTGTACAGAGGATAATACCTCTGGCCGATGGAGCAGGGCTTAAACTGACTGTTTCCGAGTATTTTACTCCCAACGACATAAATATACATGGAGTGGGAATAGAGCCTGATGTCTATCTTGAAATGGATGACGACATAATCTTTGGACCTGACAATATTGATGAAGATATCCAGCTTCAGAGAGCAGTAGAAATAATAAATATGCGGTAAATGTAATCCACCTCAGCCTCTATTTGCTGAAGGTGGATTTTATTTTTAAAATTTCATTTTGTGGGGTTAAATAATAAAATAGCACTTGATTTTTACCGGTCAAGTGCTATAATAATAATATGAAGGTCAAAGAAAGTCAAAGTCAAAGTCAAAAGAAGGTCTAAAACTAATTTGAATATGGAGGTGGTTTTATGGCGAGTTTGAGCGATGTAATAGAAGATTATATTATCGATATTATGGCTAGTGCGGACAAGGACAGTGTTGATATACAGAGGAATATCCTTGCCCAGAGATTCCAGTGTGCTCCGTCCCAGATCAACTATGTATTGACAACAAGGTTCAACAATGACAAGGGATATATAGTTGAAAGCAGAAGGGGAGGAGGAGGATATGTAAGAATTTACAAGATGAATGTGGGTGGCGACGGTCATATTGAAAGAATCATAAAGGACTCCATAGGTGAAAGCCTGACCAAGACAAGGGCTGAAAGTATAATCAGCAGCCTCATCGACAATAACATAATAAATGAAAGAGAAAAGCATATAATGACCAGGGCTCTTAGTGACAGATCCTTGAAGAAGATTTTCCACGGCGACAGAAACACAATAAGGGCCGACCTGCTCAAGGAAATGCTTTTAATTCTTGTATAGGAGGTCATGATATGTTGTGCGACGAATGTGGAAAAAACAATGCTACAGTACATTTGACAAAAATTATTAATGGTAAAAAAACTGAGATTCACTTGTGTCAACAGTGTGCAGGCAAGTATACAAATTTGAATACTAATTTTTCAATACAAAATATCCTGTCAGGTTTTTTGACTGATGTTCCTGGGGTTGAAAAGAATAAACCTCTTGTATGCAGGAACTGCGGTATGACTTATGATGAATTCAAGAGAACTGGAAGGAAATCCCCCGGTCGTGGTGGACTCCTCCGCTGACCTGAATAACGCGGCCAACT
>CAZFYP010000317.1:0-2403 GCA_964523535.1 uncultured Clostridia bacterium
AAGGAATATTTAAGGAGTAATTATGACTACTATAAAAAGAAACATTAATTTTTCAGTATTGAATCAGGAAAAGATGGACATAATCCATGAAAAGAGTATGTACCTTCTGGAAACCGTTGGAATGAAAATGACTGGCGATAGAACTTTGGAAAAACTAAGGGAAAAAGGGGCCATAATTGAAGGGGACCTTGTAAAGTTTCCAAGAAGCGTAGTAGAAGAAGCTTTGAGGACTATACCAAAGGAAGTAACTCTTTATACAAGAGACGGACAGCCTAACATGATAATCGACAGCAAGAACAATGTATACTTTGGAACCCACTCTGACCAGCTTGAGATACTCGACTACAAATCAAACAAGGCCAGAACCTATCTTAAGGAAGACATCAAGACAATGTGTAAGCTGGGAGACTTCCTTCCAAACATCAGTTTCATACTTTCTGTTGGAATGTGCGGCGATGTTGATCCTGCTGTACAATCACAGATTACATTCTTAGAGACAGTAAGGAATTTTTCAAAAACCATCAACTTCTCAACAAACGATATCGAATCACTTCAGGAAATCATAGACATGGCTGCAATAGTTGCCGGCGGGCATGACAAACTTCAAGAGAAACCTTTCATACTTAACTATTGTGAACCAATTCCACCAATGACACACCCAATTGAAAGTACTGAAAAACTTTATATAAGTGCAATCAACAAGATTCCAGTAGTTTACATGCCATACAGTATGATGGGTGGAACAGCGCCTGTAACAATAGCAGGTGCACTTGTTCAGAATAATGCTGAAATACTTGCTGGGGTATGTATTACCCAGGCTATAAATGAAGGAGCACCTCTTGTTTACGGGTCAATGCCTACAGTGTTTGATATGCAGACGACAATTGGTTCATATGCAGCACCTGAATTTCACCTGGCAATAGCGGCAGCTTCAGAAATGGCGGACTATTACGGACTTCCATTCTTTGGTACTGCAGCATGCAGCGATGCAAAGACAGTAGATCCACAGGCTATGGCAGAAGTAACCATGGAACTCTTCTCAACATCACTTAGTAAGGCAAACATAGTGCACGATATAGGTGTAATGGACCACTGCAACAGTGTATCTCCTGCAATGGCAGTACTTGCAAATGAAGTAATAGACCAGATGAAGAACTACTGCAAGGGAGTTGAAGTCAACGATGATACACTTGCCCTTGATGTAATTCAGGATGTAGGTTTTGGAGGACATTATTTGCAGCATAATCATACCTTCAGCAACTTCAAGGGAATATGGTATCCAGAACTCTTTGGAAGAAAGATGGAAAATCCTGATGAGTCTGAAATTATGACAAATGTAATCAATAAAATAGATACCATATTGGAAAACCATGAAGTTCCCGAGCTTGACAGTGAAGTATTGGCAGAACTGGCCAAGTGGGAAGAAAAGTATAGTGTAACGGTTTAGTAAATTAATAGAGGAAGAAGTATATAAGAAGAAAAATAATATTTAATATTAAGTTATTTGGAGGTAATTAAATGAGTTTTGAAGTAATAGGAGAATGTGTTGTAGCAGGCAACGAGCCGGGAGCGGTAAAAGGAGTTCAGGGTCTTATAGATGCTGGAACAGATCCTTTGGCAATAATTAATGAAGGATTAATGCCAGGCATGGTTGTAGTAGGAGAAAGATTTAAGCTGGGAGAAATGTTTGTACCTGAGGTCTTAATGGCAGCCAGAGCAATGAATTCAGGAATAGCTCTTGTAAAGCCCCTTATCAATGATGAAGACATGCCAAATGTTGGTACTGTGGTAATAGGAACCGTAAAAGGAGACTTGCATGACATAGGAAAGAATCTTGTTGCAATGATGATGGAAAGTGCCGGATTCAAAGTAATAAATCTAGGTGTTGATGCAACAACAGACAAGTTTGTTGAAGCAGTAAGAGATAATGATGCAAAGATTGTAGCCATGTCTGCTATGCTTACTACAACAATGGTTTATATGAAAAAGGTAATAGAAGCCTTGGAAGAGGCAGGTCTCAGAGATCAGGTCAAGATTATGATCGGTGGAGCCCCTGTAACTACCAAGTTTGCAGAAGAAATTACTGCTGACCTTTATACTGTTGATGCGTCGAGTGCGGCAGATGAAGGAAAGGTCCTTGTCGCTTAATTATTATGTATATCAATCTGACAGCCAAGCCTTGCGAATCTGTCAGGTTGGAATAATATATATTGCACTAATACAATAGGAGGAAGAAATGAACAGAGATTATGGTATTAATTATATCAAAACAAGAAAGCAACACACCTGCTATGGAATGGGTATTGGAATAATGGTCCTTGACGATGCATATCCTGGATTTCCTGGAGATGTAAGAAACGCAAGTGGATTTGGTTATCCCGTACAGTATGATATTGCAAAAGG
>CAZFYP010000318.1:0-2398 GCA_964523535.1 uncultured Clostridia bacterium
CTTTTTAAAAAACAACTTAATATTACAATAAAACTAATGTTATGCTATACTATATATAGTGTTAATATATCAATCTAATACTAGGGAGGTAAAATGGAAATAAAAAATATAAATGATCACGTGTACAGCACGGTTTTGGATAGGATATTAAACTTGGAATACAAACCGGGTGATATTATAGAGGAAAAGAAAATAGCTACGGAATTTAACATAAGCAGAACACCGGTAAGGGAATCTTTGCTGAGATTGTCAAACAGGTCAATGATAAATATGATACCCAGGGTAGGTACTTACGTAACCCAAATAGACATCAAGGAAGTGAAAAACGCCTATCAGGTAAAAAAGAAGATGGAGGCCTATGCAGCCGAACTTGCGGCTGATCATATTTCTCCGGAAGAGGCAGCCAGGCTCGTTGAAATATCATATGAAATGGATTCATACAACGGCAGCAGCGACTACTTGAAATATATTGCTGCAGACTATGAGTTTTTTAAGATAATAAGGGAAGTATGCAGAAATGAAATACTTACGGGAATGCTTGAAGAATTGAATGATGTTATAGTAAGATTCTTGAGATATATACAATATGTATGTGAAAATCCAAAATGGCATGCACAATCGTTAAACTCAATAGCCATGTCAATAAAGAACCATGACAAGGAAACTGCATACAAGGAGACGGAGTACTTTGACTCTGTATATGTAAAGAAGTTATTTAACTCATATTTTGGTTAGGAGGAAGACATGAAATTTAAGACGCTGGGAAAGACAGGATTAGAAGTATCGGTAATAGGACTTGGCGGCATACCTATTCAAAAGGTGACGGAAGAAGGTGCTCTTGAGATAATCAGGGAGTGTAAGAACAAGGGAGTCAATTTCATTGACACAGCAAGATCTTATACCGTTAGTGAAAGCTATATAGGGAGTGCCCTTAAGGAAGTGGGAAGGGAGAATTTCATTATAGCGACAAAGGCAATGGCCTATACCTATTATGATATGAAAAAGAATATTAACGACAGTTTGGAAACCCTTGGACTTGAATATATAGACCTTTATCAGATTCACAATGCAGGAACCAGAGGACAGTTTGCAGATGTGGTTTCGGAAGAAGGTGCATTGAAGGCCATGTTGGAAGCCAAGGAAGAAGGAAAGATAAAGCATATAGGATTAACCAGTCACAACCATGAAGTTCTTGAAAAGGCTCTTGAATATGAGGAGTTTGAAACGTTCCAGTTTCCTTATAATCCTGTGGAAGACCAGGGTGTTAAGGTCCTGACAGAGGCTGCTGAAAAGAATGTCGGGGTAATAGTAATGAAGCCAATAGCAGGTGGTGTTTTTTCGAAACCTGTACTTTCGTTGAAGTATATACTTAATACAGATTTTGTTACTCTTGCTATACCAGGCATGGACAGTATAGAACAGGTAATCGAAAATACTTCTGTTGCTGAAAAACTAGCTCCTCTTACTGATGAGGAAACAGCGGAGATAGATGAAGAAGCTAAGGAAATAGGTACGGATTTCTGTAGAAGATGCGGATATTGTCTTCCTTGTCCCCAGGGAATAAATATTCCAGGAGCAATGCTATTGGAGAATTATGTAAAACGCTATTCTCTCAATGACTGGGCTGTAAAAAGGTATGAAGGAATGTTTTCAAAGGCTTCGGATTGTATAAAGTGTGGAGTTTGCGAGCCTAGATGTCCATATAATGTACCAATAAGGAAGAGACTTGAAAGTGTAAAGGAAACATTTGGGGAATAGATAAATTGAAATTAGATAATATTTAAATTTGAATCAGGATGGTACTTGAAGTTAACGCTTTGAATATCTATCCTGATTTTTTGTTTTTAGGTTAGTATTAACTATCTCCAGGGGGATATCCAGGGTTTTGGTTGACGAATAATCTTGCAGGAAGTTATGGGAGTATTGAGGATATAAATCTGTATATATGTATATATAATAGGTAAGAAAAATTTCAAATTGATTTATTTGATAAAAGACATGATAATAATAGAAATAAACAGTTGACAAAAGCAATGACAGTCGCTATACTAGTAAGGCACCCAAAAGGGAGCTGGAAGCAAAATAGTATAAAAATCAACAAAAAAGACATAAGAAAAACGACATAAAAAAAGATAAAAAAATTGTTGACACAGTAGGGTATAGATGATATACTATGCAAGTTGTCAAAACAGGCAACACAAGCAACAGCAACGTACCTGGACCCTGGTCGTAAACGAAGTTTACTGCTCGGGCATGCACCTAACCTGGTCGCAATTAACATTGCTGCTCGGCCATGCACCTGGTCTGGTCGCAAATGAGATTTGCTGCTCGACGATGCACCTAGACAATAGAATAACACATAGTCAAACGTAATTCTTAGAGTTGATAATGTAACAAA
>CAZFYP010000319.1:0-2388 GCA_964523535.1 uncultured Clostridia bacterium
TTGACTACATAGTATTAAAGATACCAAAGTGGCCCTTTGACAAGCTGCAAAGCGATATAAGAAGCCTTGGAACGCAAATGGCGGCAACAGGAGAGGTTATGGCTATCGGAAACAATTTCGAAGCTGCTTTGCTTAAGGCTATAAGGTCTCTTGAAAATTCTCAGTACACTCTATTTAAGAAAAAATATTCACTGATGTCAATTGTTGAGCTTAGAGAATTGATGAAAAAACCTTGTGACGAGTTGTTGTATATAACTGCAGAACTCCTTAGAAGAGGTTACAGCATAGAAAAGGTAAATGAGATTACGGGTATAGATAATTTCTTTATACACAAGATACTCAACATTGTTGAAAACGAAGAACTTCTAAGAAGGGTTCATATTAAGGATTTGACTGAGGAATGGCTTGCTAAACTCAAATACTATGGTTTTTCAGACAAGGGTATTGCACAGTTTGTAGGATGCAAGGCCAATGATATCATGAATCTAAGGCTGGAGCATGAAATAGTACCTGCTTACAAGATAGTTGATACATGCAGCGGCGAATTTGATGCCGTATCTCCATATTACTATTCAACTTATGAAAAATTTGACGAGGTGGAAGTTTCAGATAAAAAGAAGATTATAGTAATCGGTTCCGGTCCAATAAGAATTGGTCAGGGAGTGGAATTTGATTATTGCTGTGTTCACTGTGTATTTTCCCTTAAAAAAATGGGAGTTGAAACAATAATAATCAACAACAATCCTGAAACGGTAAGTACGGATTTTGACATATCAGACAAGCTTTACTTTGAACCTCTAACAGAAGAAGATGTATACAATATCATACTTAAGGAAAAGCCTGACGGAGTAATACTTCAGTTTGGTGGACAGACTGCTATAAAGCTTGCTGACTTCATTGACAGTAAAGGTATTAAGATATATGGAACAACATCACAACATATTGATACTGCTGAAGATAGGGAAAAATTTGAGGCATTCCTTGAATCTCTTGATATACTCAGACCTGAAGGTGTTGGTGTATGGTCTGTTGAAGACGGACAGAAAGCAGCAGATAAAATAGGCTATCCTGTTCTTGTAAGACCTTCCTTTGTTCTTGGTGGCCAGGGAATGGAAATAACCCATAATGACAAGGAACTTGAAAATTATCTGAGTAATGCATTTGTAAAGGACACTAAAAACCCTGTGCTCATAGATAAATATCTAAACGGTAAGGAAATAGAAGTTGATGCCATTTCAGACGGCAGTGAAATACTTATTCCAGGAATAATGGAGCATCTGGAAAAAGCAGGAGTTCACTCTGGAGACAGTATTTCAATCTATCCGCCTGTATCCCTTAGTCAGGAAATAATAGACAAGGTAGTTAAAATTTCTACTAAAATAGCTAAAAACATGGGTGTTAAGGGAATCATAAACATTCAGTTCATAGAATGCGACAATGAAGTGTATATCATAGAAGTAAATCCAAGGTCAAGTAGAACTGTACCTTTCATAAGCAAGGTTACAGGTGTGCCTATGGTTGACCTTGCAGTGAAATGCATGATGGGTGAAAAACTTTTTGATTTGGGATATGGAACTGGACTATACCAGTCAATTGACAGTTATGTAGTAAAGGTTCCTGTATTTTCTTCACAGAAGATATCGGGAGTTGAAGTAAGTCTTGGACCTGAAATGAAATCTACAGGTGAAGTTCTTGGTCTTTCAAAAGACTATGAGGAAGCATTATACAAAGGTTTTGTAGCAGCAGGTGTGGATATGCCTGACAAGAACAAGTATATACTTGCCACAGTAAAGCCTAAAGACAAGGAAATCATCAAATCACTGGCAAAAAGATTCGACAGCCTGGGATATAAAATTGCTGCAACTGAGGGAACAAGCAAGGAAATAAGCAGCGTAGGTGTGGATTCCCTGGTAGTCAACAAGATTGGCCAGGAAGATGACATTCTTGAATTCATACAAAGTGGAAAAGCCGGGCTTATTGTAAACACACCTACAAAAGCAAATGATTCAAAAAGAGATGGATTTACCATTAGAAGAAAATCTGTAGAAAATGGTGTAGATCTTTTGACAAATCTGGAAACCGTGGACGCACTTTGCACACTTATTGAAAACAGAATTTCAGATAAGGATTTGGATGTATTTGAAATAAGTGAAGTATACAATTCAAAAAAGGCAAGTATAAATAAATAAAACTAATAAAAGACAAGCAGTGTGCACAGGAATGTGTCATGCTGCTTGTTGGGTTAATACATCCAAACTGTTTTCTTGATTTTTAACGTATAGATAAAATTTTCTTGTAAAGAATACGTTAATATGGTATATTTGTGTTTGCATGGGAGTAGATAAGTGCTGGTGTGCTTCCTGGTCTTCAAAACCAGTGTGGGGCGTT
>CAZFYP010000320.1:0-2368 GCA_964523535.1 uncultured Clostridia bacterium
ATTTTCCACCAGTTTTCCCTTGAGTATGTTTGCCTTTCCAAGAAAATCCGAGGCGAAAATGGACTTTGGATAATTGTAAAGATTGATAGGATCTGCTTCCTGCTCTATTACACCCTCGTTCATGAGTATGATCTTGTCTGACATAGTAAGAGCCTCTTCCTGATCGTGGGTTACAAATATTGTAGTTATTCCTATTTTCTGTTGAATATTTCTAAGCTCGTACTGCATCTCTGCCCTTATTTTTCTGTCCAGAGCCGACAAGGGCTCATCAAGAAGAAGTATGGATGGTTCTATGACAAGGGCTCTTGCCAGAGCTATCCTCTGCTGCTGGCCTCCTGAAAGCTTGGTGATCTTCCTGTCCTCCATTCCTTCAAGCTTCACAAGCTTAAGGGCCCAATTCACCTTCTCCGCTATTTCTTCCTTGCTTTTCTTTCTTATATTGAGACCGTAGCCAATGTTTTTTGCAACTGACATTGTTGGAAAAAGTGCATAGTTCTGGAAAACCATACCTATATTCCTCTTCTCTACAGGGACCCTTGTAATATCTTGACCATTTACTATTACAGAGCCTGTGTCTGCCGTTTCAAGTCCGTTTATTATCCTGAGTATGGTCGTCTTGCCACAACCCGAAGGTCCCAATAGGGACACAAAGTCTCCATCCTTGACCTGGAAGTTTATGTCAAAAAGTACCTGATTGGTCCCAAATGACTTGTTTATATTTTCTATTACTAATCCTTTCAATTCATTATCTCCTCTTTCTGAACATTTACACTAGGAAAGGTCCTTATTTGACATTTCATAATTTTCATCCCTTTACTTAGATTTCATCAATCTGTTTGCCGAGTAGCCAAGCTTGTTGAGCAGCAGTACAAGGGCTATTGTTATAACCATAATTATGCTTGCAAGAGCATTCATGTCAGGCTTGTAGCCCACCCTTATAAGTGTGAAGATTTCCATTGGCAGTGTCCTGACTCCAAAGGGTGCAAGAAAATACTGCATTGCAAAGGCATTGAAGCATACCATGAAGGACATGAGTCCCCCTGATATTATACCGGGCACGAGCATTGGAAATATAACATCCCTGAATACCCTTGGATAAGAGGCCCCCAGCATCCTTGCAGCATCTTCCGGAGTTCTGTCAGCTTCGTTGAATCTTGCAAGAACCATCATTATACAATATGGAAGTACAACTATCAGGTTACCAAAATACATTCCTATGTATGACCGACCAAGACCTGTAAGGTTGAAAAGCAACAATAAAGCTATTGCCTGAACCAGCCAGGGAATGATAATGGGAAGCTGTGCCACTCCCATGAGGGTGTCGCTTATTTTTTTAGGAACATACTGGGCTCCAAGAGCCGTAATTGTTCCAATAACCATGGAAGTCAGGGCTACCGAACCTGAAAGCTTCAATGACAAAAGAGTAGCCGGGAAAAGATTACTTTCCTCGAAAAGCATTACATACCATTCCGTAGTGAATACAAAAGGAAGCATGCCGAAAGGCGTCTTGTTGAAGGACATCATTATTATTACAAATATGGGTATGAAGATTATGAAGTAGGTCATAGCCAGCCATATCTTTATGAAAGTATTGAACTTTTTATTTCTCATTCATCCATACCTCCTATGGTTCTGTTGGCTATCTTGATTGACTTCCTCACTACAGCCATTATTATACTGAGTAGTATAAGAAAGACAAAGGACAAGGCTGCTCCATATCCCATGTTGAGCACTGTTGAAAACTGGGAATTGATAAGGGAACCCACCATCATGCCGTTTGGTCCCCCCACAAGTGTTGGCTCCACAAAACTTCCTGTTACGGGAACAAGTACCAATAGAATCCCCGATAGAAGTCCGGGTATGGACATGGGAAATACTATGTTCTTAAATGTTTCCAATTTTCCTGCTCCCAGTGACTGGGATGCATTAATGAGGTTATCGTCTATACCTTCAATGGAAGTATATAGACTGAGAATCATATAGGGCAGATACTCGTATACAAGCACTATTACTACCGCAAGGTTTGAATAAAGTATGGACGTTGACGGATCCGCCAGATCCATAGCTCCAAGAAAGGTCATAACAACCCCCTTAGCCTGAAAAATAACCATTATTGCATATATGAGCAATAGCTGACTAGTGAAAAATGGAACTATTACCAGCATCATGAGAAGATTCTTGTTTTTGGGTTTTACAACTTTTGCTATTCCCCATGCGGCAGGATAGGCAATCACTATACAAATCAGCGTTACCAAAACTCCTATACCTACAGACTTAAACATAAGTCTTGTAAATGTAAGGCTTGAAAACATCTTTATGAAATTGTTGATGGTATAGCCTCGAATTTCACCGTGAATACCTATATTAC
>CAZFYP010000321.1:0-2366 GCA_964523535.1 uncultured Clostridia bacterium
TGTGAATATTCATAAGTATCTCGATAATAACAATAAAGTACATAGGTACTTTAAATATAGGAGGTATGAAAATGAAATTTATTACAAAGCGACTATCCCTTGTTTTAGCTATAGTTCTAATATTTTCAATCTTGTCACCTGTGGCATTTGGTGATGAGTCCACTCAGAAAACCATAACCATTCTAGCGACATCAGATCTCCACGGCAGGATATATCCCCATGACTATGCATTGGATGCACCTGACAGCGATGCTGGAATAGCAAAGGCTGCGGCTGTCATCAATTCCATTAGGGAAGAAGAGGAAAATGTTATTATAATTGACAACGGGGATACAATCCAGGACAACAGTGCCGAACTCTTCCACGAAAGAGACATCCATCCCATGGTTGAAGCCATGAATTTGATAGAATATGATGTATGGACTCTTGGTAATCATGAATTCAATTTTGGACTCGACATTTTGGAAAAGAATATTGAAGCATTTGAAGGAATTGTCTTGTCTGCAAACACCAAGTATGAATCAACCGGAGAATATTTTGTGGAACCCTACACAATCATGGATGTAGATGGAGTAAGGGTTGCAATCGTTGGAATGATACCTCCTCATATATCTCGCTGGGAGGCAAGCAATCCAGAGCATTTTGAAGACCTGGTATTTGACAAAGTGGCGGATGCAACTGCAGAAGTTTTAGCGGACCTTGAAGGTCAATATGATGTACTTGTTGGTTCATACCATCTTGGAAAAGATGGTGAATACGGAGATGTAGGAATAGACTATATAGCAGAAAACTTCCCTGAATTTGATGTTATTATAGGTGGTCATGCCCATTCTGAAATCAATGAAACAATAAACGGTGTTCTATTGATTGAGCCAAAGAGATGGGGAAACAGGGTGTCAAGAATAGACATTATGGTAGACATGGTTGATTCCAACTATGATGTTATAAGCATAATGGGAGAAAATATCAATACTAATGATTTTGAAGCGGACCAGTCAATACTTGATGCATTTACAGATGTTCATGAAGAGTCTGTTGCCAATGCAAATGTGGTTATTGGCCAGATAGCAGCTGACTTCATAGCCAGGCCGGATTATATTACAGGTATGGATGAAATAACTACAATGCCTACAGCTCAAATTATGGACACATCAGTTATAGACCTGATCAATGAAGTTCAGATGTACTATGCTGAATCGGATATTTCATCTGCAGCACTCTTTAATTTTGGATCAAACCTTAAGGCCGGAGACTTCAAGAAAAAGGATGTCGCCTTTATTTACAAATATGATAATACATTAATGGGTGTAAACATCACAGGTGAAAATCTTCTTGAATATATGGAATGGTCAGTATCCTACTACAATACCTACAAGGATGGAGATATTACAATAAGTTTCAATCCAGATGTAAGGGGATATAACTACGATATGTTCTCAGGCTGTACCTATGAAGTAGACCTTTCACAGGAAGCAGGAAGCAGAATCAAAAATGTAATGGTCAAAGGAATGGCATTGGATCCAACAGCTGTTTACAAGCTCTCAGTCAACAACTACAGGTTTGGTACCCTTATGGGACTTGAACTTGTTACGATGGATGACTTGTATTATGAGTCTGTAGCCATGTATCCAGAAATTCCTGATGGTAGAATCAGGGATATGATAATCAAGTATACAAATGAAAATAAGGACGGAGTACTCACTCCAACAGTGGACAACAACTGGAAGATAGTTGGAGCCGATCTTGAACATGAAATGAAGGATGAGATTCTTCAGATGGTAAAAGATGGTGAAATAACAATACCGACTTCTGAAGACGGTAGGACATTGAACGTTCAGGCTTTAAATGTATTTGAATTGGCAGATACGGGCAAAATAACTTTGGATCAGGAAGTTCCAGAACCCGTACCTCCTGTAGAACCTGTAACACCTGATATGATAATGGAATATGAGGTATATTATGTTGTATCAGGGGATGTTTTGTGGAGAATTGCTGAAAAATATAATTCTACGTGGCAAATTCTTTCAGAATTCAACAATATGGAAAATCCACACCTTATATTCCCCTTACAAGAGATAAGAATTCCTAAATAAAGAACGCAAATCACTTTTCATGAATGCATATATATTGTATAATATAAGTAACAAGAGAGTTAAATTTAATATTTGAAGGGTGGTAAATATGAAAAAGATTTTGTTCCCAATAGACGGATCAGTTGAGTGCCAGAAAGCCTTGGATATGGTAGAGGATTTAGCTAAAAAGTACGACAGTATTATAACAGTATTCTATGTATTTGATTATCATAAGGTACCAAATGAAATGGAATATGCTGCTGTTATAGATAAAATCTATGATTCTGATGCAAG
>CAZFYP010000322.1:0-2361 GCA_964523535.1 uncultured Clostridia bacterium
GTCAATGGATATATTGATGGAAAAGATAAAAAATGAAACAGGATGCCATAGTTTTATAACTGAATATATGGGCGGTGCCATAGCTGCGCACACGGGTCCGGGTATATTGGCAGTATTCTTCCTGAACAAGTTATATGAGAAATGATGCAAGGAAGCACCTTTTAAATTAAAAATATTTATATTTATGGAACAATGATTAATTATAATCGTCTATATTAACAAATGGGGTGAATATTTTGAATGATGCAGAGATTTTATTGATTAAAATGAGTCAGAAAGGGGACATCGACTCGTTTGAAACTCTTATCAAGGATTATAAAAAAGTAGCATACAATATTGCCTTGAAGTATTTAAGGAATAAGGAGGATGCTGAAGACGTTTCTCAGGAGTCCTTGATTAAGGTATTCAAAAATATTAATAAGTTCAATATGAATTCATCCTTTAAGACATGGATGTATAGGATTGTTGTTAACTCTTGTCTTGATTTTAAAAGAAAAAAGAAGGAAAAGACTGTTTCGGTTGACCAGCCCTTCCATTCAGGCTATGATGAATTCTACATGGAACTGGAAGATGAGAAATCATCTCCGGAAGAGATTGTCGACAGAAAGTTGACTTCTGAAATGGTTATGGATGCTATAGAAAAACTTGATGATGATTTCAAGTCTATAATCATATTGCGGGACATCAACGATTTTACCTATGATGAAATATCAAGAATTCTTACCTGTAATATAGGGACTGTCAAGTCAAGAATAAGCAGGGGCCGGCAAAAATTAAAGGAAATATTGGAAGAAAACATGAAGGATTATAATTAATTGGATGGTGATCGTATGATTTGCAAAGAATGCAGACAGAAAATCTCACTATATCTGGACAATGAACTGACGGAAGAAGAAAAGACTCGATTTGAAAATCATATATCGGAATGTGAAGACTGCAGGAATGAGCTAGAAAAGATAAAAAGCCTAGTAAAGGAGCTCAACAGCATTCCTATGGAGGAATTACCGGAAGGTTACTGCAAGAAACTCCATATGAAGCTTAAGGATGCTAGACCCGAAGAGAAAAAGACGAAAAGACGGTTTGGAATAAGAAAAATGTCAGCAATAGCTGCAGCACTGATAATTGTACTTATGGTTCCCTTTGCTCTTAACAGCGGAAGACTGGGAATGCAGACAAATGAAATGTCAATGGATAGCGCTCCTGGTGAATATTATGAGGTATCACCAGCTGAAGAACCTGCTGCTCCAAGAATGGACTATGGTTCTACTGATAATAGTATAGCCAAAAGCTATGATGATGGAGATTATGCAGTAAGCGAAGAGACAGAGGGCGAAGCCTGGACTGAAAGTGCCGAAAGTGAAATCAAGGTGACAGTTGCAGGAGAGGGATGCAGGGACAGGCAACTTAAGATAATCAAGAATGGATATGTTTCCGTTGAAACTGAAGATTACGATCTTTTCATATCTCAAGTAAAAGGAAAAGTCAATTTCTACGGTGGATATATAGAAGGTTTTGAAACATACTCCAACAACTATTACTACTATGACTATGAAAAAGATGAAAACATAAACCTTAAGAACGGATACATGACTGTAAGGATTCCACAGGAAGTCTTTGATGATGCTTATGGATTCATTACTGAAGATGGAGACATGGTTGAAGTAGTTAGCGAAAGAACCAATGAAACGGACCTGACAAAGTCTTACTACGATACTGAAAGCAAGGTTGAAAATCTTGAAGCACAGGAAGCAAGGCTGCAGGAACTATTTGCAAAAGCTGAGAACATACCTGAAATCATGCAGATAGAAAACGAACTCACAAGAGTGAGGAACCAGATAGATGCCTATAGAATCAATCTCAGTGATATAGACTACAGGTCTTCAATGTCGACTATACATATAGAAATCAGGGAAGTATATGACAATGACAAGATAAAGCCTGTTGATGACAATCTTTGGCAAAGAGCCAAGGAAAGCTTTACAAGAACTGTAAACAACCTGATAGATGCACTTGAAGACTTCGTTGTATTTACATTCGGATTCCTTCCATTGCTTGCAGTACTTCTTGTATTTGTAGTCATAGTATATGTCATTGGAAAGGCTGTAATGAGAAAAGTGAAGAAATAATATAAAAACAAAAAACAAAAGGGACGGTTCCTTTTGTTTTTTGTTTGGAATAAAGCAAGCAATTCAGTTATAATATATAAAGATGATTAGTAATGATAGTTTTTCTATGTTAGAATTAATCCATTATAAAAAGACTAAGACAAGGAAAACAAATTCAATCCAATACGAATACAGGAGATGTACATGGAGAAGAAAAGATTTTTAATACTGGACGGAAACAGCATACTATTCAGGG
>CAZFYP010000323.1:0-2352 GCA_964523535.1 uncultured Clostridia bacterium
TTGCCGGGCAGCAAATTTTTGTTTGCGACCAGGTTGTGTGCCTTGCTGTTGCTTGCGTTGCCTGTTTTGACAACTTGTACAGTTTACCACTATCGCTTATCCGTGTCAACTGTTTTTTTAAGTTTTTTTCAAAACTTTTATGTCTGTATACTCGTCTGTCTTTGCAGCCCTTTTATAAGGCGCCTTATTAGTATAGCGACTCAGTGATCCTTTGTCAATAGTTATTTAAAATAACTTCAAAATACTTCTTAACAAATTTACTTCGTTTTTACCTTTCTCTTGGGGTGCTTTACTAGATTATCATAATCATATATCTCTGTCAATGATTTTTATAAGTTTTTTCAATTAAAGTTTTTGTTGATATTTCAACACTTATACTCTATACGCAACACACAAGGACCCGTGTATATGAGCTTAGCTTTCATTATTGTATTTCATTCAAATTTTGTTCGTATTAGTTCCAAAAACAGCCTTGTTTTATACTCTACCCTTCCTATAAAGTTCGTGCGATTTAATCCTGGTTATTTTCATCTTCGATAGGTAATTTTCATATCAGTTATTGATTAACCTGATAATAGAGTAACTTTGTACAGGATATTCACAAGGAAAAAAAATACAAGACCACGAGGTCGTGACTTAGTTATATAAAAAAGGACCGTTCCAACCAGTTACTCCGGTTAAAATCAGTCCTTTGTTCGTCAAAATATTCTTTTTACACTGCTGCTTCTAGTCTTCTACAGGTTTCATAGTAGGGAATAGTATTACGTCCCTTATAGATGCAGCATCTGTAAGAAGCATTATTACCCTGTCAACACCTATTCCAAGACCACCAGTTGGTGGAAGCCCTACTTCAAGGGCATTAACAAAGTCAAGATCCATCATCTGGGCTTCATCGTCTCCAGCTTCCCTTTGTTTGAGTTGGTCTTCAAATCTGCCTTTCTGGTCTATTGGATCGTTAAGCTCGGAAAATGCATTTGCTATTTCCCAGGTATTCACGAATGCTTCGAATCTGTTTGTTATTCTTGGATCATCAGGGTTTCTCTTTGCAAGAGGAGACACCTCTACAGGATGATGCATTACAAATGTAGGTTCAATAAGGTCTTCTTCACAGAATTCCTCAAATGCAAGGTTTACAACATGTCCTGTAGTCCAATGCTTTTCTACATCCAGATGAAGTTTTTCCTTTGCAACCATTTTTGCTTCTTCGTCACTGTTTAGTGCGTAGAAATCTATTCCAGTCTTTTCCTTAACAAGATCATGCATTGATGCCCTTCTCCAAGGTGGAGTAAGATCAAGCTCTGTTCCCTGATAGTTTATCTTTGTTGTACCGTTAGCTTTTTCACACATGAATGCAACTACATTTTCAGTAAGCTCCATCATGTATTCATAGTCAACATAAGCCTTGTATACTTCCATTGCAGTATATTCGGGATTGTGTTTGATCGACATTCCCTCATTTCTGAACATTTTACCTATTTCATATACTCCGTCGAATCCACCTACTATGAGTCTTTTAAGGTAGAGTTCATTGGCAATTCTCAGATACATGTCTATGTCAAGCGTATTGTGGTGGGTAATGAAAGGTTTTGCAGAAGCTCCACCTGCTATAGTATTAAGAGTAGGTGTATCAACTTCCAAGAATCCCCTGCTGTCCAGGTATTCTCTCAAAGCCTTGATTATTATGCTTCTCTTTACAAATGTATCCTTAACTTCAGGATTTACGATAAGGTCTACATACCTTTGTCTATATCTCAAGTCAGGATCTTTTAGTCCGTGATATTTCTCAGGAAGTATCTGCAGAGATTTGGAAAGCAATAAAACTTCAGTGGCTCTAATTGAAACTTCGCCCATCTTTGTTTTAAAGATTTCACCCTTGACTCCGATAATATCACCGATATCATGAGTTTTCAAAGTATTGTATTCATCTTCTCCCAACAAGTCTTTTTTTGCAAAAACCTGTATTCTTCCTTCACTGTCTTGAAGGTCATAGAATCCTACCTTGCCCTGGCCTCTTTTGGACATTATTCTTCCTGCACAGGATACGGTCTTACCTTCCATCTCTTCATAGTTGTCCTTAATGAACTTGCTATTGTGGGTAACATCGTATTTCTCTATCTTGAAAGGATCCTTACCTTCCTTGACAAAATTTTCAAGTTTTTCTCTCTTTATCAGTCTCAGCTCATTAAGATTTTCAATATCAGACACAAAAATCCCTCCTAAATCGTTATTTTAGCTTATTCCTAATATTTCATATTCAACGATTGCACCGCTAGGTGTCTCTACACTTACTATTTCGCCTTCTGTTTTGCCCATAAGAGCCTTTCCAAGAGGTGATACGTTGGATATTCTTTC
>CAZFYP010000324.1:0-2344 GCA_964523535.1 uncultured Clostridia bacterium
TGACCTTCGCCGACACCACGTACTCGGCGACGCTGCAGTTCTGCTCGCTCTACGAGAGCGGTGAAGCAATTTTCTTAGAGTTCTTATATAAGAATAACCGGCTAATGATAAATGGCAGGAAAATCATCGAAGATCATACACTTGTTGCCCTTGTGATTATGATTGCAGAGTCTATTTCTAAAGAGAAAGACCTGATGGTGAATCTTGTGATGAATTTTTTGAATGCAACTGAGGAGAATAAGCATGGAGGATAATCGAAAAGTATTAGAAGAAAAATTACGAAACAGTGAATTGATGAAGTATTGTCATGAGTTGGTTATGTTGAATTATTTATATGCCCAGCAGTTGATATCAAAAGATGAGATGTTGATTGTACGGAAAGATATAAATAAGAAATATGGTATGAAAGATAGCAATGATCATCAAGGATATCATAGTTGAAATATATATTGCCCTATAGTATAATACTTATGGACACTTATAAAAGTACACAAAAGGAGGGCGAATGAAAATACAAGAAATCAAGGCTACGAAATCGTCCTGGAGTGTATCAGGAAAGAAAGTTGAAAGACTTCGTGTAGCCGCATATTGTAGGGTAAGTACGGATGATAAAGATCAACTTCATAGTTATTTGTCTCAAAAGAAACATTATGAAACGTTGATTAAGGAAAAGAAGGAATGGCATTATGCAGGGATTTATGCAGATGCTGCCCAGACAGGTACGAAGGTTGACAACAGAGCAGATTTTCAGAAGTTAATAAACGTTGCACTTGAAGGTGATATTGATATGATTATCACTAAATCAATTGCAAGATTTGCAAGAAATACATATGATACATTGAAATACGTAAGGATGCTTAAAGAGAAGCATGTGGCTGTTTTCTTTGAAGAAGAGAACATCAACACCATGACAATGGATGGTGAGCTACTGCTTACAATACTAAGTTCCGTTGCGCAGCAAGAGGTGGAGAATATTTCAGCCAATGTGAAAAAAGGGCTGAAGATGAAAATGAAAAGAGGCGAGTTAGTAGGGTTTGTTTCGTGTCTTGGATATGATTATGACAAAGCTACGAAAGCCCTAATGATTAATGAAGAAGATGCCAGAACAGTCCGGTATATTTTTGACCGATACTCAAGTGGGTATGGAGCTACAATGATATGCAAGGAGTTAAATGAGCTAGGATGGAAAACAAAGAAAGGTAACGAATGGGGCAGCAGCTCAATTATTGGTATTATTAGAAATGAAAAGTACGTAGGCGATTTGATGATGGGTAAAACATTTACTGTAGATCCAATCAGTAAAAGGAGATTACCTAATAATGGAGAAGAGGATAAGTACTATATAACTGATCACCATGTACCTATTGTAGATAGAGAGACTTTTGAAAAAGCCCATGAGTATTTGAAAAAGCGGTCGTATGAAAGGAAACCGAAAGGTTCAAATACAACAAGAGAGAAGTATAGTAGAAAGTATGCTTTTAGCAGTATGTTGAAGTGTGGGTTCTGTGGTAGTAATTTATCTAGAAGATCTTGGCACTCGAACAGTCAATATCGAAAGATCATCTGGCAATGTATTACTAATTCAAAAGACGGCAAGAAACACTGTGGACATGCTAAAGGAGTACCGGAAGAAATAATTGAACTAGCATTTATGGAATCTTATACAATGCTTGCCGGTAAAGACCGAGAATTGGTTGATAGCTTTGTTTCTCAGTTGGAGTCATCTCTGGGAACTGACGTGATAAAGAAAAAGATAGAGAACGAGGAACAGAAATTAAGTAAAATCAAGAGTAAGAAGAAAAAGCTCTTAGACTTGTTGCTTGAAGAAGACATGAATAAAAAGTTGTTTGAAATTTCAATTTTGGAGCAAGAGGAAAAAGAAAAGAATGTTCGAGCAAGTATTGATGAATTATCAATTCAGTTAGAACATGAGCAAGAATTGGCAAAGAGAATTGAAAGCTTTAAAAAAATTCTTTCAGGAAAGGCTGAATTCAAAGAGTTTGACCGGAAAGTATTTGAAGCGTTAATTGAGAAAGTAATAGTAGGACACATTGACGATGATGGAAATATTGATCCCTATAAACTTACTTTTATCTATAAAACAGGACTTGATTATGTAATTGACGGTGCAAAACACAAGAAAGATGGAAGAAGAAAGAAATCCACTGTACTGCCGTCAAATAATCCAGACGACCACAAGGTATTGTCGTCAAATCAACAAGTCGACACACTGTGAAACGGTGCTCAAAATAGTGAGGGATATCAAGGGATAGAGGGAATTGAATAGGAAGTACTTATGGAACTGCCGACAATTTGTCGGTAGTTCCATTTATTATTTTCAAGA
>CAZFYP010000325.1:0-2341 GCA_964523535.1 uncultured Clostridia bacterium
AATTCACTTCGTTTACCAAAGAATTGTAAGGATGACTAGCTGAGTCTTTGTAATAAAGTCCTTCCGGAGGGTTTTTTTGGTTTAATATGTAAAGATATGTTTGAGCGGGAATCTCTGGAGAGGTTCCAGATTTTCTTCTTAAGTTCCAGACGAAACTAACTAACTTGCCGCTGTTTTTTAAACCAATTCTTGTATTTACAAGTCCAGGATCTACTGCATACGCGTTTAGTCCCTGTTTTTGGTATTTTTGATTTAGCAAGGGCTATTTTTGTAGCAACCTTTGCTATTGGATAACCTGTAGCCTTGGATGCCAATGCCGAAGAACGGCTTACCCTTGGATTGATTTCTATGACTACATAATCATAGCTTTCAGGATGCAGTGCAAGCTGAACATTACATCCTCCTTCAATACCTATTGCATCTATGATATCAAGGGATGCTGTTCTTAGCATCTGGTATTCAACATCAGACAATGTCTGGGATGGAGCTGCAACAATACTGTCTCCAGTATGAATTCCTACAGGGTCGATGTTTTCCATATTACAAACTGTAATACAGGTTCCCTTGCCGTCCCTCATTACTTCATATTCAACTTCTTTCCAGCCTTTTATACTCTTCTCTATGAGAACCTGGCTGTTGAGGCTTAGATTAAGACCTTTTGAAAGGATTGTCTTCAATTCAACTTCATCGTCTGCAATTCCTCCTCCGGATCCTCCAAGTGTATAGGCCGGTCTGACGATTACAGGATATCCAATTTTTGCCGAAGCAGCGATTCCCTCGTCCATTGTAGTTACAATTTCACTTCTGACTACAGGCTGATTTATTTCATTCATCAGCTCTCTGAAGAGTTCCCTGTCTTCACCAACCTTTATTGCATCAACAGGAGTCCCTATTATGTTAACACCGTATTTTTCAAGTATACCCGAATCATAAAGGTCTACTGCCAGATTCAATGCAGTCTGGCCTCCCATTCCCGGTAATACACTGTCTGGAGATTCCTTTTTTATAACCTTTTCAACAAACTCAAGGGTAAGAGGTTCAATATATACCTTGTCTGCAATTTCCTTATCCGTCATTATTGTTGCAGGGTTGCTGTTGATAAGGACAGTTTCTATTCCTTCTTCCCTCAGTGCTCTGCAGGCTTGTGTTCCCGAGTAGTCGAATTCAGCAGCCTGTCCTATAATAATCGGGCCTGAGCCCAATACTAATACCTTTTTAATATTTTTGTTAATTGGCATATTGTCCTCCTATACTATACTTAAAAAATCATCGAAAATATAACTAGATTCGTGTGGTCCCGGGCATGCCTCGGGATGGAATTGAACCGACATGAGTTTTTTGTCCATGTTCCTTATCCCTTCCACAGTAAAATCGTTCATATTTATATGTGTTACCTCAAAGCCATCAGGAATTGTATCATTTTTAACTACATAACCGTGATTTTGAGATGTAATTGTTACTTTTTCAGTAAACATGTTCTTAACCGGATGATTGCTTCCCCTGTGACCGTATTTCATTTTTTCAGTGTCGGCTCCACATGCAAGTGCAATAATTTGATGACCCAAACATATTCCGGTAACAGGAATCTTTCCTATTATTCCCTTTACAGTTTCAATGACCTCAGTCAAATCCTTTGGATCCCCAGGTCCGTTTGAAAGGAAAAGACAATCAGGTTTTGTATTCATAATTTCATCAATTGTAGAAAGGGCGGGCATAACAGTAACACTGCAGTTTCTTTCCTTGAAGGAATTAACAATATTTGTTTTTACCCCCAAGTCTATAACGGTTACATTCTTACCTTGGCCTGAGATTTTCAATGTATCTTTTCTTGTTACCTTTTTAACTGCATCTTCAACAGGATTCTTCTTAAAATTCTCTTTTATGCTTTCTGTCTCTTTATTTTCTTCAGTTACAATAATACCTTTCATTGTTCCGCTGTTTCTTATGAGCTTTGTGAGATATCTTGTGTCAATTCCCTGTATTCCAATGATCTTCTCCTCTTTGAGATAAGCATTAAGAGTCATTTCATTTCTCCAGTTGCTTGGTTCGTCACAAAGTTCCCTTACTATGAATCCCTTTACCTTTGCACTCTCAGATTGAATATCATCATAATTTATTCCATAATTCCCTATCAAAGGATAGGTCATTACTACAATCTGTCCATAATATGAAGGATCAGTTAGGATTTCCTGATATCCCGTCATCCCCGTATTAAATACAACCTCTCCAAAACTTTCTTCCAGGTAGCCAAAACATTTACCTTCAAATTCCATTCCATTTTCAAGTATTAATTTACCTTTCATATATCCTCCTACAAAAAAAATAGCAACTAACGGTATTT
>CAZFYP010000326.1:0-2340 GCA_964523535.1 uncultured Clostridia bacterium
TTGGAACCAGTTAACTTCAGTATTTTAATTTATCAATTTTGCTTTCAAACTCCCGAGATGACATAGTCGATTTATCCTTACTGAAGATTTTGTTCATTATATTATGTTCTCCCTCGTTTTGCAGGTTAAGTGTATTTGCCGTATCTATTTATAACATTGATTGGTGAAAATTTCAATAGTGTAGTATAATATTGTTTATTATGGTTATTTATGGGTAAAAATCAGTATAGCAATATTTGGAGGAGACATATGAAAAAGACATATTTGATTTTAATTTTGATTCTGGCAATGGTCCTCGCAGCCTGTTCACCACAAGAAGCGGTAGAGGAAACTGTGGAACCTGCAGAGCCTGTTGAAGATATTAAGGATCCTGGAGAAACAGGGAAAGAGGGAGACAATTCTGAAGAGGAGACTGTAGAAGAGCATGAAGAAGCTGAAGAAGCAGTTGAAGAACCTGAGGAAGAAACAAATGACTATACCGGCGAGCTTAAGGATGCCTATGAATATGGAAAGATACTCTACGATCTTGGCCTTTTCAATGGTGTTTCAACAGAGAAGTACGAACCCAACCTTGAAGGAGACATGAACAGGGAACAGGCTATGAAGATGATAGTATCGGCTCTAGGATGGGAGCCTTCAACAAAGGAACAATGTCCATTCAGTGATGTAAGCGAATGGGCAAAGCCTTATGTAGGAAGATCTTATTTGAAGGGAATAGCCCTGGGAACAGTTCCTGAGAACAATATTTTCGGAGCCAAGGATTCGGTTACAATGCAGCAGCTTTTGACCTTCTATTTAAGGGCCCTGGGATATGAGACATCATATGCATATGAAAATGCACTGAAGCTGGGAGAGATTACTGGACTCACCGATAATATTGAAATGACAGATGAAAATCTTAAGAGATACCATCTTGTAGTGGCCACATACAATGCTCTTGGATCATCAAGGCTTGACAGTGCAAGGACTCTTGCTGAGGACCTTATTTCCGAAGGGCTCATTGAACCTTCAATGGCTGAGGATTTTGGCCTTATTCAGGAATACAAGTACCAGTCACAGAGGGAATATGGACCTGTTGAACTTGATTCTGAAAACTTTACAGAAATGATTACTGGTGAGGAAAAGGCTCTTGTATTATTTATTCAGGACGGCAATGAGCTTTGTGACGATATGGAACTGCCATTTTACAACACTTCAGTTGCACTTGCTGATGTAGCAAGGGTTGGAGTTCTAAATGAAAAGGATGCAGGAGATCTGCTTACTAAATACAATATAACTTCGTTTCCAAGCATCAAGCTCTTCAAGGTGGGCGAGGACACGACTCTTCCTGCAGTACCTGACATGGATACCCTCGTCCAGTGGGTGGAAAACAACTAAAGATATTTAATTCAATAAAAAATAGAACCGTCTCAAAAAACAAAAGGGACGGTTCCTTTTGTTTTTTGCATATTATATGATTAAGCGCACATATAATAAAAGAACCCAGGAATTATATCCTGAGCTCTCCATATTCTAAATATTTGATTTTATTTCTTGTATTGATAGTTCTTAGTCTACAAGTCTTACCTTGATGATACCTTCTATGCTCTTAAGTTCGGCAATCTTTTCTGCATTGACTTCAGTACCTGCGATATCGATGATGTTGTAAGCGAAGTCACCCTTGCTTTTGTTTACCATTTCTATGATGTTTGCATTGTATTTAGCAAATACAGTAGTAAGTGAACCAATCATGTTTGGTACGTTTCTGTTAAGAACTACAATTCTGTGTGTTCCTTCAGTTCTCTCAAGAGAACAGTTAGGGAAGTTTACAGAGTTTGTAATGTTTCCATTCTCAAGATAGTCAATAAGCTGATTGACAACCATTCTTGCACAGTTTTCCTCTGATTCAGGGGTTGAAGCTCCAAGGTGAGGAATACATACCACACCTTCCTTGTTTACAAGATTGTCAGTAGGGAAGTCTGTTACGAATGAATTTACTCTACCTTCATCTATTGCCTTAAGGATTGCAGCGTCATTTACAAGTCCCCCTCTTGACATGTTTATGAGTCTTGCACCTTTTTTCATCTTGCCTATGTTTTCTTCATTCATGAAACCCTTGGTCTTGTCCATCAATGGTATGTGTAGTGATACATAATCAGCTTCTGCGAAAAGTTCATCAAGTGATGAAGAGTATTTTACGTCCCATGAAAGACCGATTGCTTTCTGAACAGAGATATACGGATCGTAACCGATTACCTTCATTCCAAGCTTGATTCCCATGTTTGCAACTAGAACTCCGATTGCTCCAAGTCCAACAACACCCAGTGTCTTGCCCATGATTTCAGGACCTGCAAACTGGCT
>CAZFYP010000327.1:0-2312 GCA_964523535.1 uncultured Clostridia bacterium
TTGTTTACCCTTAATTCAAGAGTTCGCATAGACCTGGTCAATAGCCATGCATCAAATGGGCTGTTTATTGGTCCGTAAGTGCGGGACAAGTCTATTACCCTGTCCATAACTTCCTTGGTTGATACTACCACTCCCGCCATTATGTCACTGTGTCCATTGAGGAACTTTGTAGCACTGTGGACTACTATATCAGCGCCAAGCTTCAATGGCTGGCAGACAATTGGTGTAGCAAAAGTATTGTCTACAAGAAGCTTTGCTCCATGGTTATGGGCAATACTTGAAATCCTTTCAATATCAAGGACACTGATCAAGGGATTTGATATAGATTCTGCAAATACAAGTTTGGTATTGTCCTTGAAATAGTCTTGGAGATTCTCTTCATTCAAATCTACCATGGTAACTTCAATATTGTATTGTCCTTCAAGCTCACTCTTCAAAAACTTAAATGAATTTCCATAGATTACACTGTTTGCTATAATATGGTCCCCTGATTTAACCTGAGACATTATAGCCAGGGTTATTGCACTCATTCCTGATGAAAACACCTCTGCGGCTTCTCCACATTCCAACTTTTGAATGATTTCCTTCACGCAATCTGTTGTGGGATTCCCGTAGCTTCCATATAAATAACCTTCTTTTCTTTCATAAGTAACATCATTGCAGATTTTTGAACTTTCAAATACATATGCTGAACTCATATATATGGGAGCTACTTTTGGCATGGACGTAGATGGTACTTCCACACTTGATCCAAGGTGAGTCAGGTCTGTCATAAATTTTGTTTCCACTTCTATACGCCTCCTAAATAATAACGTTTGCAAATCTTTTCTACCGGTATATCTACACTTTAGTCCATGAAATCGTGCTAGAGTCAAGGGTTTTTCTTAAGATTTATTTTTAAAAAGATTAAATTTATCCATAAGCATCCATAGAAATGGTCCATTTAAACCACTCAATAACTAGATTCCATCACAAATTATTCATTTATATAGTTCTTGCAAGCAGATTCTTGCAGCGAATCACAAAAACTCTAGTGCTATGCTAGAGTTTTTAACACCTTCTAAAAAACTCATTTGACATACAGACCGCTTTAAGTTTATTATTAATCTATTAGCAATATAATAGGGAGGACTAAATTTGAAGGAATATTATTCCATAGGAGAAGTATCAAAGATATACAATATTTCAGTATATTCACTCAGGCACTATCACAAGATCAATCTCATAGTGCCTTCATATGTTGATGAATCTACAGGCTACCGTTATTATACCTTTGACCAGTTCCACTATATAAGCAGATTGAAATACTTCCGCTCCATAGGACTGTCCCTTGACCAGATAAGAAGGGTCTTTGAATCAGGAGACGAAAGCGACTTCAAATCCATACTACAGGAAATCAAGGAAGAAAAAGAAAAGGAAATAGAAGGAATCAAGGACATAATCGACAAGATAGAATGGATTGACTCCTACTATTCATCTTCCGACATAAACGATATGGACAATTTAATATACAAAAGGAACTTTCCCGAAAGATATGTCTTCAAGACACTGGATTTTGCAGAAGATTCCATAGAAGACATGGACATAGCACTCAACAAGCAGCTTTACTCCAAAAAATACAGAAAACTGAAATATTTCAGGCAATACGGCTATTTCATGGATTACCAATCCCTGCTAAGCAATGTCTCAAGGCAGATTTCTGAAACTATCCTCCTAAGCGACAAGCCGGATATTGAATCTCCCCATATAAAGACTCTTCCAGAAGGCGATTATATATGCTACTGTGCCAGAATACTCAATGAAAACATGGATGTGACACCTCTAAGAAAGTACATTGAAGCAAAGCATAAAACAGATCCCAGGGTTGTCATGGCCTTTGAATATGAGGAATACCTGGAAGACTACTATAATGCAATATATGAGATACAGATTTTATTTTAAGTTACCCACAAAAAAAAAATCCCAAATAAATAGAGCCGCTAATGCGGCTCTATCACTCTCTTATTACCATACTTCATTACCTACAGGCTTTCCCCAATCTATTTTTTCGCTTTTTCCACTACCTTCATATTCTTCAAAGATCTTCCTTATATCTTTAGTTCACTTACTCTTCAATTCCTTTTGTCTATTAAAATACTCGCTCTTAAGCATTGAATAGATCATCTGGTCCAGATATCCTTTCTCACTCTTGAATGACTGTCTATGAGTCCCCTCATAAACCATTCCAAGACTCTTATACAAAGCTATTCCTATATCATTGTGGGGATATACATCAAGCCAGAAACGGTTCATCTTCAGTTCCTCGAAGCAGA
>CAZFYP010000328.1:0-2301 GCA_964523535.1 uncultured Clostridia bacterium
TTCTTTTTTATTTAATTTTATCATGAATTCACTAATAAGTCAAATCATAAACCAATAATTGTTTTTTTTGCGGATGAAAAAGCAAATTGAAGATTATACCCTCCAGTTTCGCCGTCAATATCTATCATTTCTCCAACAAAATATAGGTTTTTATTTTTTATCCATGACATATTATCTGGATTAATTTCATCTGTATCTACACCACCACTTGTTACCATGGCACTTTCAAACCCACTAATTTTTTTGATTTTGTATTTATATTCCTTGCAATTGGTAATAAATCTTCTTGTTTCCTTTTTTGATACTTCCGATCTTTTTTTTGCTGAATGTATTTGTGATACTTCCAAAAGCTTTTCTACCATTCGTCTTGGTAAGTTTATGCTTTCTTCAAAAACAGTCTTTATAGTCTTCCTGGGAGATTCAATGGCAGCTTTTTTTACCCTGGCTTCCAATACTTCAGCGGATTCATCCGGCAGGTAATCAACAACAAGCTCATCTTCCACTTTCATATAACGGGAATTATTCAATATAACAGGGCCCGATATATCCTTGTGAGTGAATAAAAAATCTCCACTTTTCTTGATTTTCTTCTTATTCTTTCCTGAAATTGTTATCTTAACATCCTTTAAAGCAATTCCAGACAAATCCTTAAATCTATAATGTTCAACCTCTACAGATGTCAATACAGGTTTCAAATCTATGGTGACTACACCTATTTTTTTAATTAGATCAATAAGGCTTCCATCAGAGCCACTTTTAGGGTAAGTCTTACCTCCACCTGCAAGTATAAGCTTCTTGGTGGAATACTTGTCATTTTGTGTCTTAACATTGAAAATACTCTTACTTTCAATATATTTTATTTCAATTACTTTTTCATTTAAAAACATATCATGCTTTCTTCTTTTGATTTCCTCAATAAAAAAGTCAACAACTGTAGAAGCACTATAATCTGCAGGCAAAACTTTATTATCCTCCCTGACCGAAAGTTCCACTCCATTATTCTTGAAATAATCCATTAACATGTTATTGTTGAACTCATAGAGAATTTTCCTTACAAAACCGGGATTATTATACCTGGCAGGAAATTTCTTGATATTTTCCGAATTGGTCAAATTACACTGTCCGGCTCCAGTCATTTGAAGCTTTATGCCAACCCTTTTATTTCCTTCAATTAGTGCAGTTTTATATTTTTTGTCTAGATTAGCAGCCGCAAATAACCCTGCAGCTCCACCTCCGACTATTAGGACATCATAAATCATTTTTGCTCCTTAAATGGATAAATTAAAGTTTCCAATTAATCATGCATGACCTGTCTTTCCAAATTAAAACAGCCAATCATATTGTGTTTAAAAACAGACTGCCAACTTGAACAGTCTGTAAATATCCATCTATTATAATTTTTTGTCATCCACCTTGTCAAGCCATTGTCCAATGGGACCACTGACATAATTGATAGTATCTTCTTCAAAAGGACTCTTCAAATTGGCATATTCAACCAAATCCAAGAAATGTCTGCTTCCTCCAGCCTTACACAGTTTATGGTAATCTTTCCATGCACCTTCCCTGTCTTCATTAAATCTGATCCAGAACTGATAAGCACAGATTTCTGCAAGTGTATAATCAATATAGTAGAATGGATCATTGAAAATATGTCCCTGTCTAAACCAGAATCCACCTTTCTCGAAAAACTCATTATCTTCATAATCCTTTGTTGGAAGGTATTTTTTTTCTATTTCCCTCCACATGGATTTTCTTTCATCAGGTGTAGCTTCAGGTTTTTCATATATTGCCATTTTATCAGGGGTATGGTGTTCTCTTGTAAGAATATCAATTGCGATATGCCCGGTCAGTATCTTAATATTGTCATACTTCCGGGTGAGATTCAGAAGAGCAGTTTCAATACTCTTACCGGTTGTATCATATGAATGAAGTATTCTTTTTTTTGAATGAGCCGCTTCCTCTATCAGTTCAAAACCCTGTTCATCAGCGATCGAGGCCTTTTCGGAAGAATTCTCTTCTGCTTTCTTTTTATTAAATTCAATCCCGGCTTTTTGTATCAGAAGCTCCCTGACCGTATCCTCCCCGTTCTCCATTATCTCTTCAATAGCAGCGCGGTAGGAGAGATTATTTCCCGCTCTCAGTATATCATCCCTCAGGCCTTCATCGGTTTTATATACTATTCCGCCCTGGGCATATTTTGTATTAGTTTCCGAGGGATCAGAATTTTTTGTTACAATAGTGATATTATAATCCTTTTCAGCTAAATAAAGTGCTGCTGAAAGGCCTGATATCCCTGAGCCT
>CAZFYP010000329.1:0-2258 GCA_964523535.1 uncultured Clostridia bacterium
CAATGGTGTATAATATAGTTACAACAGATATACTATTTTATCGACCATCTAACGATGTAGATGAAGAGGGTCAAAGGTTTTATCTCTTGTTAACGTGACAGGAGAAAAGCAAATTATATCCAATATCAACCAATCTGATATGTCTTAAATGAGATAGAATGGTGTAAATGTTTTAAGTATATATTCTGACCTACAGAATATTACTAGAAAATCCTGAAAAGGGTGTGGTCCCACCGAAAAGGAGAGAGCATGAAAAAAGCAACATAGAAGTCGGTTCTGTAACGTAAGTTAAAGAACCGATTTCGCTTTTTTGTTTTCTTGTATCAATAGATTATCCAGACTGTCTGGATACTAAAAAACCAAGCAATGGCATGCTTGGTTTTTTATTGCAAACATTATTTTTTTATAAGGGTTATTTAGTGGTTTGTCAACATCGTGGGATTACTCCTCTTTACAAGTGCAAGTAATGCCGGTATAAATATAAGCTGTACGATAATGCCTGGAACTCCAGTCACTATGGCACCCTTTAGATATACAAGTGGAGGTGCAAACTTTATACCTACTGCATTGACAAGAAGCATAACCATCAGTCCGGCGGCCAGTCTTCCTGCTATCATAGCTGCCAGCAAGGTAAATATACTGTTCAACTTGCTGGAAAGCAGTGATACTACAAGTCCGTATATGCCAAGTTCTACCATCATTATAAGGCCTATAGGCATTAGGACGGGCATTCCAGTCAACAAACTGCTAAGCAAGGGGGTTATTATTCCTACAAACAATGCAAATACAGGGGACAATACAAATCCTGCCATCAATACAGGTATATGCATTGGCAAGAATATGGGTCCTCCTGCACCAACTGCATGAAATGCTATGGGAAGCATCACTCCCAAAGCTATAAACAAGCCTGCAAATACTGTTTCTCTCGTTCTACTGTGTCTCATAACTTCTCCTCATCTTTTATCTTCTGCAGAAATACATCACCAACAAACATTCTATGCAAAATATCTTAACGGTCAAAAGAATATTCAACCGCCTTGCTTCTTGCAAATACATATGGTTGGTCAGTCAGTAGAGCTTACAAAAAATAAAAAGCCGAATAGACGTCCTACGGGACATCAATTCAGCTTCAGCTTTTTATTATAGAGGATTCTTCCTCAGATCGACTTCGTGTCTATACTCATTATAGCAAATCCAGAAAATATCTTCAACTGTGTTTTTGAAATAAACCTTACAGCAAATTTATGTTTTTAAGAAATACCTCTATTTTTTCAAGGACCTCTTCTATGGTTTCAGAACCATAGGAAATTGTTTCAACCGGACACATGCCACTTTTGTCCCTGTTCATTATTTTGGGGACTACTTTATCAGCTATAAACTCAATACCTGCCTCTTCAAACACTTCTTTTGTCCCCTTAGAAACAAGTGACGAATATACACAGCCAATTTCCGCATAGGCATAGAGCTGGGCCGCTCCTCTTCCTATGACCTTGTCAGCTGCCGACGAACCTTTCATGTCATTCTTTATGTCCCTTACCGCTATATAAAGAGGATATATCCCTCTTTTTTTACTTTTATAAATACACTTTCCGTCCTTTACAATAGCCAGAGTGAGTTCCTCTTTTTCAAGGATTTCCCTGGCCATATTCAAATCTTTCATAATACTCTCCCATATTTTCTCAATTGCAAGCTACCACTGTCCATGGGTTTTTTGCATATTTTAATCTTCCAGAAGAAAAACTATCTTGGTGAGCAAATCACTTTCCGGAACATCTTCAGGTGAATTGAGGTAAAACTCATATACAACACCAGTAGGTTCAAAATTATTTTCCTCAAGCCAATCATGCATGGCTTCATAGACAGGCTCCATCTCGCTATAGGCACCCTGATACAAGCATATAGCCTTCAATCCCTCAGGAATTTCACTGACCTCAATGTCATGAATACCTGCAAGAGGCTTGGATGTAGGAAAACCAATTTCCACATCAAGATTGTCCATATCCATGTTGTAATAAGCAACAAATATGGCATCAGAAGGTTGTTCACCCATAAGGTTCATATGCTTGACTATTGAATCTGCAGCCAACCCTATTTCTTCAGGCAACTCATTGACTGATGTTATCATCCTAATTGACAGGACAGGTTGAGCTTCGGTTTCAACCACTTCAATTTCATAATCGTAATCCATAGCAATTCCTCACTTGTAAATTAATAATGCTCTAAATATCAAAATAAGTTTTGAAAACAATTATATTCTT
>CAZFYP010000330.1:0-2253 GCA_964523535.1 uncultured Clostridia bacterium
TGAAAGTTCCAGGGGATGCCCCTTTAACTGCAGCTTCTGTATATCATCAAGTATCTATGGTGTGAGCAACCTTCCTCTTGAAAGGGTGAAGGAGGACTTGGACAAACTTTTAAAAACAGAAGCGAATGTTATAAAGTTTGTAGACAGGACCTTCAATACAGACAGAGAAAGGGCTGAAGAGATAATTAACCATATAGTTAAAAATAATCACAAAAGGATGAAGATACATTTTGAAATAACTGCCGAACTTTTGGAAGACAATATGATTTCCCTTATAAACAGCCTGCCTGTAGATATGTTCCAGTTTGAAATAGGAGTGCAATCGACAAACACCAGTACATTGAATGCAGTAAACAGGAAATCGGACATAAAGAAGCTGAGGGATGTTGTTGAAAGGATAGGTGCTGGAAACAATGTCCACAGACACCTTGACCTAATTGCAGGACTTCCTGAGGAAGATATGGAATCTTTTGGAAAATCATTCAATGACGTGTATAATATGAAGATAGAAAAAATACAGCTAGGATTTCTAAAGGTTCTCAAGGGTACAGCGATTAGAAGGGATGCTGAAAAGTATGGGATAGTCTACAAGAAGACTGCTCCATATGAAGTGATAAAAACAGACTGCATGTCAAACAGGGAACTTCTTTATCTTAAGAAGATTGAGGAACTTGTAGATATATTTTACAATGAACATCATTTTATAAATTCCGTTGAAAAACTTATGACCATATATGAACCCTTTGAATTTTTCAAGACCTTTTGCAACTATTGGATTAGTGAAGGACTCTTTGATAAGCCTCTTAAGAAGTCAGAAATGTATGGTATACTACATGACTTTGCATTAAAGGTAGGTGGTCTTGATATAAGTCGCGAACTTATAGATGATTTTTTACTTAATGAGAGAAATCTTGATATGCCGGCCTTCTTTGAAGGAGTTAATGAAAAGGAATACTTGAAGTTGAAGCATGAGCTTTTGAAGAGCGAAAATTTCAGAAATAAATACTTTGAAGGCTGTGAAAAAATTCAAAACAAGAAGCTTGTAAATCGATTTAGGCTTATAAGGAATGAAGATAGATATATTGTCTATTTATACGGGGACAAGAGAAATATTTTTTCAAGAAGCATAAGAATTGATGTTACTGATATTTTGGAGGAAGAATTAAATGACATTTTATGATGAAATAAGAATACTTAGAGAGAAAAACCTTGAATATGTACCTTTCGTAACTTTAAAAAAAGATGCAGAGATTCCGGTTATGGAAGGGGAGTTTGTACTGGACAGGGAATTGGAAATACCGCTGCTTCTTGAAGATTTTATGACAGATGTTAAAGAATCCACATTAAATGATGGATTGAGCATGGAAAATATATGTACAGGAATGTGCTTTATGCTTGGAGCGGATCCTGAGTTTATTTACAGGGATTATTATCTGGAAATATTGAACAAGTCAAAATCCAATCTTCAGTCCTATGTAATTCACCTGATAAACAAGTTCGGTGAAAAACTGGAGTATGCAGTAATATTTGCGTTGGCGCTCGTTGAAATTGAATCAAGTGCCAGAAACCTTTTTATTTTGGGAAATGCTCTTGAAAATCTGGCTGTTGATTATTTAGAGAAGAAAAACAGCAGGAAATCAGATATATTCTTTGATGAGGCAGTAAAATACTATCACAGCAGCTGCGATGAGGAGGAGAACTTTACATTATCCCTTTATAAGCTGGGTTTCTACTACAGAGGAATTGGACAGTATATACGGGCCAAGGACTATTGGGATAGATTCATGGAATATGATCAGGATCCTGTTAGGATTGAAGAAATCAGAACTGAGAACGAAACACTTGAAAAACTTGTTGATTATGAAATAGGATACAGCCATGTTCTTAACGGTAACAGCGAAGATGGTCTTGAAAAGCTGCTCCCTCTTGTTGAATATTTTCCAGAGTGGTGGAATCTATTGTTTGTCATTGGACTTGCCTTCAGACAAAATATGGAATATGAAATTGCATCGGATTATTTTAAGAATGTATTGTTCATAAAAGCAGACCAGAAGGAGTCGTTGAATGAGCTGGCGATTTGCTATCTTAATATGAATAAATTCAAGGAAGCTGAGGAAATTTTAGACAATGCAATAATATTATCAGACAACAACAGCGAACTCCTTGCCAATAGATCTGTTGCAAGAATATACCAAGACAAGATAGATGAAGCCGAAGAAGATATAGACAAGGCACTGGAAATAAATCCAAATG
>CAZFYP010000331.1:0-2178 GCA_964523535.1 uncultured Clostridia bacterium
TAAGGGCAATTGATACCCGAGGTAGAGAACTCAGTAAGACCGCATTTTCATTTAGTAATAGTTCCGAAGGCTTCCATAATGCAAAGGAATGGGCGATTAAGCTCGCTGCAATAAACAACAAGACTCAGATAGTATTGGGCCTGGAGCCGACAGGACATTATTGGTTCTGCCTTGCAACATGGATGGTATCCAATGGAATCAGCGTTGTTCAAGTGAATCCATATGCTGTTAAGCAAACCAAGGAAATTGAGGATAATAGCCAGCTGAAGGATGACACAAAGGATCCTAAACTAATAGCAAACCTTGTCAAGGATGGCAACTATGGAATGCCATACCTCCCAGAAAAGCTTTATGCGGACCTTCGCAGACTATCTATGTTTAGAGACCAGCTGACTGAAGACAGGATACGAGCACTCAATCGAGTGCATCGAGAAATGAAGATATATTTCCCGGAATACAAAGATGCTTTTGGAAAGATTAATGGAGCATTTTGCCTGGAAGTATTGAAGCAAGCCCCGTTTCCAGATGATTTGAAGACTCTTGGAGTGGATGGAATAAGAGATATCTGGCATGCTGCTAAACTAAGAGGACGTGGTTATAGCAGGGCCGGAAAAATCTTGGAATACGCCAATAATAGTGTTGGTCTGAAGGATGGAGTAGGGGTAAGCAAAGAAGCTGTAAAGTGGTTTGTCAGGAAGATCATAGAGATAGATGAACAGCTTGCAGAAATAGAAAGTCAAATGGAAGAGAAGTGTTTAAAAATCCCCCATACAGGAAAGATACTTGAAATATCAGGAATTGGAGAAAATACACTCTCCGGAATACTGGCAGAGATGGGTGACATTTCAAGATTTGATGATGTAAAGGAAATACAGAAACTAAGTGGATTAGGGCTTGTAGCCTGTAGCTCTGGAAAGCACAAAGGAAAAACCAAGATAAGCTATAGAGGACGCAAAAGGCTTAGATATTGGTTATTCCAGGCAGCGAAATCATTAGTGGCACATTCGGAAGCATTTAAAGAACTCCATAGCTATTATACGACAAGACCAGAGAATCCGCTGAAAAAAATGCAGTCGCTGATAGTCATTGCTTGCAAAGTGCTTAGAGTAATATACACTATCCTGACCAAAGGGGTTAAGTATGATCCGAAAAAGATGTTAATGGACATAAGGCGCCCAAGTAAACAGGAAGCACTAGCAGCATAAGTGAAAGAGGCAGACTGGTAGAAACACAAGTCCAGAACCTTGCTGGATTCCAGAGAGATCTGAAATCGAGCGGGGTTCTGGAAAGAAATCCGATAATGATGAAGTAAAAAAACTGCATCAACAACATGGTCAACTGAGCGAAGCAAGGTAAAGCGTCCACTGATTATCAGTACCTTGAAGAGCGAATAGGTCAGTAAAATCAAAACAAACAAGAGCTGTAGCTGGCAGAAGTTTTCTCCGTAGGGCATGACCCTGTTTGAGAGCTTAGCTGGCACTCAGTGAATGAACAGGTGGGACGAAGGAAGTTGGTACATGATGCCATTAGACACGGAAGGTTCACCATCATAGTTATACAGAGGATTATAGCCTTTATAAAGCAAGAAGTAAGGATGCTTTATTAGTTATACCCATTTATAGCTATTCAGTACAGGATACAATGACTGTTCATCACTTTTAGCTCTTGTTGTTGAGGTAATTATTTAAAGCAAGCCCTAAAAATCAACATTTTGGGCTTGACAATATAGGAAGGTGATAATCATGCCATTGAATGAAATTCTTGAAAAATCTAAGGAGATACATGAGATAATTTATAAAAACAATGGTGATTCGATTAAAATATTTGGTTCAGTAGCAGACGATTCAGCTTCAAACAAAAGCGATATAGATTTTCTTGTTAAGTTCAATAAAAATGCTTCATTGTTTGACCTTGTAGAAATAAAAATCGAACTTGAAGATTTACTTGGTAATAGAGTGGATGTTGTTTCTGAAAATGGTTTAAAGGATAATAATATTGGCCAGTCAATAAAAAGGAGTGCTATCAGTATATGAACAGGGACTTAACATACATTCAACAAATTATTGATGCCATTACCAAAATAGAAACCTACACTGAGAAAGGAAAAGATCACTTCCTCACTTCTACACTTGTTCAAGATGCAGTAATTCGAAATATTGAGATTATTGGTGAAATTGC
>CAZFYP010000332.1:0-2168 GCA_964523535.1 uncultured Clostridia bacterium
AAAGTTGGCACAGAACTTGCTTTATATAGCTATGTAATAAAAAACAAGTGATATTGGAGGAAGGAATGGAATTAATAAGAATAGCGGAAGCTTTAAAAGCTGGAAAAGTAGAAGATGTGAAGACATATACAGAAATGGCATTGAGTGCGGGGAAAGAGCCGAAGGAAATCATTAGCGACGGACTAATGGCAGGAATGAATGTAGTAGGAGAGAAGTTCAAGAATGGGGAGATGTTTGTTCCTGAAGTGCTTATAGCTTCAAAGGCAATGAATTCGGGAATGGAAATCATCAAGCCCTTGTTGAAGGAAGGCGATGTGACATCAAAGGGAAAAGCGGTATTTGCCACTGTGAAGGGTGATCTTCACGATATAGGAAAGAAGCTTGTATGCATGATGATGGAAAGCTCAGGATACGAAGTGGTTGACCTTGGAGTGGATGCTTCACCAGAGAAAATAGTTGAGGCAGTCAAGGAACATGACGCGGATATTGTTGGAATGTCGGCAATGCTTACTACAACAATGCTGGCAATGAAGCAGACAGTTGAAGCACTTAAGGAAAACGGTCTCTATGGAGATGTGAAGGTTATGATAGGTGGAGCTCCGGTAACTGTAAATTATGCAGAAGAAATTGGAGCTAACTATTCACCGGATTCTACAGAAGCGGTGGAATTGGCAAATACACTGATGGCATAGTTTGGTTGGTTAATAATAAATTGTAAGAAACAATAATAACGGAGGGATTAATATGAAAGCAGGATTTGAACAACTGTGCACACCACAAATGAGGGTGTTGTCGGATTCACAGATAAAGGAAATATTCAATGCAGCATGTGAAATACTGGAAACTACAGGAATGAAGGTTGATTGCAAGGAAACACAGGAATTGCTTCATGCCCATGGAGCTACGGTAAACGGTGATATCATCAGGATCCCATCAAGCTTGGTACAAAGAGCAATAAGTACCATGCCAAAGAGAATAACCTTGTCAAACAGGGAAGGTGAAAGAAAGATATTCCTTGAAGGAAACAAGTCATACTTCGGATGCAATCCTGACAATCCTGAGTATTATGACCCATATACAGGTGAAAGAAGACCTATGACAAGCAAGGATGGAGCAGATATGGCAAGAGTCATCGACTATCTTCCAAACATTGACTTTGTACTTAATGCATGCTTCAGTGCAGATGTACATGAAGATGTAGCAGACAGGGTAATCATCAGAGAGATGATGTTCAATATGAGAAAGACAATCGGATTCAGCTGCAAGGATGTAGATACCCTTCAGGATATCATAGACATGGGAGCAATAATTGCAGGAAGCCATGAAGAGCTTCAGGCCAATCCTTGGATGTTCCATATACAGGAACCAATCAGTCCACTGGTACATGAAGAGAATACAATGAAGGAAATCAAGCTTTGTGCTGAGAACAGATTCCCTCTCGTATATTATCCAATGCCTATGGCGGGAGCAACTGCACCTGCAACAGCAGCAGGACTACTGGCACAAAACCTGGCGGAATGTTTCATAGGACTGGTTTACCACCAGCTTGTCAATCCAGGCGCACCAATAATCCACGGTGGAGTTGCATCCATAATGGATATGAAAACTACAAGATTCTGTTACGGTGCTCCTGAAACATATCTTCAGATTGCAGCACTAACAGACATCCTGCACTACTATGAGATACCGGTATGGGGAACTGCAGGACCTCTTGATGCCAAGACTCTTGATCAACAGGCAGCAACAGAGATGACAATGGGATATTTGATGGCTGCACTTAGTGGACAAAACCTTGTACATGATACGGGACTCATGGACCAGGCAACAGTAACCTGCCCTGAAATCCTCATACTTGCAAATGAACAGATATCAATGGTTAGAAAGATTATGGAGGGAGTGGAGGTCAATGAAGAAACTCTTGCACTTGATGTAATAAACCAGTCAATGACTTCAGGAAGCTTCCTAGCTGAAGAGCATACCCTTAAGCATTTCAGAAAATTCTGGCAGCCAACACTCTTTGACAGATCAACTGCAAAGGTAGCAGAAAAGACAATAACTCAGAAGCTAAACGAGAAGGCAATAGACATTATAGAAAACCATGAAGTGCCTGAGCTTGACAAGGACAAGAAGAAAGCGATTCTTGAGCTTGAGAAGAAATGGCTTAAAGA
>CAZFYP010000333.1:0-2156 GCA_964523535.1 uncultured Clostridia bacterium
GAGGCAATACAATTAGAATAACATCAGTAGACGGAACCATTGGTCAGTACTACTACGATGCAACAAACAGGATGACCTACTCCGTTAACAAGATGGGAATAACTTCATCATACACTTACGATGGTATGGGTAGAAGGATAAAGCAGGCAATAGATGCATCAAACATAAATGTGCCGGAGACATCCAAATTACACGACCAGGATCTTCTTGAAGAGTTGCTTGCAAACGATGAGGGAATCATCATAGATACCAAGAAGGAAATGAATTACATAGTAGACTCAACCTCCGTTTACAACAATGTCCTCATGGTCTATGGAAAGCAGACAAAGCTGCAGAGATACACCTGGGGCAATGGCTTCATAAGCCTTGATACATGGAACGACAAAGTGGAAGAATGGTCTGACATAAGTGAAAACAAGCATGACAAGATTCTCTATCCTGTCAAGGACAGAATGGGAAGCACAAGAATGCTTACTGACGACATCAACATTGACAAGGTCTACGATTACGATTCCTTCGGAACTCCAGTTGAAACCAACCATGTAAACGACCAGGGAATACGCAGCAACATCTACCATTATGCAGGATACATCTATGACTATGCAACAAGCCAGTATTATGTCAATGCAAGGTACTATCTGCCTGAAGTAGGAAGGTTTGCAGCAGAAGACAGGCTTAAGGTTGATGGCCTTAACAGGTATGTGTATGTTAGGAGTAATCCGTTGAGGTTTGTTGATCCGAGTGGGTATTGCAGCGCTGAGGGTAATGAAAATATTGGTATGGTATACTATAAAATAATTGAAGCTAAAATTCGAGAAGATGGAGAATACATGTATAAAGATATACCAGAAGTACCAGATGAATATGAATACTTTTTGAAAGAATGGATGAGTTCTAATGTAAAGGTTTATGGGATTGCACTTGATACAGGGGCATTCTATAAATGGGGAATTGCTGCTGGAGTCGTCTATGATAAAGAAGGAAACATAGCATTAGTAGTAACACCATCGCATGGAGGCGGTTTAGCTATTGAGGGAAGTCTTCAATTTTTCTTTACTGAATCTTTTGATGCTAAGACAATTTATGATTATGAAGAAGGAGCGGTAAGTTTAAATATTGATATTGGATATATTCTTGCTGGTGGAAAATCAATTTCAAAAAGTTATCCAGATCCTGATGGGTATCAAACAACTTGGGAGACTGATAGAATAGGCTTTGGATATGGATTTGATTTTGGAGGTTCAGGTGGTTTTGGGTTTAAGGTGCTTGAGTCAACCATTGATGAAATTCGTAATAAAATAAGTAACGGTATAGATAATATTATAGAGTTGTTGCCAGATATTAAATAATTTTAAAGGATGTTGCAAATGGTGATTATATGAGCAAGAAAAAGTTTTTCTTGGTGTTAACAATTACAGTAGTTATATTAAATATTGTAATTGTATTACCTAGATTGATTAAATATAATGGAATGTTGCTAGAAAACATAGGAGAGTATAACGGATATCATTATGCCCATGGTGCTGGTACTTCATATGGTCTATTTAGAAAAAGTGATGATTCAAATGAGTATGTTAATATTTCTAAGTACGCACCTTTAGATGCGAAATTTGTTTTTTTTCAAGGTGCGGAGGCTGTATATTCTACTAGGGGATATAGTTTGGTACGTATCAATTTAACAACTCTTGAAGAAAAAATTCTAAAGGTTGATACTATGTCTTTTTTAATTGTTGCATTGAATAGAAACTATATTGTAGCAGAAGATGTGGATAATGGTTCGGCTGTAACAATCCTAGATATTGAGACTTTTGACATAGTAGAAGTGATTGAGATTAATCCTAAGAACATTAAAATTGATGAACTGTCAATTGAATTTACCGATTCAAATAGTGATGATGAATATAGGTATTATTTTGAAAGGAGGTATCTAGAAAAAATCCAATAATAGAAAATACAATGAAACTGTCAATGGTTGACTTGTTTCAGCTACTGGCAGTTTTGTGTTTTTGATGCTTTTGGAAAGACAATAAGGATAACATCAGTAGACGGAACCATTGGTCAGTATTACTATGATGCAACAAACAGGATGACCTATTCTGTAAACAAGATGGGAATAACCTCATCTTATACTTATGACGGAATGGGAAGAAGGATAA
>CAZFYP010000334.1:0-2154 GCA_964523535.1 uncultured Clostridia bacterium
TTTTTAAATAGTCCAGACGATACATTATAATATCTGTGCCCGTATTAATCAAATGTTCATTCCAAATTGGCAAAACTTTTTTGTGTTTTGGATTTTCAACAATCTTTTTTATTAGATTATTTCTCTGTATAAGTATCTTGTTGTATCTTGTGAGAAGGTACTTGTAGTTGGGCTTTATCTGTGAAAGTTCCACATTGAGATACCTTCTTCTCTCTACAGGGCTTCCCTTAATAAGATTGACGCTATCGGGAGAAAATACCACAACATTTGTAAGACCTACAAGTTCACTATATTTTTCAAGTGAAAGACCGTTTATCTTGATTTTCTTCTTGCTTCCCTTTAAAAAATCAATCTTTATATCTTTTTCATCTGATTCCCTTATAAATTTCACATTGACACTTGAATTGTCTTCTTTTTTGCTTATAAGATTTTCATCTTTTGAAAACCTGAATGACTTACCTATGGAGCTTACAAATATGGACTCCAGAAGGTTTGTCTTTCCCTGGGCATTATTGCCTATAAAGATATTCAGTTTTTCATTGAGATCAATATCTATTTCATTGAAATTCCTGTAATTTTTAAGATGTATTCTTTCAACATACATAAAAGCCTTCTACACAACTATATATTCATTTCCGTTGATTTCAACTACATCGTCTTTTCTAATCTTCTTGCCTCTTTGATGAGCAATTTCACCATTTACCTTTACATATCCTTCAAGTATCATCATCTTGGCTTCTCCACCTGAAGAAACTTCGCTTATGAATTTGAGGAACTGGTCAAGTCTGATGAATTCATCTCTAATGGTCACTTTTTCCATAATATCTCCTAACTTATCCTAACAGGCAGTACAAGATAGATGAACTCGTCATTATCAGGTATCTTGAATATGCATGGATTGAGGCTTCCCTGGAATACTGCGGAAAGCTCTTCATCTTCTACAACCCTTAAAAGGTCAAGTATGTACTTGGAGTTGAATCCGATTTTGATGTCGTCTCCCTCCATTATCACCTCTATGTTTTCCTCCGCATTTCCATATTCCGATGTTGATTCAATCTTAAGGTTGTTTTCTTCTATTGTTATTATTATGAGATTGTTCTTGTCTTCTCTGGCAAGAAGTGAAACCCTCTCTATACTGTTTTTCAGATTTACCGTCTTTATGTCTATCCTTGTTTGGTAGCCTTCTTTTATTATGTCCTTGTACTTTATAAATTCACCTTCAAGAAGGTTTGATATAATTACAGTATCGTTGAATACAAAGGATACATGGGTATCGGATATTAACATTTCAACATCTTGGTCTTCATCTTCAAGTATTCTTGAAACTTCAAGGAGTGACTTGCTTGGAATGATGATGCTGCACTTACCGTTAAATTCCACTTGCTCTTTTTTTACAGAAAGTCTGTATCCGTCTATTGCTGCAAAAGTGCATACATTCTCTTCAAGTTCCATTAGACATCCTGTCAGTACAGGCTTCATATTGTCCTGTGCAGCTGCAAAGGTTGTATACTTTATGAGCTTTTTAAGTGCATGTGACTTGATGTTTATTGACATACCTTCGTTGTAGAAGGTATTTGACGGATATTCTTCTGCAGAATTACACAGTATTACAAAGTCGGACTTCAAGCATTTTATATCCATCTTGTTGTATTCATCAGTTGTAATCTCTATATTGGATTTCGAAGGTAGCTTTCTTACGAAATCACTTATTAGTCTTGCATTTGCTACTATTGCACCGTCTTCGCTGGACTGGCAATCTATTGTTGTCTTTATTCCAAGATCCAAATCCGTTGCAGTGAGACTAAGCTTGTTGTTTTCAACTTCCATAAGTATTCCTGTAAGTATAGGTGTTGTAGTTCTTACAGAAACAGCTTTTTGTACAATGCCTATGGCTTTGGACAAATCACTTTGATTCACATTGCATTTCATAATATATATATCCTCCTGTCTATTCATAATTGGCTTCTAACTTGATTCAATGGTAAATCATCTTTTTAAACAAGCTTGCAAGTTTTCATTCATTTTCAAATAATCATACTTTTCCTTAAAATGAATTTTTACAAAATCTTGCAAGGAGCTGAATTTTGCCTGCATAACTTTTCCTAGGTCAGCTTTATGTGTCGGCAGTGTCTGTACAAGCTAGTGGCCATTGTT
>CAZFYP010000335.1:0-2117 GCA_964523535.1 uncultured Clostridia bacterium
AAGGCTTTTGGCACTTGTGAAAACGTGTTCAAAGAAACATGATTACAACACAAAAAATTATATGAAGGGTGGAAATTATTATGATTGAATTTGATATGACACAAACCTTATTTATTGCAGTACTACTTTTGATTTTGGGAAACTATATAAGAAGCAAGGTTGAATTCCTGAAGAAAAACTGTATACCGGGTCCGGTAGTTGGTGGACTTTTGTTTTCAGTAATTGCACTAGTCCTTCGACAGACAAATATTGTTATGTTCGATTTTGATACTACATTGCAGAAATTTTTTATGAACCTTTTCTTCACTGCCTGTGGATTCGGTGCCAGCATGGCCTTGTTGAAAAAAGGTGGAAAGAGAATAGTTATATTTCTAGGTCTTGCCGCAGCTCTTGCATTCTGTCAAAATGCCTTGTCTATGGGACTTGCCAAGCTTCTGCAAATTGAACCCATGATAGCATTAATGACAGGTTCAATACCAATGACCGGAGGCCATGGTAATGCAGCAGCTTTCGCGCCTATTGCAGAAGAAATGGGTTACACAGGAGCAGTTACCGTTGCCGTTGCAGCAGCCACCTTTGGATTGGTTGCCGGATCCATGATGGGTGGCCCTGTTGCCAACAAACTGATTATAAAGAAAGGCCTCTTTGGTAAAGCTTCCGGAAACATTGAAATAAAACAGGATATGGCTGTAGGCATGTCTTCCGGGACTGTCCTTGATTCCGGTGATGGAAATACAGTTGAAGAAGATATAAATATTTTTGATCCTAAAAAACTTGCTAAAGCATTCAATCTTCTTTTCGTAGGACTTGGGCTAGGTTCTATCTTCCACATACTGTTCAAGATAATCCTTCCAGGTGTTACACTTCCAATCCATGTAATGGGTATGCTGGGCGGAGTTATTATCAGAATAATAATGGATATCAAGAATATCCAGGTACCGGAAGAGGAAATAGACACCATAGGGAATGTATGCCTTGGAGTATTTGTGTCAATGGCTGTCTACACCATGAGACTTTGGGAACTTGCCGAGCTGGCACTGCCTCTCTTGATTCTACTCTTTGCACAGGTACTGTTGATATTCCTTTTCGTAAGATACATAACCTTCTATGTAATGGGAAGAGACTACGATGCTGCAGTAATGTCTGCAGGTCATATCGGATTCGGAATGGGAGCCACTCCCGTAGCCATGGCAAACATGCAGACAGTCAGCGAAAAATTTACATATTCAAAAATTGCATTTTTCATAGTTCCTGTTATAGGCGGACTATTCAGCAATTTCACAAATGCTGCCCTAATTACCTTCTTCATGAATATGGCAGGAAAATAAGCACCTCTATGCAACACCCTTTAGACCTGGTAATTCTGCCGGGTCTTTTTTGTAGCTTGCTAAATCATGCATCATATAGTATTATTAAAGGGTAAAGTTATGAAACAGGAGGACAAACATGCCAAATGAATCTTTAGTAAGAAAACCGCTGACGGAACAGCTATATGATAAGATCAAGGAAAAGATAATTTTCCAGGAAATCAAATGTGGTGAAAAAATAAATATAGATGAACTGAGCAAGTTGTACGGAGTAAGCATCACCCCCGTAAGGGAAGCAATCAACAGACTTTCACAGGAAGGACTTGTAGAATTCGTTCCAAATGTTGGAGCCAAGGTCTTCAAGATGAACGAAGAAACCCTTAGAAACATCAATGAAGCATGCTACTATTTTGAAAAGCTTGCCTTTGACTATATCTGCGAAAACGACCTGGTTGACCAAGTCATAAAGGAAATGGATGAGATACTTGATCTTCAGGTAAAAGCAGATGAAAAGGGAGATGAAATTGAATTCTTCAAGAATTCAAAAAAATTCCACGAGATAATGATTAATAGGATAGACAACGAGGTTTTGAAAAAACCCCTCTATCAAATACACGGCCAGTACAATATAGCCAACAAGGTGGTCTATGCAAATGCAGAATATAGAAAGAACAGCGTCAAGGAACATATGGCCCTTCTTAACGAGCTAAAGAAGGGCAAGAACAAGAAAGTTCTCAAGCTCCTAAAAGCCCATTATTTCGATTCCTTTAAAAGATACTCGGGATATATTTTCGATAATATTTAGTGAAT
>CAZFYP010000336.1:0-2070 GCA_964523535.1 uncultured Clostridia bacterium
ATTCTTATAACATTCTCATATCTCTCTTCGTCAGTTAGAATACCTCTTCTATACTTCTTCTCATAGTCAAGAACCTGTGCTTCTGCTTTCTTCATCAATTCCTTCTTTGCAGCTGGAATCTTGATGTCACTTACAGAAACAGTTATGGCTCCTATGGTAGAATAGTGGAATCCTTTTTCCTTTATTATATCAAGTACTTCTGCAGTCTTGGTGTTTCCATGCATTCTGAAACATCTGTCTATTATATCACCAAGAGTACTCTTGGTGACAAGTTTGTCAACTTCTAGGGAATATTTATCCACTTCCCTGTCTACATAACCAAGGTCCTGAGGAAGGTTCTCATTGAAGATGAATCTTCCTACAGTACTTTCAACCAGTTGTCCAGGATCATTTTCGTCAAGCCTGATTTTAACCTTGACAGTAGCGTGTATCTCAACAATCTCATTGTAGTAAGCAAGGAACATTTCGTCATAGTCCTTGAAAATCATACCGTCGCCCTTGCAGTTTTCTTCACCTATGGTCATGTAGTAAGAACCAAGAACCATATCCTGAGTAGGAGTAGTAATAGGCTTACCATCCTTAGGTGCAAGAATATTGTTTACAGACAGCATCAAGAATCTCGACTCTGCCTGTGCCTCTACTGAAAGAGGTACGTGAACAGCCATCTGATCTCCATCAAAGTCCGCATTGTATGCAGTACATACCAGTGGGTGAAGCTTTATAGCCTTTCCTTCAACCAATACAGGTTCGAAAGACTGTATGCCAAGTCTGTGAAGTGTAGGTGCCCTGTTAAGCATTACAGTATGACCCTTGATTATATCATCAAGCACATCCCATACTACTGCATCTACTCTTTCAACTTTCTTCTTGGCACTTTTTATATTATGAGCCAAGTTGTTTTCAACCAGCTTCTTCATTACAAACGGCTTGAAAAGCTCAAGTGCCATCTTCTTTGGAAGACCACACTGATAAAACTTAAGCTCAGGACCAACAACGATAACTGAACGTCCCGAGTAGTCAACCCTTTTACCAAGAAGGTTCTGTCTAAATCTACCCTGCTTTCCTTTAAGCATGTCCGAAAGGGATTTCAGAGGTCTGTTTCCAGGACCTGTTACAGGTCTACCCCTTCTACCATTGTCTATAAGAGCATCTACAGCCTCCTGAAGCATTCTTTTCTCATTTCTTACAATGATATCAGGAGCTCCAAGATCCAAGAGTCTCTTAAGTCTGTTATTTCTGTTTATTACCCTTCTGTACAAGTCATTCAAGTCTGAAGTAGCAAATCTTCCACCATCAAGCTGAACCATAGGTCTAAGTTCAGGCGGAATTACAGGAACTGCGTCCATTATCATCCATTCCGGTTTGTTTCCAGATTTTCTGAATGCTTCTATAACTTCAAGCCTTCTTGTTATTCTTACTTTTTTCTGTCCACTGCTGTCCTTAAGTGATTTTCTAAGTTCAACAGATTCACCTTCAAGGTCAACAAGTTTTAAAAGTTCTTTTACAGCTTCCGCACCCATTGCAGCCTTAAAGGTATTGCCATAGACTTCTCTATACTCTCTGTATTCAAGCTCAGACAAAAGCTGTTTAGAAGAAAGAGGTGTATTTCCACCGTCTATAACAATGTATTGAGCGAAATACAATACTTTTTCAAGAGATCTTGGAGACATGTCCAAAATCAAACCCATTCTACTTGGTATTCCCTTGAAATACCAGATATGGGATACAGGTGCCGCCAGGGCAATATGAGCCATTCTCTCTCTTCTTACCTTTGACTTTGTGACTTCAACACCACATCTGTCGCATACTACACCCTTGTATCTTACTCTCTTATATTTACCACAGTGACATTCCCAGTCCTTTGTAGGCCCGAATATCTTCTCACAGAACAACCCATCCTTTTCAGGCTTCAGTGTTCTATAGTTTATTGTTTCAGGCTTCTTGACCTCACCAAAAGACCATTCTTCAATCTGTTCAGGTGACGCAAGGCCTATTCTTATAGCTTCAATATTATTAAAATCCATGCAGGGGTTCCTCTCCCTTCATTATATTATTCTTCAATCTCTTCAA
>CAZFYP010000337.1:0-2066 GCA_964523535.1 uncultured Clostridia bacterium
GTTTTTTCCTGTAACGCCAGGATCTTTTTATCAGGTACCCTAATACCTTTACATGCTTCCGCTGAATACTCCATTCTGGTGTTGCACACCCAGTAAACCCATCGTCTTATTTTTTGATGAACCAACGAACCGCCGCAATACGGGCATTTCAGCATTCTTGATAAAGGGTATGGCTTATGTCTTTTCTGCTTAATACTTTGTACCTTTTCCCAATCTTCGCGGCTTATAATAGCTGGGTGATTATCTTTTATATAATATTGCGGCAATTGTCCACTATTCTTCTTTTCCTTGCCATTTTCATCGACAAAATACTTCTGCATCAGATTATCACCACAATATTTTTCATTGGACAAAATCCTGACAATTCTGCATCCATTCCAAGGATTTTTTGTATAAGTAGGAACATTAGCATCATTTAAGGCTTTAACAATCTGATTGCTTGTCTCCCCCTTTAAATATCGTTGGTATATCTCTTTGATGATAGCTGCCTGTTCTTCAATGATAATAATCTCTCCATCATTATTCCTATCGTAACCGAGCAGGCTATTAACATTGATTGCATGATTTCCGGTCTTAAAACGGTTACGTTTGGAAAGCTTGATGATTTCGCTTTGAGATTTTCGTTCTTCTTCAGCAATAGCACCTAATACAGTAAGCATAAGCTCTCCATCAGGTGACAAGGTATTAATATTTTGCTCTTCAAAGATTACTCCCACTCCAATTTCTTTTAATTCCCGGACATATTTGAGCAACATGACTATGTTTCTAGCAAACCTGGATACAGATTTCGTTACTATCAAGTCTATCTCTTCTGCTTTTGCCTTTTCAATCATCTCTTGAAAGCCAGGACGATTTTCTATATTTCCTGAGATACCTGCATCTGTAAAAACACCACAGTATTCATAGTCAGGATTCATTTGCAATTTATTCTTGTAATAGTCAACCTGATTATCAAAAGAATTGAGTTGCTCTATTGCTCCTGTCGATACCCTTACATAAGCACAAACTCTTATTTTTTCAGGAAAAGCTGGATGTTTTGGCTTGGTGCTAACCTCTTGAATTATTCTTTTACTCATCTTTATCACCTCCAATGAACCAAGGAATTTCAGTTTTATCTTTGAAATAAAATACCAGTTTTGTATCACTTTTCACAATAACTGTATTGATTACTGCACTCCATAACCCCTCATCAAATTCTGTTAGCAATTCATCTCTTTCCTTTAGTTTCTTAATGAAAGCTTTCATCTGAGTATATCTAGCCTTTTTCATGGTGATTTGCTTTTCCAATTCCTGCAAATCAATTTGTAAGCCATTGTATCGACTGACCATTGGATCATACCGCCTTTTATATTCATTCTGATCAATGACCTTGCGCGAATTTTCAGCTATCAGTTTCTCAATCCCAGCCCTTAGCGTATCACTCTCATCAAGTATGGCTTGCTTTTTATCCTCTTCCCCTGACATATCAGTAATCTCATCAATTATCACTTCATAGTTGCCAAGTATCTCTTCTTTATTTTCTATTAGGCTGTTAAACACTCCCACAAAAGCATCCTTAATGACTTCTTCCTTAAGATGAGGTGTGCTGCAATGAACTCTTTTCTGGAACTTATTATTGCACTGCCATACTGTTCTTGCATATTTTGAATTGGAGTGCCAAACCTTTCTGCCATAGAATCCTCCACAGTCTCCGCAGGTAATGCAGCTGGCAAAACAGTTGATAGCGCTGGTATACTTCCCTGCCGCTTTACGCCTCTTGAATTCTTCCTGGACCAATTCATAGATTTCAGGATCTATGATGGCAGGATGACTGTTTTCCACATAATATTGTGGGACTTCACCTTCGTTGATTTTTGTTTTCTTTGTTAAAAAATTAACAGTATAAGTTTTTTGCAATTTGGCCTCACCTTTGTACTTCTCATTTTGAAGAATGCTTTTTACAGTTGTGCTGTGCCACTTCTTTTTACCTCCAGGAGTGGTTATTTTTTCTTCAGTCAATTGCCTTGCAATACCTGATGGAGTTTTACCTTCAAGGAAAAGTCTGTAGATTTTTCTAACTATCTTAG
>CAZFYP010000338.1:0-2042 GCA_964523535.1 uncultured Clostridia bacterium
TTTCCGGTGGAGATTATACAAAGGATCTTCAAACTTCCCTTTCTGGAACAGGTGTGGAGCTTGCCGGTGCTAGACAACAGCTTATTATTGCTGCCAGGGCTGCAGGTGTCATGTGTTTTGATACCGTATTTACCAATCTGGACGATATTGAAGTATTTGAACATGAAGTTAAAATAGCAAGAATGATGGGATTTGATGGAAAATCAATAGTAAACCCTAGACAGATAGAAACAGTACACAGAGTATTTACTCCCAGCGAAAAAGATATTATCTTTGCTGAAAAAGTTGTTATGGAAATTGATGAAAAGACGGTAAAATGGTGGATATCGCTTTTTATCCTGGAGCCAAGAGAGTAATTGAAATGGCTAAGGCAGCAGGCGTATACGAGGGGGATTTGTAAGATGATTAATAAAGTAGGCAGAGAAATACCTGATGAGTTGTTAAAGGACGGGAAAAATGCATATCAGGGAGCTTTCAACCGTCATTATAATAAATATAAAAAGGCTGCTCCTGTAGTAAGAGGTTTTGTGGATCCCAGAGAATCTAAAATGATTGAATCCATCAGGGAAGCACTGATTAAATGTGAAATAAAAGACGGAATGACCCTGTCCTTCCATCACCATTTCAGGGAAGGTGACTATGTCCTCAATATGGTAATGAATGAAGTAAAAGATATGGGTATCAAGGATATCACTCTTTGTGCAAGCTCCATGGGCAAGGCTCACGATCCTATCGTTCCAATGATAGAAGATGGTACGGTAACAGGTATCCAGTCTTCAGGCGTAAGGGGTAAGATTGGAGAAATAATTTCAAAGGGCAAGCTTCCAAAACTTGCAATCATGCGTTCCCACGGTGGTCGTGTCAGAGCCATCCAGGAAGGTGATATTCATATAGATATTGCTTTCATAGGTGCGCCTACCTGTGATGAATATGGTAACTGCAGAGGTACGGGAGGAAAGTCCGACAGCGGTGTTTTGTCATATGCTGTTGTTGATTCCCAGTATGCCGACAAGGTTGTAGCTGTTACTGACTGTCTGGTCCCTTTTCCTAACCTTCATGCAAGTATTTCACAGGTTAATGTGGATTATGTAGTTGTTGTAGATCAGATTGGAGACCCAAGCAAGATTGCAAGAGGTGCTGCAAAACCTACTAAGGATATGCGTAACCTTATGATGGCTGACTATTGTACCAAATTTGTATCCAGCTCCCCATACTTCAAGGATGGTTTTGTTTACCAGACCGGTATAGGTGGTCCGTCAATTGCATCTACCATCTCCCTTGGAAAAATCATGAGGGAAAGAGATATCAAAATGAGTGTGGGAATAGGTGGTATAGCAGGACCTATGGTTGAGCTTCATGAAGAAGGTCTCATTGAGAAACTTGTAGATACTCAGGCATTTGATCTGAAGGCTATCGAGTCCATGAGGGTAAATCCAAACCACTTTGAAATTTCAACATCTGAGTATGCAAACCCAATGAGCAAGGGAGCATTTGTAAACCGTCTGGATTTTGTAATACTGGCGGCTCTTGAAGTTGATGTAAATTTCAATGTAAATGTTGTTGTGGGTTCTGACGGCATGCTGACTGGAGCACAAGGGGGACACCCTGACACTGCAGCCGGTGCAAAGTGCACAATAATAATCACACCTCTTGTAAGAGGCAGGATTCCTACCATATGTACTGATGTAACGACTGTAACAACACCAGGGGAAACTGTAGATGTTGTCATTACTGATTATGGTATTGCCATCAATCCATTAAGACAGGACCTTATTGAAGCAATGAAGGATGTAAAACTTCCATACTGCACAATCGAAGAACTTAGGGACAAGGCATATTCAATAGTTGGAGAGCCTGAAAAAGTTCAGTTCGGAGATAGGGTAGTAGGTATAATAGAGTCAAGGGATGGTACAATCCTTGATGTTGTAAGAGAAATGAAGGATTTTGAATTTAGAGACTGATTGAATTTGCAGATAAATGAAATTATAAAAAGGAAAGAATGCAATGGATGAATATATTATAAGTGAAATCAGGCCAAGGGA
>CAZFYP010000339.1:0-1086 GCA_964523535.1 uncultured Clostridia bacterium
TCATTATCTCTGGAGGATTCATGTCCAACTTGTTTGTCACGATATAGAAGTAGCCGAAATTTTCTTGTTCTGTCTTGATTTTTTCTTCGTCGATTTCCACATTAATCTTCTCTTTAGCTTTATCAGCAGCCTTGTAATACCTGCTCTTAGACTTGGTTGTTGCATTGATTGTAAAATCTTTCGGGTTTTTCTGTGCCTTCTCAATCATCTTTTCCTGCTTTATCATTTCACGTTCTTTGTAAAGGTCAGAATATTTCTTGATGACTAACTCTTCGTAGGTTTCGCCTTTGTGTTTAGCCGTTCTGGTATCGGTGATGTAGCCGCTTCTGTATTTGGACCCACTTTCCGAGGTCATGGTCCAAGTTGAATCAAATTTCTTTTTCTTAATTTCATCAGGAACAGAGGTACATTTTGAACCGACAATGTAGTTCAATTTCTTATCTCTGATCATCTTTAGATTATCCTTTGAATTAAGACCCCTGTCAGCAACGATGATGATTTCCTCTATCTCATAATTTTCAAGAACATCATCAATGACTCTTTCCATGGTATAGAGCTCATGCTCATTACCCCTGAAGAGTTTGTAGGAAATTGGAATCCCATCAGAATCTATCAGCAAGCCCATGACTACCTGAGTTTCATTTCTTTTGTTATCCTTACTCATTCCGCGCTCCCTAAGTTCATCTTCCGTAAAAGATTCGAAGTAGTAAGTTGTACAATCGTAAAGAGCAAATGAAAGATTTCTGTCTGGTACAATTTTTCCAACGTACTTATTGAGATGCTTGAACAGCTTGTTTTCAGTGAGTTCGAATGTTTTGTCATAAGACTCTGTAAGTTCTTCTATTTCAAGCAAGGTCTTGTCGATATTTTTTTCGAGTATTTTTTTTGCCTCTTCATCGACAGTTGTCAAAAGAGTATTCATATCACTGACAACTTCGCACTTCCTGGTTAACTCCTTTGACTTGTATTTGTTGAACCCGGAAAAGACATCCAGGCTTGAGTATATGTTGTCATCGTTCACGAAGCTGAAATCATACAGATAGTCATCTTTCCATTCGCCGGTGACATTACTCGCTTTCCGGCAGA
>CAZFYP010000339.1:1096-2033 GCA_964523535.1 uncultured Clostridia bacterium
ATTGACGGCGCCCATGCGGCGGGGATGCGCGCCGTATGGGTGGAGAATGATTTCTATTCCCCGCCGGCCCGGCCGGAGAAGACCATGTCGCTATACTTGTATTCCAACTTAGAGTCCTTTGATATTTGCTTGAAGAAGTTAGGCAACTTCAAGTCATTGAATATTTTTAAGTAAGGAAGATAACCCATATTCTTGTGATTTAGTACCAAACCTTTGTCCTTTACAAACATTATGAAATCTTCAAATGAATCAAATCCTTTTGAAGCTTCCTCCAACTTATTCATTTCATCCAACTCTATATTGGCTTGGGTTAAAACTTTTTTTCCTTCTTTAGAATCCAAGTCAAAAGTACCATAACACTTAATCTACTTTCTTACTGTTTTCTTTGTTATTGGATCTCTAATCCCCTTTGAAATACTTATTTGATATTTTCCATTAGGTCGCTTAACTTTAGTTAGAAACATACATATCCTCCGAAACATTCTTATAATTATTATACTACATTTCTATACTAACTATAAGTAGTTAGCGATAGAAAATAAAAAAATAATGAGAAACATTGATATTTCAACGATAACTCATTATTTAGTACTGTTTTTCGTTCTGAAGTCAGGTTGTAGATATGGAAGTTCACTCAAACTTAAGATAGCAAGCAGGCTTTAGAAAAGAAAAGTTGGCATGTTAATTGCACTAATGATATATAAATAAAAACATGGAGGAAGAATTAATGTGTAATATTAATAAGGTTGTGGTTATTGGAGCTGGTCTAATGGGAAAACAGATTGCATTGAACTGTGCAATATCTGGTTATGAGACTGTTCTAAATGATAAGTTTGAGGAGGCACTGCAAAATGCCGACTCATGGAAGAATGATTATCTGCACTCCTGAGCACTGGCTGAAGTATCAAACGCCTTTATTGGAAAGGCTCTTGGTTAA
>CAZFYP010000340.1:0-2030 GCA_964523535.1 uncultured Clostridia bacterium
ATAATAACCTCCATGATTATATTTATCTTTTGATTCGATTTATCTGTCAAATCAATCTATGTAAATTATATATACAAGAAGCGTGCCAACTTTTAAAACGTTGAAAATACTTAATTTTCTTGAAATATAATGTTGTAAATGTTAGAATGTCACTAATAACGTTGTGATAAACGTTAGAAAAAGAGGTGGATTTATGTTGAAATATGAAGATCTTTATAGAGAAAGGCTTTTCGAAAAGATAATCGACAGGTCTAATGATGGAATAAATGTTGTAGACGAGAATGGAATACTGGTATATGTGAATCAGATATCTGCAGACTATTCCAACAACAAGGTGGAAGATATGATAGGTACACCCATAGTGGACTATTATCCCGATGCGGTACTTCTCAAGGTTCTTGAGAACAAGCATGCCATATTTGACAAGAAGATACATTATGTAGGAACAAAGAAATATGTAGTATCTTCCTATCCTATATATGTAGGAAGTGAATTCAAAGGGGCTTTTTCCATATTCAAGGACATACAGGAAATCGACGACCTCAACAGGAAGGTCAAATACCTTGAACTTCATATATCCATAAACAGGCCCGAGGACAAGTTTTCCTCTGTAATAGGAAATTCTGGAAGCTTGAAGGATGTTCTCTTGAAGGCAAGGAGGACTGTAGGGTCATTGGCCGGCCCAAGACACTCCATAATAATAGGTGAGTCAGGAACCGGAAAGACAATGATGGCCAATCTTATATACAAGTATGCCAAGGAGGTCGGAGTCATAGATGACGATGCACCATTTATTGAGATAAACTGCGGACAGTTCACTAACCCTGACATAGCAGCTGTGGAAATCTTCGGCAGTGAAGAAGGAGCTTACACAGGGTCTAAACAGAAGAAGGGTCTTTTTGAGCAGGCAAACGGAGGCATACTATTCCTTGACGAAGCCCATGCCCTTGGCAATTACCAGACCATGCTTCTCACTGCAGTAGAGTCGGGAAAGATAAGAAGGATAGGTGGCGGAAGGGAGATCCCTGTTGATGTGATCATCATTGCGGCTTCCACAAAGAATCTTAAGGATGAAATGCTTCCTGAGCTTTATCAGAGGCTTGCCCAGTATGAACTTTACATTCCCTCTTTAAAAGAAAGAAGTATAGAGGAGAGGAAGAATCTCTTCCACTATTTCATAGACAAGTATATAAAAGCTGTGGAGGACCTCCACGGCATCAGATATAATGTAATATTCAGCCCAGAGGCCGAAAGAGCCATACTTAATGCCAATTACCCGAGAAATATCAGGCAGTTCAGGGATGTTGTCAACTTCTCCATAGATGCTGCAGCTCCCCTCATTTCTGACATAGGTGACAAGAAGGATATACTTACGGAAATAGGAATAGAACATCTGCCTTTTGCAATTGGAGAAGATATGTTGTCTGTGAAGGTTGCCAAAAGAGTGGATATAATAGATCAGGCAGCAGAAAAACTGATATTCAAGTTCAAGGAAGAGGGATATGGTCCAAGGAAAATATCCAAAATGCTTTCAGATGAAGGTTATGATATAGAGTATTACAAGGTAGCGTATTTCTTGAAAAAATGATTTAGGACTATAAACTGGCAGGTATGTATTTTGCTTGAGAAGTATTAAACTAGGAACAAGAAGTTTCTATAAGTTTTTAATATTGGAAGATTTGATATAAAAAAACAGGAGCAGTTTTAGCTCCTGTTTTATATTACAGATTTTTCTATAGTTTTGAGATGGGAGGTTTTTATTTGTTGAAAAAGCAGTAAAACCATCTATTAAATTATCCATATGTGAAATAATCATATAAAGATGAAGTGTGAAATACATTTAATTTTATAATTATGTAAAAATAACGATATATAGTGATATATTTTCACAAATGTAAATATTGTGTTGACGATTATGAAAAAACATGATAGAATGAAATCGTTAACATCACTATAGTGAAAAATAAGTTTTGACAGTCACGGAACCGGTAACTCCGTGTAAAGAAAGGAGTAATAAAGTGGAAAATCAT
>CAZFYP010000341.1:0-2020 GCA_964523535.1 uncultured Clostridia bacterium
TTAATATAGTTGTATGTGTAAAACAAGTACCGAATACAAACGAAGTTAGAATAGATCCTGTAAAGGGAACACTAATAAGGGATGGTGTGGAAAGTATTTTAAATCCCGATGATGCAAACGCACTGGAAGAAGCTCTATTATTGAAAGACCAGAACGAAGATGTAAAGGTTACAGTACTTTCAATGGGGCCTCCGCAAGCTTCGGAAGTTCTGGTTGAATGTCTTGCCAAAGGAGCAGACGAGGCAGTACTCATAAGCGACCGCGCATTTGGTGGTGCTGACAGCTGGGCGACTTCAAACACTCTATCAGCTGCCATTAAGAAAATCAATGATTATGATATCATCTTTGCAGGAAGGCAGGCTATAGACGGAGATACTGCCCAGGTTGGACCACAAATAGCTGAAAAGCTTAACATACCACAGGTAACTTATGTACAGGATTTCAGCCTCAATAAGGATTCAGTTACCGTTCAGAGACAACTTGAAGATGGTTATGAACTTATTGAAGTTAAAACTCCGGTTTTACTGACTACAATAAAGGAACTTAACACTCCAAGATACATGTCCGTAAAAGGTATCCAAGATGCATACAAGACGGATATACCTGTATGGGGATTGAATGACATTGATGTTGATCCTGCACTTGTAGGTCTTAAGGCATCTCCTACCAAGGTGTTCAAATCCTTTGTAAATCCACCTAAAGGTGCCGGCATGATGCTTGAAGGAACAACCAAGGAAAAAGTCGAAAGTCTTTTTATAAACCTAAAAGATAAGCACATAATATGATTCAGGAGGACAATTATGAACAATATTAAAGATTATAAAGATATATGGGTATTTGCAGAACAAAGAAACGGTTCAATAACTCCAGTAGTTCTTGAATTACTTGGAGAGGCAAGAAAACTGGCTGCCGAAGCAAGTTCACAGGTTTGCGCCGTCCTTATGGGTGAAAATATTTCAGACCTTGGCAACACTCTTGTTGAATATGGAGCTGACAAGGTATATCTTGCAGACTCTCCCCTTTTAAAAAATTACACAACAGACGGATATACAAGCGTCCTTACAGGTATGATAGAATCCTATAAGCCTGAAATCGTTTTGTACGGTGCAACACACATAGGAAGGGATTTTGCACCAAGAGTATCGGCAAGAGTCAATACAGGCCTTACAGCAGACTGTACAAAACTTGAAATAGACCCTGAAGACAAGAAACTTAAGCAGACAAGACCTGCCTTTGGTGGAAATCTTATGGCAACAATAATATGCCCTGACCACAGACCTCAAATGTCAACAGTTAGGCCTGGAGTTATGGAAAAATTTGAAAGGGATACTTCGCGTAAAGGTGAGATTATCAATGTAGATGTAAAACTCGATTCAAACGACATAAGAACAAAAATACTTGAAATAGTAAAGAATACCAAAGAGCTTGTTTCTCTTACTGATGCAGATGTTATAGTGTCGGGAGGAAAAGGACTTGGAGATCCATCTGGATTTGAACTCCTTAAGGATCTTGCTGATAAAATGGGAGGTGTTGTCGGTGCCTCCAGAGCTGCCGTTGATGCAGGCTGGATTGATCACAGCAACCAGGTAGGCCAGACAGGAACAACAGTTAAACCTAAAATTTATATTGCCTGCGGAATATCAGGAGCTATACAGCATGTTGCCGGAATGCACGAAGCCAATACAATCATAGCTATAAACAAGAATCCAAAGGCACCAATTTTTGAAATGTCCGACTATGGTATAGTAGGCGATCTATTCGACATTGTTCCAATGATGATAAATACCTTTGCTGAAGCAGTAAATGAATCACTGTAGGTAGCACAAAGGTATTTAACATACTATTTTTCCCAATCACAAAGCGGCACTGCCGTAATATCAAAAAAATGTTGAGATGATTTTCATCTCAACATTTTTTGATATTTGGAATAAATATTCAACATTTTATATGTATTCCTAAATATTAATTGCCGCAAAATAACCTTCACGAACAGCCATTTCCACCGTTCTTGGATTCACTG
>CAZFYP010000342.1:0-1958 GCA_964523535.1 uncultured Clostridia bacterium
AAAAAAATTTGTGTAATTCGGATGTTATGGTATTGAAGTTTTTTCTTGCGGTAGATAAAAAAGAACAGTTATCAAGATTTAAAGACAGGCAGGTTGAAACTGATAAAATGTATAAGATAACCGAAGAGGATTGGAGAAATAGAGAAAAATGGGACGAGTATATAGAAGCAATGAATGAAATGCTTGTTAGAACTGATACTGAATATGCACCGTGGAATATTATATCAGGACAGGATAAAAAACATGCAAGAATTAAGGTCCTTGAAATATTTATAGAATATGTAAGCAAGCATATAAATATGGGTTAATAACTTTAGAATTTATTAAGTCATTGAAAAACTTTATGCCTATTATAAGTGCTATTTTTATCATCTAGGATTGAGCTTTATTAAGAAATGATATGGATTACTAGGAAAGAAGTAGGACAAGGAGGGTGTTAGGGGTGGTTCATAACGAATAATATTTATTAGGAGGAGTAGACAAATGAATGAAGAAAAAATCTTGATATGCGATGATGACCCGGTGGTACATGAATCACTCAAGATATACTTAAAAAACGAAGGTTTTGGATGTATTTCAGTGTTCAATGGTAATGATGCATTGAAGGAACTTGAGAAACTTGACCCTGTACTTATTGTACTTGATATTATGATGCCAGGTATGGACGGTTTGGATGTGTGTAGGGAAATTAGAAAGACAAATTCGATTCCTATAATTATGTTGACAGCAAAGGGGGAGGAAATCGACAGGATACTTGGCCTTGAGCTTGGAGCAGATGACTCTATAGTTAAGCCATTTAGTCCACGAGAGGTTGTTGCAAGAAAAGTCAGTAACATTGATATTCGGAAAGCTTGAAATAAGCATAAAAAAATACCAAGTAAAATTTGACGGTAAGGTTATAATTTCAACTCCGAAGGAAGTTGAAATACTTTATCTCTTGGCATCAAACAAGGGGCAGGTATTTTCAAGAGAACAGATTCTTGACAGGGTCTGGGGTTATGACTTTTTTGGAGATACAAGAACTGTCGATACCCACGTGAAGCGTATAAGAGCTAAGCTGCCAAATGAATGGAAAAATTGTGGTTTGCAGACTGTATATGGTGTAGGTTATAAGTTTGGGGTGGAATAAGATATGAAAAGTTTTCTGATTAAAAGAATTACAATACTTATGTCAACAGCTATTTTTATGTCTGCATTTCTTGTTTCATTCCTTGAATATTTGATTTCCGATATGATAATAACTGAGGTCAGTCATTTTAAGGCGTTGGTGATTTCAATGATAATTGTATTGCCCTTTATAGCAGTTCTCTGTTATATTATTTTGGTAAAAATAGTTAAACCTATAAGAAATGTTATTGCTACAGGTATAGCAATGATCGATGGAGATTTTTCTGTAAAGGCAGATGATACATTGGAAGGAGAAATCGGGCTTTTGAACCGTACTCTTAACAGGTTAGCGGTTGAATTTTATAGAAATGTTTCGCAGCTTTATATAGAAAAAAGTAGACTTCAACAGGTTCTTGAAAGTCTGGAGGAAGGTATGATAGCAGTAGATGAGAATCTCAACATTACTCACTTTAATCAGGTTTTTTTAGAAATGTTTGATCTTGAGGAAGAAAACTTAATTGGTACATGTGTAGATGAGATTCCTGTATTGAAGTACGAATTAAATGAACTTTCTCAGGCCATCGAAGGCAAGTGTTCAATGCTTAAGAATGGAGTTCATGAAGAAATTGTAATGAGGATAATAATTTCAGTAATAGAAGATGAAAATAAGAAGTCTGCTGGCGCAGTTGTACTTTTTAGGGATGTAACAGAGATGGAGAAGCTTGAAAAAATGCGAAGAGACTATGTGACAAATGTATCCCATGAATTGAGATCACCCCTTACTTCTATAAGAGGACTTATAGAACCCTTAAGGGATTCTATTGTTTCTGATGAAGAAGATGTGAAGAGAT
>CAZFYP010000343.1:0-1941 GCA_964523535.1 uncultured Clostridia bacterium
GTAACTGGTTCTTTAGGATCATCAGCATATCCCGGAAGAGTTGTAAAGGGAATGAAGAGTGCCGGAAGAATGGGTAACGAAAGAGTAACAATACAAAACTTGGAAGTTGTAAAAGTTGACGCTGAGAAAAACATACTTCTTATAAAAGGTGCAGTACCTGGACCTAAGAAAGGTTTTGTAACAGTAAAGGGATCATTAAGATAATCAATATTTAGTGAAAGGAGGATTATGTATGCCTAAAGTAGCTCTTTATAATGTATCAGGCGAACAAGTTGGCGACATCGAGCTAAAAGATGACGTGTTCGGCATTGAGATAAATACACATGTAATGTATGAAGCGGTTAAGGTTTACCTGGCTAATCAGAGACAGGGAACACAATCGGCAAAAACGAGAAGTGAAGTAAGAGGTGGAGGAAGAAAGCCTTGGAGACAAAAAGGAACTGGTAGAGCGAGACAAGGTAGTATCAGATCACCTCAGTGGAAAGGCGGCGGAGTTATATTTGCTCCAAAACCAAGAGACTACAGTATGAAATTGCCAAAGAAAATAAGAAGACTTGCATTGAAATCTGCATTCAGCGCTAAGGCTGAAGCAAATGAAATAATAGTTCTTGACGCTTTGACAATGGAAGCACCAAAAACGAAAGAAATGCTTAAAGTTCTAGGAAACCTTAAGGTTGAGAAGAAAGCATTGCTTGTAACTACTGCAAAGGATGATAATGTTGTTCTTTCAGCAAGAAACATCCCTGGAGTAAAAACAACTCAAGTTAGTACATTGAATGTTTACGACATTTTGAATCACGACGCATTCGTAATTACTAAGGATGCAGTTAATAAAGTGGAGGAGGTGTATTCCTAATGCGCAGTCCACATGATGTAATAATAAAACCAATAGTAACAGAAGCAAGTATGGATGCTATGGAAGAAAAGAAATACACATTCAAAGTAGACAAAAAGGCTAACAAGACTGAAATTAAAAATGCTGTAGAGCAAATTTTCAGTGTTAAGGTAGCTAAGGTCAATACTATGAATATGATTGGAAAGATGAAGAGACAAGGTGCGAATCTAGGTAGAAGAGCAAGCTGGAAAAAAGCTATTGTTACTCTTACTGAAGACAGCAACACTATCGAATTCTTTGAAGGAATGTAATAAACGAAGGAGGAACGAAAATGGGTATTAAAAAGTTTAGACCTACTTCTCCGGCCTTGAGACAAATGACTGTATCAACTTTTGAAGAAATTACTTCAACTGAACCTGAAAAGTCACTGTTGGCTCCTCTTAAGAAAAATGCAGGAAGAAACGTAAGAGGAAAGATCACAGTAAGACACAGAGGTGGCGGAAACAAAAGAAAGTACAGAATCATAGATTTCAAGAGAAATAAAGACGGAGTACCAGGAAAAGTAGCAACTATAGAATATGATCCTAACAGAAGTGCAAACATCGCTCTTATAAACTATGCAGATGGTGAAAAGAGATATATCGTTGCACCGAACAAGATTAGCGTAGGGGACCAGATATTATCAGGACCAACTGCCGATATCAAAGTGGGTAATGCTCTTAAACTTAAGAACATCCCTGTTGGTACAATCATACACAATATAGAGCTAAAAGCAGGAAAGGGAGCACAGCTGGTAAGATCTGCTGGAAACTCTGCACAGCTTATGGCAAAAGAAGATAAGTATGCACAGGTAAGACTTCCATCTGGTGAAGTTAGACTTGTAAGCATTGAGTGTAAGGCGACTATCGGACAGGTTGGGAATCTCGATCACGAGAATATCACAATCGGTAAAGCTGGTAGAAAGAGACACATGGGTATAAGACCTACAGTTAGAGGTTCTGTAATGAATCCTAATGACCATCCACACGGTGGTGGTGAAGGTAGAGCACCAATTGGTAGACCTTCTCCTGTAACTCCATGGGGTAAGCCTGCATTAGGTTACAAAA
>CAZFYP010000344.1:0-1922 GCA_964523535.1 uncultured Clostridia bacterium
AATTCCGGGTAATTCAATTATGCAACAAACAAGCTGGCTTCGGATTCTTCGGATATCAACACCGCACCATACACCGAGGGATGGGTTTACCGCATTGAGCCCACAAACTGGTTGCGCGAAATCCAGTTCCTGGACATGGCTGAAAAATACAGAACTCCTGTTATACTTCTTCTTGATGAGATTATAGCTCACATGAGAGAAAAAGTTGATCTGTCAGCTAAGGATTCCATAGAGATTATAGATAGAAAAAAACCTGAATGCAGCAAGGATGAATATGTAGCATATCAGCCTGATGAAGATATGATACCTCCTATGGCTGACTTCGGTAGTGGATATAAGTATCATGTTACAGGACTTGTGCATGATGTAACAGGCTTCCCAAGTACTGATGCAGAAATATCTCATGACTTGATGCACAGACTTATGGACAAAATTGACAACAACATAGATGATATTGTCAAGTATGATGAGTTTATGCTTGAAGATGCAGAAGTTGCTTATGTGGCATTTGGTGCAACTTCAAGAGCTGCAAAGGAAACTGTTCTTAAATTGAGAAGCGAAGGAATCAAGGCTGGAATGTTCAGACCTATAACTATTTGGCCTCTTGCCGAAAAACAACTTAAGGAACTTACTGAGAAAGTTAAGACTGTAATAGTGCCTGAAATGAATATGGGACAATACGTCGGTGAAGTACAAAGAGTAGCTGCAGCTGACTGTAAGGTTGAATTCTACGGTAGAGTAGACGGTCAGCCACTAAACCCTGGTGAATTATATGAATTTACTAAGGAGGTATTATAATGAACGCAAGTAATTTAGTACAGAAATATTTTAGAGAAGAAAACCTTCCTCATATCTGGTGCCCGGGATGTGGACACGGTATAATAATGCACGCTGTAGCAAGGGCCATAGATAATCTTGGTCTTGACCAGGACAATATATGTATAGTATCCGGTATAGGTTGTTCCTCAAGAGCTCCTGGTTACATGGATTTTAATACACTTCACACTACTCACGGTAGAGCGCTTGCTTTCGCAACAGGTATAAAGATGTCTCAGCCAAACCTAAAGGTTATAGTACTTACAGGTGATGGAGACTGTTCCGCAATAGGCGGTAACCACCTTATTCATGCATGCAGAAGAAACATAGATATAACAACAGTTGCATTCAACAACAATATCTACGGAATGACTGGTGGACAGTATTCACCTACAACTCCATCTGGAGATTATGGTACTACTGCTCCTTATGGAAACATAGACAAGAGCTTCGACCTTTGTGATCTTGCAAATGCTGCAGGTTCAACATATGTTGCAAGATCTACAGTTTACCATGCTCAACAACTTACAAAATACATCGAGAAAGCCATCATGAATGAAGGGTTCTCTTTTGTTGAAGCAGTAAGTGCTTGTCCTACATACTACGGTAGAAAGAACAAGAAGGGTAGTGCGGTAAATATGCTTAAGGATTTGAAGGACAACTATATAGATATTAAGGTTGCTGAGAAGAAGCCTGAGCTTGCAGAATGCAAGACTCTTATGGGTGAGTTCTACAACCAGCCGGAAGAAGAATATACTGCAAAATACCAAAAAATCATCGATTTGTTTAAAAAGGAGAACTAATATGTCTAAGAAATATGAAATTAGATTAAGTGGTTCAGGCGGACAGGGACTTATCCTTGCAGGAATTATCCTTGCTGATGCTAGTCTTATTCAAGGAATCAACGGAGTCCAGTCTCAGTCTTACGGACCAGAAGCAAGAGGTGGAGCCAGCAAGGCTGAAGTAATAATCAGTACTGAAGAAATAAATTACCCTAAGGTACAACAGTGCGATCTTCTATTGTGTCTTACTCAAAAATCTTATGATGAATATATTGCATCATTAAAAAATGATGGTATACTAGTTATAGATGACAGCATTGAAAC
>CAZFYP010000345.1:0-1901 GCA_964523535.1 uncultured Clostridia bacterium
AATTCACTTGCCGACAAATATATAACAGACAAAAGCAGAAAACATAAATTTATGAAAAATGTACTAGAGGAAATAGTAGATATAGAATTTGACCGTACAGCCCCCTACCTGGTTGCAAGGGTAATGAAACTTCTCACTGAAGAAACAGGAATCAGCGACTTCTACTATGAAGAAAAACAGTTCTTCACAAATAAACTGCTGAATATGGAAGAGGAAATAGAAAAGCTTGTAGACAATTCAGAGGACAAAATACTCAATGGTCTAAAGATTGCTCTTGCAGGAAACATAATTGATTTCGGAGTGTTTGACAATATTGATTATGCCTTTGTGAAAAAAATAATAGACCAAGCTTTTCACGTAGAGTTCAAGGAAAATACAATTTCAAACTTCAAGTCATCCCTGGAAAGATGCAATAGACTTCTCTACATAGGAGACAATACGGGAGAAATAGTATTTGACAAGATTTTCATAAAAAAAATCAGAGATCAATACCCTGACCTTGATATATACTTTTCAGTAAGGGGGGAACCAATCCTCAACGATTCCACCAAGGAAGATGCCTTAATGGTTGGAATGGACAAGTATGCAAAGATTCTAAGCAGCGGTTCCGGACTTCCTGGAACAGACCTACTTGAAGTATCGGATGAATTCAAAAAAGTATTCGACCAAGCCGACTTGGTGTTGTCAAAAGGTCAAGGCAACTTCGAATCACTTCCCGGCTGCAACCACAATGTATATTATCTCCTATTGTGCAAGTGCGACCTTCTAACAAAACAACTTAACTGCGACAAGCTGTCTCCTGTATTCCTACATGAGGATGATGCTGCGAAAATATTTTAACCATTGGCTGTCAAGTCATCCCAGCCAAAAATTCCAAAAAATCCTGAATTCACAAGAATTCAGGATTTTCAATATCATGGTTTCTTTATACAAAGTCTATAAATAGTCTTCTATCATACTTAAAGACAATCTATTCCTCCCCTGCTCCTTGGCAAGGTAAAGCTCCCTGTCCGCTTCCTCGATTATTCTGTTTACATTGTTCATATTTACTATGCCTGTCTTGCCTCCAAGACTTACTGTAACATAGTTACTGTCTTCTTCTTTGGAATATGCAAGCTTCAAGGATTCAACGGTCTGTCTTACATATTCACCCTTCTCTACGGCCTCCTCAAAACTTTCAACCTTAATGTAGAGAAGGAATTCCTCTCCGCCAAAACGTCCTGTAAAATAATTGTCGAAGGGGAGGGACCTCAAACAGCTTGAAATCTTCTTGAGACATATGTCGCCCTGTATATGGCCCCAGGAATCATTGTATTTCTTGAAGAAATCAATATCTATTATGAAAAGGGCACAGGTAGTATTGCATATTTTCCCAAGAACCTTAGCAAACATGCTATGAATCCCTCTTCTGTTGTAAAGTTTGGTAAGCTCATCTACCAGGGTTTCTTTCACCAGTGAAGCATTTTGCTTCTTAATCTTTTCTAGTTCAATTTCTGATTCGTCAACCTCACGCTTAAGTTTCTCACTTAAAACCTTGAATTTCTTGTTCTCGCTTTTTTCCCTGTAATAGTCAAATTCAATGGATATTATCTCAAGTTTTCTTGCAAGATTTGTAGCTTCAAGCTCTTTTTCCTTCATATGATAAGATTTATAGTATTCTAGAGCATTCTTGTAATCATGATTTCTTTCATGATATTCCGCCAACAGCTTGTATATCTTGCTGACCTTTGATTCAAGGCCCATCTCTATAGCTTCATTCAATGCTTCCTGAAGATTATTGACCGGAGAGTTGCCCATTTCCTCATCAAGCTGTGACATATTTACTAAAAGTTCTATTAAATAAAACTTATCCCAGATTATTCATGAAACCCTAATAACCTAGAAAATTTCATATTCAACAC
>CAZFYP010000346.1:0-1856 GCA_964523535.1 uncultured Clostridia bacterium
GTTCAAAGATTGCTTCCATGCTTTGGCAAACAGCTTCCATAGTTTCACTGTAAGTCACCTGGCAAAAGCCGGCATTACTTGCAGGAAAAGTCATAACGAACTCATGTGCCGTTACAACTGTTCCATCCTTGTAGACATCAATTTCGCCAAAATCCACTTGAGCTTCTCCTCCTGGATGGTCAAGATCAAGAAAACACTCTTTTTCAACATAGATATCAGCACGTTCTTCTGCCACTATGTATCTCATGGTGCGGATACTGATTTGGCATAATTCAGGTATTTCATCAAGGGCACGTTCATATATGCGCTTTGCGGTATGACGTTTTTTCTTCTTTTTATTCTTGTCCTCTAGAAGTATCTTACGGACAAAGGGTATGACCAGATCAGACTTACGCTCCTTGGTACGATTGTACTTAGGTGTATTAAAATCATCTTGGTTAATATATTTTGTTATGGTGTTTCTGGCATGAGTTGTACGTTTTTCGATTTCGGCTACAGAAAGTCCTTTATCGAAGTACATATTTCGGATATAATCTATTTGAGTAATTGTCAGCACGTCCTTTCTCTCCTTTTAAGTGGTAGTGTACCTAAAAGGATATTTGATTGTGATTGTACTGGCAATTACTTTTTAATTTCTTTTGCCGTTTAGTTCAATTTGATTTTACCATATACATCTTCCACCTACTCAATAAATCACAGTTTTCAAATTCCTAAAATATCCCAACATCAAATTATTTGCCTTCACAAGTTCAATTTATAAGGGAACTTACCACTATAAGGACCCCTAACCACTCCAGGCCAATTACTTATCACTCTATAATCAGTTTTTCAATAAACCTGTCGTCTACCTTAAACATAATTTCTTCAATAACCACTTTGATTTCTGTTGCATTATCAAATCCTTCTGGCAATAATGCTAAAAATTCAATCATATTAAAGTTATTAACCTCATCAAATCTAATAGCGCTATTACGAAAGGAAGGGAATTCTTCCGTATCAAAATAAACTCCGATTCTAGTTGGTGCAAAACTCTTTTGTCCCCTAGCTGTGAAACTCAGCTTTATAGTAGATTGATGCATTGTTTTTTTAGTTATTTCCAGCCATTTTTTATTATTCAAATTGATATCATTATCTGAATCATACTCCAAACTGAAATTAGACATTACGTTATTCATCTCTTCAAATACAAAAAATTCTGGTGATTGTATAAAAACTTCGTCACTATCACTTTCGAATAGTAAAACCATTCCGCCATCATTCATTGATGCACTATAGTCGATTTCTTCAACAAGAGATTCATCTTTATAGATTCTGGGAAATTCAGCTATTTCTAAATTCCTGCCATTAGTATTTAGATTGAGACTAATTACCGCTTCTTCATCACTTACCCTGCTTGTTTTAAATGTATACGAAATATCTTCTACTTCACTAATTACTTCAACACCGTTTGTATAAATAATACTTTCAGTATTAATATCAACATTACTATCAATTACCTTCTTTATCTCTACTGGTCTCTTGACAACTATTTCACTTTCAAGCAACTCAGAACTACTTTCAATCTCTGATAACATATTCATAATTTCAAAATTTTCATCCATTTTGAATTCATCCACATCAGTTTTTATTTCAACTCTTATTTCTTTTACCCTATCCAAATCCAAATTTAAATCACTTTGCCTTTTAGCTAGCCTTAAATAATCTCCGTTCTTTAATATTATATAAAGATCACCTTTCTTAAACATCTCATAGTAGATATATCCCGTGTCTTTGTCTTCTCTTCCCTTGACATACTCAAATCCTTGGTCAAGTAGAGTGTTTGCTGCTTCGTGAAAAGGTTGATCGTATACTATTCC
>CAZFYP010000347.1:0-1851 GCA_964523535.1 uncultured Clostridia bacterium
ATAATTGTTAAAATATTATCTAAGTGGAGGTGTAAGTATGGGGAAAAAGAAAATATCTGATGCAGTGATAAGAAGATTGCCTAAATATTACAGATATTTGGGAGATTTATTAGAAAATGGAATTAATAGAGTATCATCTAATGATTTAAGTAAAATGACTGGATTTACCGCTTCACAAATCAGACAGGATTTAAATAATTTTGGAGGATTTGGACAGCAGGGTTATGGATATGATGCAATGAATCTGAGAGAGGAAATAAACAAGATACTTGGATTGAATCAGAAATTCAGAGTTGTAATTGTAGGAGCTGGAAATATAGGACAGGCAGTTGCAAACTATGCAGGATTCTATGAAGAGGGATTTGAAGTTATGGCTTTATTTGATAAAAATCCTAAGCTAATAGGATTAAGGATAAGAGACATAGAAATCAAAGATTTGGATGACCTGCCGGTTTATCTTGAGGAAAATGAAATAGATATGGGTGTAATTTGTACACCTAAGGCGGTTAGTCAGGATGTTGCTGATATTTTGACTTCACATGGTATTAATGCGATTTGGAATTTTGCTCCTACCGATATCAAGGTAGAGGACGATGTTGCCATTGAACATGTTAGAATGAACGAAAGTCTATACACATTGGCTTATTATTACAAACAAAAAAATGAAGCTGAAGAATAAAACTCGTGTATGCGAGTTTTTATTTTTGGATTTTATTTAAAAAAGTTTAAAAGACTGGACTACTGGAGCTTATATCTTTAGTACGGTTTGTCGGTTAAAGCTCTAAATCGGCTTTTACTGAACTTTGGAGGGCTATATGGTTATAAACTATTACGATAACAGAATTGAAGTAGAGGGAATACAGGATTTTGTTCCTAAACATGTATTCGACTGTGGCCAGTGCTTCAGGTGGATAGAAGAGGAAGATGGCAGCTACACGGGTGTAGCATATGGTAAGGTTGTGAATGTCCTCCTTTCAGGGAATAAACTTGTAATTAGTAATGCAGATAAAAAAGATTTTGATGATCTTTGGAGTGGATATCTGGATTTAGCCAGGGATTATGGGAAAATAAAAGAGCAAATAGATATTGACGGTAACATGCATGAAGCTATTAATTTTGGAAGGGGTATTAGAATACTCAACCAGGATGAATGGGAAACATTGGTCACTTTTATAATATCTGCAAACAATAGAATACCAATGATAAGGAATGCAGTAGAAAATCTGTCAGTGAAATATGGTGATAAAATAGGTGAATTCAGGGGGAAGGTCCATTATTCCTTTCCTGCTCCGGAAGTTTTGGCAAAAGCTAGACTGGAAGACATAAGGAGCTGTAAGGTTGGATTTAGGGACAAGTATATCTTGGCGGCCGCAAAACATATTGAAGACAATAAGGATTGGCTTTATTCCCTTAAGGAGCTGGGTTATGAGGAAGCTTCAAGAGAGTTGAAGAAATTGAAGGGAATAGGGGACAAGGTTGCACATTGTATTTTGCTTTTTTCAATGGAAAAATATGGGGCATTTCCTGTAGATGTATGGATAAAGAGAATAATGACATCGCTTTATGGAGACGAAATGGAAGAAGGTGGAATTGGAGAATTTGCAATTAAGAGCTTTGGCAGCCATGCAGGATTTGCACAACAGTATCTTTTTTACTACGGAAGAGAGAATAATATAGGTAAGAATAATGAAAAAGGTAGAAAAATAGAGTAATTTTAAGAAATATAGCGTAAATTAAAGTATATAAATATTATGAGTCTTAATTGATTTAAATTAAAAGAATATAACATATAATTGTATTTGAAACTTTATCTTTATTGAAGTATTATATTCATTGTAAGTGTTAGCACTC
>CAZFYP010000348.1:0-1849 GCA_964523535.1 uncultured Clostridia bacterium
ACTTACAGGAAACATGTAAAGGTGAAGCCTCGGGCTTCATCTTTGTTTCATTCTTTTTTAGCTTATTCAAAAACCTGAATTTTCGCCTTTGATCCTGTAATTTTTGAGGAACCTAACCACTATATATAAGGCTTTTAAATTTGAAAAATCATATTGTCTCAACACCTATAGAGATAGGCATTTCTTCTTCAATATTATATAATTTTATATCAACAGTATTCCATAATTCAAATTCTATCAGGCGTGTTTCTGTGAGATTGTCGTCTGAAGTAACTTTAACTGTATAGTTCTCCTTATCTCCGGGAGGAAAAGAAAGTTGTAATAATAACCATGTAGGCTTTGGCTGTGAGATGTACTCTTCAGGAGCCAATTCATATGTTTCTTCAAATACCGATTCATTGTTAGAATCAAATATTTCAACTACAGCTTCATGTTCGTTAACATCTTTATTACTGATGAAAAAAAGAGGGGAGGGTGGCCCTATAAAAATAAAGGGCATTGCAATAAGGCATATCACAATTAGTGTAACGATAGATGCCATGATAAAAAGTACATATGATTTTTTCATGATCTTCCTCCCTACTATATATCCCAACGTCTATATTCTCAGCATCAAATTTCTTAATTATCTATCCCATTGTGCACAGTATTCCCACAGGAAGTACACCAGACATCTGTGCCCGCATATGCATACGCATAGTTCATTATACAAGTAGGATGTAGTGCAGAATTTTGATCTGCTGCATCAAAATTATGAGAAACTTCATGCTGAACAATGCTATCATGTGGCCAGTCTACACCATCTGCAGTATCCGCACATATAGCAAAAGGCCCATCATCGCTTATATCACACCTCTCAGCCCTGCCATTGCTATCCATGTCATGTGTCCATCCAATCACCATATCATTGGCATAGCTCCTACACCAAGCGGTATCCTCTTCCAGATCGGCAAGTGCTGTCGACGTACTATCAGCTGGACTGACATCACTCGCATCCCAATAATCCCAATACCAGTAAACATTAACTCCGATGTCAAAATTTTCAAATCGATAAAGTCCATCATAAGTAGCCTGAGTAATAGCTTCTGTCGGCTTATGTCGTGAATCTGTTGCTACGAACACGTGTTCATCTATGATTCCATTTATAGCATATGGGTTTACACTGACAGATAATATGGAGAATAGACCATTGCTTGTAAGATCCCTTATGCCCTCTTGTATCTCCTTTTCTGAAACATCGGTTTCTAAAGATATTACTCCACTTTCAACCAATTTATTTGCTTCTTCCTTAGGAAGAGCATAACCATTGACAATATCGATTTTAGGATTTGCAGGGTCTACTCCATATTTTTGGATGTATTTTTCTCTCGCTTCATCTATTATGGCAAACATCTCTTCATGACTTATTATTAGGTCATAATCTTCCCCCTCTTTCAAACCTTCAGGAGATTTGCCATTTTCACTCGCTATAACTCTCAGATCGCTATCCAAAATTGTTCCTTCTAAGTAATGAGGCAGCTTATTATTCGCGAAGTTCAAATCATTTTCATTTATATTGTATTTTTTATAGAGGTCTTTCAGTTCAGTTTCGGTATAGTATAGATTATTCTCCGTCGTAACTTCATTGGAATTTTTGTTAATTTCAGCACTTACAGCCGGCACAAACACCGCGCTCACCAGCAACATTGCCGCTAGCAACACACCTATTCCAAATTTTCTGTTTGCAATCATTTCTTCTTTACCTCTTTTCTTTACTCCAGAGGCAAATCAGGTAAGCCTTAAGTACTCTCAAAACTAACATTTCTTTGCCTCCGGGCAATGTGGAGTTCAAATTGGCTCTGGAAAGTTC
>CAZFYP010000349.1:0-1842 GCA_964523535.1 uncultured Clostridia bacterium
GTATATATTCAATCTCAAGCTTTTCATCTTTGACAGCTCTTCCGATAATACTTACGGACAATATGCCTTCAAGCATTTCAGGGAAAAGACTTATAAGTTTAAATTTCATGAAAACAATCCTTTAATTTTCTTTATAGTCATTTTACCTTCAACTATATCCACAGACTTGACAACATCCTTTATTGCCGGTATGAGCATCTCCTTGTTTCTATTAAGCTCATATACGTCATTGGCTCCTGTCTGATACACATATGTAATCTTTCCAAGATAGTTATCTTCCTGGTCATAGACTTCAAGACCTATAAGGTCCGAAATAAAATATGAATCCTCCTCAAGAGGCTTCATCTGCGATTCATCGATTATAATATATTTGTTCTTATATCTTTCCACCAGATTAATGTTATCTAGTCCCTTGAACTTTAAATAAACCATACCCTTAGCATACCTTATACTTTCAATGTCCAAGCGTTCTTCTGTATCTTCTATATAAACATAGTCAAAATCATCAAATCTCTCCATATCATCAGTCAGATAAATGCATTTGACATCTCCCTTTAAACCATGAGTATTTACAATCTTACCAACTCTTACAACTTTTTCCATTATTACCTCATCCAACAGCAATCTAGCCGAGAATACCTGTTATCCTCGGTTTGCATATTTTCAATACAATATTCATATTTTCTTAACACGTCCATTGAGTAAATATAAGGATTAGCTTGCGCTATTCCTTATTGGATAATTTCAATTATTACTCTTTTATTGTCTTTAGTGGCAGCAGCTTTAACAAGAGTTCTCAATGCTTTAGCTATCCTGCCCTGTTTTCCAATGATTTTACCCATATCATCAGGTGCAACTTTCAGTTCGATTATCAGGGATTGACTACCTTCTATTTCATTCACACTAACTTCATCTGGATTGTCTACTAGTGACTTAGCGATATATTCTACTAATTCTCCCATTTAATGCACCACCTTTATTTGCTTTCTTCTCTTTTATCATAAATACCGTTGTTCTTGAATAGAACATTTACCGTATCTGTGGGCTTCGCTCCGTTGTTCAACCATTTGATTGCACTTTCTTCGTTGATTTTAACCACCTTAGGTTCAGCTACTGGATTGTAGTATCCAATTTCCTCGATAAATCTACCGTCTCTAGGCGATCTTGAATCTGCAACAACTATTCTATAAAAAGGTTTCTTCTTTGCACCCATTCTTTTCAATCTAATTTTTACTGCCATTGTATTTCACCTCCTAATTTATTTATTCATGATTTGATAAACAAATCTATTATATATTAAAGATTTACATCTTAAATAACTTTGTTAAAACGGCATTTTAAAGCCGCCACGCTTTTTCATTGTTTTTTCCATGGACCCCATCTTCTTCATCATCTTCTTTGTTTCATTGAACTGCTTCAAAAGACGGTTTACTCTTTGAACTGAAGTTCCACTTCCTGCTGCAATTCTTTTCCTTCTGTTTCCATTGATGATTGAAGGGTCATTTCTTTCCTTCTTGGTCATTGACTGAATTATTGCTTTGATATAAACAAGTTCCTTCTCGTCAATTTTAATGTTTTTCAATTGTTTGGAATTGGCTCCCGGTATCATATCAAGAAGTTGATCCAAAGGTCCCAAATTCTGCATCTGTTCCATTTGCATAAGAAAATCATCAAAGGTGAATTGCATACTTTTCATCCTTTGTTCCATTTCCTTTGCCTGATTCATATCAAAGGATTCCTGAGCTTTTTCAATAAGACTCAAAACATCGCCCATTCCAAGTATCCTTGATGCCATCCTGTCCGGATAAAAAGGTTCCAGGTCCGACATCTTCTCACCAGTTG
>CAZFYP010000350.1:0-1837 GCA_964523535.1 uncultured Clostridia bacterium
TCTCAATCCGTCACCCAGCAAGTTGAATGCCAGCATGAATATACAAATCAATGCAGCAGGAAAAAACAACATGTAAGGATGTATAAGAAGCATTGTAGTTCCAGACTGTGCCAGTGAACCCCAACTTGCATCCGGTGCAGGTATTCCAAGTCCCAAATATGATAGAAATGCTTCAGTGAAAACGGCACTAGGCACCTGGAAGGTAAGATTTATGATTATAGGTCCCATTGTGTTTGGAATAAGATGTCTAAGAACAAGTCTTCCCGTATCGGCTCCCAAAGTCTTGGCAGCCAGTACATATTCCATCTGCTTAAGCTGGAGAACCTGGCCTCTTACTACTCGGGCCATTCCTCCCCATCCTGTGATGGATATGGCTATGATGATAGGTTTTATTCCAGGCTTCATAACAACAATTAGAAGGATTACCCATAAAAGTTGCGGTATTGAATAAACAATCTCGATTATTCTCATCATGACAAGGTCAACCTTGCCTCCCAAATAACCTGACACCGCACCATAGATAACACCTATTGTTACATTGATTATGGTTGCAATTCCAGCAACCATAAGTGAGGTTCTTGCTCCCGACCAGCATCTTGAGAAAAGATCTCTTCCAAGATTATCAGTACCAAATATATGATCTGCTGAAGGTGACTGGCTGATGGCATTATAATCCTGAAAATCATATGGAAACTTTGTAAATATTGGTACAAAGATTGACATTATCAAAACTGTCAGGATTATAATCAATCCCAATATTGCCAGTTTATTTTCCTTAAGTCTTCTCCATGCATCCTGCCAGTAGGTAAGACTTTTCCTTACAATTTTTTCAGATTCATCAATATTTTTTCCTACTATTTCAAAATCTTTTTTTGTGAATTCTACATTACTCATCTGCTACCCCCTTAGTCTAGTCTGATTCTCGGATCAACCACACCATACAATATGTCGATTATAAACATCATTACAATCAAAATTGCCGCATAGAAGATGGTTGTTCCCATTATCAAATAATAGTCATTCTGCTTTATACTCAATACAAAATGTTTGCCCAGTCCGGGGATACCGAAAATATTTTCAATTACCAGGGATCCTACCAGGATTCCAGCAACTGCAACTCCAAGAATTGTAATAATTGGAAGTATGGCATTTCTTATTGTATGCTTCCACAAAACCTGCTGTCTTGAAAGACCTTTTGCCTTTGCAGTTCTTACATAATCCTGATTGATGACATCAAGCATGCTCGTTCTCATCATCCTGGCTATATAGGCTATATAACCAAAGCCCAGTGCCATTACCGGCAATACAGCCTGTTGCCATGTACCCCATCTCGCAACAGGGAACCATCCCAGCTTGGATGCGAAAGTATACTGGAACAAGGATGCGAATACATAACTGGGCACTGATACTCCCAGAACTGCCAATACTATGACAAAATAGTCAAAGAATTTATTTCTGTTTAATGCTGCAACTATACCAAAAAAAACTCCCATGGTGGCTCCTACTGTTATAGCCATTCCTCCAAGTTTTCCGGATACGGAAAAGGATTCACCCAATATGGTATTTACTGACCTTGCCCTGTAAAACATGGAGTCGCCCAAATCACCCTTAAGCAGGTTCAACAGGTACTTTCCATATTGTACAATGAGTGGCTCATCTAAGCCGTACTTGGCCATCATGTTCTCAAGAATTTCCGGAGGAATCTTCTTATTCCCCGTAAATGGATCTCCAGGTATCGCATGCATTAGGAAAAACGTAATAGTGATAATAACCCACAATGTTAATATTGCTATAAAAAATCTTTTTACTGTATACTTTAGCAAATTCCACACCTCCA
>CAZFYP010000351.1:0-839 GCA_964523535.1 uncultured Clostridia bacterium
AATCACAGCATCCATTACCAACTTAGTAGATGAAGTCATACGCTTAAGATTGACAGTACCATGGGCATGCTTTGGGACTTGTCTACCATAATAATCTGTTTTAACTTGACCTTTATAAGTCTTACGAATATCAGGTTTTGATAAATTGGAGATGTCATATCCTACAGTAAGTACAATCTGGTCAGTCACTAAACCTTTATCCACCAGATCAAGTACCAAGAGCTCTGTCATTTCTTTGACAATAATCCTTGCACTATCAAATGGATAAGGGACATGTAATACCTGGCCGGCTCCTGTACTCTTATTCACTGGTTTATATGCCTTGACATCTTCTATTGTGCAAGGCTCCCACCCCCAAGCATGGTCAATTAGAAGCTGTGCATTGACCCCAAATAATTTATACAACAAGTCTTCATTATAATATTCCCCCTGCTCCCCAAGAGAGCATCGTGCAATATCTCCCATGGTATAGATATTATGTTTTTCCAGCTTCCTGGCATAACCCTTGCCCACCCTCCAAAAATCAGTAATAGGTTGGTGGGTCCACAATAGTTGTCTATAACTTAGTTCATCAAGTTCCGCAATCATGACACCATCTTTATCGGCAGGAATATGTTTTGCCACAATATCCATAGCTATTTTACATAAATACAGATTGGTACCTATTCCTGCCGTGGCAGTAACACCAACCGTTTCAAGAACATCCTTCAAAATCTTCTTGGCAAATTCCCGTGAACTCGCTTTAGTATATTTCAGATAATTGGTAATATCCATGAAAAACTCATCAATAGAATAGACATGAATACATTAGAAAAGATAACGGCAAAGAAACTTTTGAA
>CAZFYP010000351.1:849-1828 GCA_964523535.1 uncultured Clostridia bacterium
TTATATCCATGAAGACCTCATCAATGGAATAAACATGAATGTCTTCAGGGGCTACATACTTCAAATAAACCTTATAAATCCGAGTACTGTACTCCATATATAAAGCCATTCTAGGTGGGGCTGCAATATAATCAATGGCTAATTCCGGGGATTTTTCAAGTTCCTGGGCATGATATGACTTAGCAGAAAAATTCCTACCTGGCGCATGATATACCCTTTTAGCATTCTCTTCCCTCACCTTTTGAATCACTTCAAACAACCTGGCTCGACCAGGAATCCCTAAAATTTTTAACGAAGGCGATACAGCAAGACATATTGTTTTCTCAGTCCTACTTGCATCTGCTACCACCAGATTGGTAGTCAATGGATCTAATCCTCGTTCAAGACATTCTACTGAGGCATAGAATGATTTAAGATCAATTGCCACATATATGCGATTAGTTACTTCCATCTCTTCCACCTCTTGTTTACATTTTCTATTGTAACATTATACTACATTTTCATTATACTTATCCAAAATTCTTCCTCCTTTTTCCATTGACAATCCCCACACTATAATCATTGGTTTTCTTTGAAAACCAGTGGCAAATACTAAGAAAAATAAAGTATGATTTAATTTCATAAATATGATAAAATATTTTCATACAATTGTAATGGAGGGAAAGCATGCAAAAAATAAAACTTGGATTAACTGGACTCAATGTCTCTAGAACCGCATTTGGCGCATTGCCCATACAGCGAATTTCATTTTGCCAAGCAGAAAAATTGATGATGAAGGCATTTGACAATGGTGTAAACTTTTTTGACACAGCGAGGATGTACAGCGATAGCGAAGAAAAACTCGGCTATGCTTTGTCAGGCGTAAGGAATAAAATCATAATTGCTACAAAGAGCCATGCAGAGAATAAAAAAGAATTGCTTATGCATCTTGAGACCAGCCTTAAAAATCTGAAAACGGATTATGTGGATATTCTTCAAC
>CAZFYP010000352.1:0-1798 GCA_964523535.1 uncultured Clostridia bacterium
ACTGTACCGTCATTAAGTATATTATTGGGATCGAATACTGCCTTGATTCCCCTCATAAGGTCAAGTTCCTCTTCCTTCTTCTGAAGCTTAAGGTCTTCTACTCTTATTTTTCCTATACCATGCTCTCCTGTAATTGTACCTCCATACTTGAAGCAGGCTTGGTACATCTTAAGCTTTATTTCTTCGGCATATTCAGGTATTTGACCATCAACCAGGACCGTATCGTTGTGGACATTCCCATCTGCTATATGAGCTGTGATATTGGTTGTTGTATTGTATTCCTTCATGATTCTATCAAGATCCTCAAAGAATGCAGGCATGGATGCTGGAGGTACACACATATCATAAGAATCAGCTATTATATCCTTTATTACCTCATAGCCATTGCTCCTTACTGCCAAAAGGTCAGCCTGTTCCTGCTTCTTTCCTGCAAATACGGCTTCTGTACACCCGTATTTCTTGCATATGTCATTGATCTTTCTAGTTGAATTGTAGAGCATGTCCTCTTCCTTTTCAGAAATAATTATCATAAGGTCAGCATTACCTGTTTTAAGGGGCCAATTGAGGCCAAGATGGTCTGCAGTAGCAATATTGATATGCTTATCCTGGTATTCCACAGCAAGTGGTGAAACTCCACTTCTAAGTATTTCAAGAACTGCATTTGATGCATTGTCTATTGTTTCAAAAGCTGCAGCGATTGTTGCAACATGTTTGTCTTCCGGATAAATCTTAAGTATGACCTTAGTAATTACAGCAAGTGTACCCTCGCTTCCTACTATAAGATGCATAAGGTTGTAACCTGCATTGTCCTTAAGTAACTTGCCGCCAAGATTCAGTATCTTGCCGTTTGGAAGAACTACTTCAAGTCCCTTTATATGGTTTCTCATGATTCCATGTCTTACCGCTCTTGCTCCACCTGCATTAGTTACAGCCATTCCACCTATCTGCGCTCCCTCGTCACCGGGGTGAACAGGGAATCCTATTCCTTCATACTCGTCTAGTTCTTCAATAAGGTCAAATAATGTAACTCCCGCTTCAAGGGTTACCGTCATATTGTTAAGATCGACTTCCTCTATATTATTGAATCTTTCCATGGAGATAAGAATACTTTCCTTGACAGGTATTGCCCCGCCACATAGACCAGTACCTCCACCTCTAACCACTACATTGATTCCATTATCATTGGCTATTTTAATTATTTCAGAAACCTCTTCAGTAGTTTTCGGCTTAACCACTACCGAGTTTTCATCGGCCTTTGGTCTCTGAGTCTTCTCCACCTCATCATAAAGATATCCAAGCTTTTGTTCTATATCAGTGATTATCCAATCGTTTCCAACTATATTTTCAAGTTTTTCTACTATTAAATTCTTCATACTATTTCCTCCAGCTCTTTTCCGTATCTCTTTATCATTTCAGGTATTATTTCATACATATCCCCTACATATCCTATGTCTGCTATATTGAATATCGGTGCGGAAGGATCGTTGTTCACTGCTATTATAAGATCGGATTCCTTCATTCCCGCTATATGCTGAGGTGCTCCTGAAATGCCGCAAGCTATGTATACCTTGGGTTTTACCCTATTGCCGCTGTATCCAACCTGATGAGAACTGTCTGCAAGGCCTGCATCAACCAGAGCTCTCGAAACTCCAACTACACCGCCAAGTGAATCTGCCAAATCTTGAATCAACTTCATATCTTTCTTGTCCTTAAGGCCTCTTCCCACTGCCACTACAACTTCGGCTTCAGTTATGTCAAAGTCGTCATCCCTGAATATGTCAAGGATTTCAATCCTGTT
>CAZFYP010000353.1:0-1786 GCA_964523535.1 uncultured Clostridia bacterium
TAAGGGCAATTGATACCCGAGGTAGAGAACTCAGTAAGACCGCATTTTCATTTAGCAATAGTTCAGAAGGATTCCATAATGCAAAGGAATGGGCCATTGAGCTGGCTGCAATAAACAACAAGACTCAGATAGTGTTGGGCCTGGAGCCGACAGGACATTATTGGTTCTGCCTTGCTACATGGATGGTAGCCAACGGAATTAGCGTTGTTCAAGTGAATCCATATGCTGTGAAGCAAACCAAGGAAATTGAGGATAATAGTCAGCTAAAGGATGATACGAAGGATCCCAAACTAATAGCAAACCTTGTCAAGGATGGCAACTATGGAATGCCATACCTCCCTGAAAAGCTTTATGCAGACCTTCGTAGACTATCAATGTTTAGAGACCAGCTGAATGAGGACAGGATACGAGCACTCAATCGAATTCATAGAGAAATGAAGATATATTTCCCGGAATACAAAGATGCTTTTGGAAAGATTAATGGAGCATTTAGCCTGGAAGTATTAAAGCAAGCCCCATTCCCAGAGGATTTGAAAACACTTGGAGTAGATGGGATAAGAGATATTTGGCATGCTGCTAAACTAAGAGGACGTGGTTATAGCAGAGCCGGAAAAATCTTGGAGTATGCCAATGAAAGTGTTGGACTGAAAGATGGAGCAGGTGTAAGTAAAGAAGCTGTAAAGTGGTTTGTCAAGAAGGTCATAGAGATAGATGAACAGCTTTCAGAAATAGAAAATCAAATGGAAGAGAAGTGTTTAAAAATCCCGCACACAGGAAAGATACTTGAAATATCAGGAATTGGAGAAAATACACTCTCCGGAATACTGGCAGAGATGGGTGACATTTCAAGATTTGATGATGTAAAGGAAATACAGAAACTAAGTGGATTAGGGCTTGTAGCCTGTAGCTCTGGAAAGCACAAAGGAAAAACCAAGATAAGCTATAGAGGACGCAAAAGGCTTAGATATTGGTTATTCCAGGCAGCAAAATCATTAGTGGCACATTCGGAGGCATTTAAAGAACTCCATAGCTACTATACGACCAGATCAGAGAATCCGCTGAAGAAAATGCAGTCACTAATAGTCATTGCTTGCAAAGTACTTAGAGTAATATATACCATCCTGACCAAAGGGGTTAGGTATGATCCGAAAAAGATGTTAATGGACATAAGGCGCCCAAGTAAACAGGAAGTACTGGCAGCATAAGTGAAAGAGGAAGACTGGTAGAAACACAAGTCCAGGACCTTGCTGGGTTCCAGAGTGTTCTGGAATCGAGCGGGGTTCTGGAAAGAAATCCGATAACGATGAAGTAGAAAAAACTGCATCAACAAAATGGCCAACTGAGCGAAACAAGGTAAAGCGTCCACTGATTATCAGTACCTTGAAGAGCGAATAGGTCAGTAAAATCAAAACAAACAAGAGCTGTAGCTGGCAGAAGTTTTCTCCGTAGGGCATGACCCTGTTTGAGAGCTTAGCTGGCACTCAGTGAATGAACAGGTGGGACGAAGGAAGTTGGTACATGATGCCATTAGACACGGAAGGTTCACCATCATAGTTATACAGAGGATTATAGCCTTTATAAAGCAAGAAGTAAGGATGCTTTATTAGTTATACCCATTTATAGCTATTCAGTACAGGATACAATGACTGTTCATCACTTTTAGCTCTTGGTTTGAGGTAAATATTTAAATGCAAGCCCTAAAAATCAACAATTTGGGCTTGACAATATAGGAAGGAGTATCAATATGTTCTTTATAATGGGAATTAGTCAAAAGGAATAAAAAGTA
>CAZFYP010000354.1:0-1780 GCA_964523535.1 uncultured Clostridia bacterium
TAAATTAATAAGCATGTTAATTTAATTCTCTATGAGAGTTTATTGGTGAAGGCGGTGGAAGAAAATACTGCATTTAGCAGCTTTTACTCAATCGCGCCCTCTCAGGGTTCGACTCCCTTTTATCAAAAAATCAAAAAAACACCTTTTCAGGTGTCTTGTTGATATTTTTGGTGAAGGCGGTGGGAGTCGAACCCACGTCCGAAAGCATTTCCATATAACTTTCTCCGAGCGGAGTCAAAACTTAGAGTATCGCATGATGTGACAAGTCTTGACAAAAATCACATCCGGCTATCTTCAATTATTCGGCATTAGGTCGAAGAACCCCTAGTGCAGTTCCCTGATTTATTTGATGCCCCAGTTCAGCCTACAGGTCGGCTAAGTGAGACAATTTAACAGCTTACGCTGCTAATGCGTAACTTCTATTGTTTGCGTTTAAATTAAGTGCCATTTTTAATGCTGATTGGCTACAGCAGCTCGCTTATTATACTTCTATACCCCCGTCGAAACCAATTACGCCCCCTTAATAATCTTTGATTCTCTGCATTCTGCGTTGGGCGTCTTTCTTGGCGATATCCTGTCTCTTATCGTATTTCTTCTTACCTATTGCTAGAGCAAGTTCCATCTTAACCTTTCCATTTAGAAGGTACAGACTCAAGGGTATGAGGGAGTATCCCTTCTGGTTGACTAATCCGATAAGTTTTCTGATTTCCCTTTTGTTGAGAAGGAGTTTCCTTTTTCTCATTGGATCAGTATTATAGATATTGCCTTGTTCATAAGGACTGATATTCATGGCCTGGACATAGATTTCACCATTTTCTATGACTCCATAGCTGTCTTTCAAGTTGACCTTGCCCTGTCTAATTGATTTTACCTCAGTTCCCTTTAGAACCAAGCCTGCTTCGTATGTTTCCTCTATGAAGTAGTCATGTCGGGCTTTTTTGTTTCTGGCAACTATTCTTTCATTGTCTTTCATGTATTTCACCTGTCCTTATGTTCAAAACATTATAGCAAATAAGTGCACAACTGTCAAATCATCGACAATTTCCTTACTACTTTGCTTTAATTCCTCTTGGTGTTATTTCGATTAATTTTCTTTTGTATAGTCTTCCAATTGCAATTTTAAAAGAACCTTTGCTCATATTGAAGTGGTCTCTGATTGCATTTGGATTTGATTTGTCGTTGTAGGGAAGGAATCCGCCTTCTTTCATGAGCATCTTGAATATCTTTTCAGCATCATTATCCATCTTTTGATGAGCTTTTTCAAACAAGTTGAGATTCAGCTTGCCGTCTGCTCTTACCTTGACAACTCTTGCTTCTATCTTGTCTCCTATTCTCTTACCAATGAAGTCCTTCTCCTGGATGAGGCCGTGATATTTGTTGTCTATTGCAACCATTGCACCAAGGCCTTTTTTCATGCTGTATATGGTTCCTGTAACCTTATCCCCTTCCTTATATGGAGCATCGGTTTTAAGCATTTCATATATGTCCATTGTTGCACATAGTCTTTCCGATTTGTCTATATAGACTCCAACCATGTATTCTCTTCCGGTCTTTATCTGTCCTTTTTGTTCCTTGAATGGAAGGAAGAGGTCCTTGTCCAGTCCCCAGTCCAGAAAGGCTCCAATGTTTGTTATGTCTGTAACTTTAAGGTATCCTATTTCACCAAGGGCAAGCACTGGAAGCTTAAGTGATCCTTCACTCCTGTTGCCTTTTTTGAATACGAAGACTTTGGCTTCATGGCCCTTCTCTACTATATCCATTCCCTTTTCTTTCTTGACGT
>CAZFYP010000355.1:0-1776 GCA_964523535.1 uncultured Clostridia bacterium
CGGATTGAATTTGCCCGGGAATAGGTTTTTCTTTTATTTAATTGAAAAAAAGATTGAATCTTATACCCAAAAGGAGTAGTATATCAATGTTTGGTTCAAAAGAATTGGAAATTATAAAATAAAACGAAAGAAGTGATATAAATTGTCAAAAATACAACCTAAATTGATATCTACATCAAAAGACTACAGCAAGGAACAATTTTTCAATGATGTAACGGCAGGAATAATTGTAGCTATTATTGCCTTGCCCTTGTCCATTGCCTTGGCCATTGCATCAGGCGTGTCACCTGAAAAGGGACTTTATACAGCAATCATTGCAGGCTTTCTGATTTCTCTTCTTGGAGGAAGCAGGGTACAGATTGGAGGACCAACAGGGGCCTTCATGGTTATTGTCTATGGTATTGTTGTAAATTATGGAATCGAAGGATTAACAATTGCAACCATATTGGCTGGCTTCATAATGATTCTAATGGGAATTATGAAATTTGGAGGAGTTATAAAATACATACCTCATCCCATTACTACGGGTTTTACCAGTGGAATAGCAATTACTATTTTTTCTTCACAAATCAAGGATTTTTTGGGATTGCCAATAGAAAATGTACCTGTAGAATTTCTTGAAAAATGGGAAGCCTATATTGGAGCCATTGATTCAATGAATATTCAGACCACATTGATTGGAATACTGGCCCTTGTTATTATTCTGGCTTGGCCAAGGTTAAACAAAAAGATACCTGGGGCATTAATCGCATTGATTGTAACATCTCTTGTAGTTAAGTTCTTTGATATGAATGTTGCAACAATAGGTTCAAAATTTGGAGAGATTTCTTCTGACTTGCCAAAGTTTCAATTACCTGGATTTACTATGGATAAAATAAAATACTTGATTGAACCGGCTATAACAATTGCAGTGCTTGGTTCAATCGAATCATTACTGTCGGCAGTTGTTTCTGATGGTATGATAGGTGGAAAACACAGGTCTAATATGGAACTCATAGCTCAGGGTGTGGCTAATATTGCATCAGGACTGTTTGGAGGCATACCGGCTACAGGTGCTATTGCAAGGACTGTGGCCAACATCAAGAATGGCGGAAGGACACCGGTAGCAGGTATTGTCCATGCATTGACCCTTCTCTTGATACTTGTAGTATTCATGCCTCTGGCTAAAATGATTCCTTTGACATCCTTGGCGGCTGTATTGATAATTGTGGCATACAATATGAGTGAGTGGAGATAATTTAAGCATCTTTTCAAGGCTCCCAAGAGTGATATTTTGATTCTTTTGATTACTTTTTTTATTACAGTCCTCATAGATCTAGTCAAGGCTATTGAAATCGGCATGGTACTGTCATCATTCTTGTTTATGAAAAGGATGGGAGAAGTTACAAATGTCAATGTAAATGATCTGGATGCATCAGAGGAAGATGATGACGGAATGAGAATTTATGAAGAGAATATTTTGAATACATTTGATAAAATCAAGGTGTATGAAATCAATGGTCCTTTTTTCTTTGGTGCAGCAGATAAATTCATGGCGGCCCTTAATGAAATTGGAGACAGGACAAATATCCTTGTACTCAGGATGAGGAATGTGCCCGCTATGGATGCGACAGCATTGAATGCATTCTATAGGATGATTGATATCTGCAAGCACAGGAAGATCACTATCTTGATATCGGGAATTAATGACCAACCTTACAGTGTACTTGAGAAGGCCAATCTGATTAAAGAAATCGGTGAGGACAATTTCTTTAAAACAGTTAGAGAAGCTGTTGA
>CAZFYP010000356.1:0-1768 GCA_964523535.1 uncultured Clostridia bacterium
GTAGCTCAAGCGATAAATGAAGCATTGGAAGAAGAAATCAAATTAAACAAGGAAGTATTTGTATTTGGTGAAGATGTTGCTGCATTTGGCGGCTGTTTTGGAGTCACCGTAGGACTTCACGGTAAGTTTCCTGATAATGTATTTGATACTCCTATTTCAGAAGGAGGATTAATGGGTCTGGCAGCAGGGGGAGCATACATGGGTATGAAAATGGTGCCTGAACTGATGTTCAGCGATTTCATTGGCGTATCAATGGATTATTTCCTTAACCAGATATCAAAGACAAGATATATGGGAGGAATGCAGGAAGGTGGAAAAGAATGTTGTGTAGTTGTTCGTCTTCCAAATGGAGCCGGACTTACGGCAGCAGCTCAGCATTCCCAGTGTATGGAAGCTTTGTTGATGAATATTCCGGGACTCAAAATAGCAATACCCAGCACTCCTGCGGATTTCAAGGGTATGCTTAAATATGCAATACGTGGAAAGGATCCTGTTGCATTTTTTGAACACAAAGTATTGTATGGAATGAAGGGCCAAGTACCTGATGAAGATTTTGTGATTCCTTTAGGTTCTGCAGACGTCAAAAAAGAAGGTGCAGATGTAACTGTGATAGCCACACAGTTGATGGTTCACAAGGCCTTGGCTGTTGCCAAGCAGCTCGAGGGAGAAGGAATAAGCGTGGAAGTTGTTGATCCTCGTTGTTTGAAGCCTTTGGATACAAAGACACTTGTTGATTCTGTAAAGAAGACGGGTCGAGTTGTCCTAGTTAATGAAGCACCTTCATTTGGTAATGCAATGGCAGAAATTGGATTACAGATAGCAGAACTGGCTATTGATGATTTGAAAGCTGCTCCTGTGAGAGTGTGTGGACCAAACAGACCAATACCATTTTCACCCGTATTGGAAAAACAGTGGATTGTAGATGAAAAAGATATTATTGCTGGAATCAAGAAAACTTTAAACAAATAAAAAGTACAAAGGCTCTCATTAGTATGAGGGCCTTTGGATTACTGTATTTTGGAGGAAAAAATGGCTGAAAAAACTGGAAAATTCAAAGAGGAGAAAATAAGAGGAGTCCGTAAGAGAATAGCCGACCATATGTCAATGAGTTCAAGGGAGAATGCATCATTCATGCAATCTCGTAGGGTGGATGTTACGGAACTGTTAAAACTGAGGGCACAAAAGAAGAAGGAACATGGAGGAAAGGATATGCTCTTTCCTTCACTCAACGACTTGATATTGAAGGCGACGGCACTGGCATTGAGAGACCATCCTAAATTAAATTCCACATTTCAGGATGAGATGATTCGTATTTATGAGGATATCAATATTTGTATGGCGGTGGCATTGCCTGAAGGACTAATAACCCCTGTCATACCTACTGTAGACAAATTATCTGTTTGGGATATATGCAAAATAACAAAGGATAAAGCTGAAAAAGCAAGAAGAGGATCCTTGACCATGGAGGAAATCATGGGAGGAACTTTCACTTTTACAAATGTAGGGAATATCAAGGTGGAAGTGGCAACTCCGATAATCAACCCTCCCCAGGTAGGAATACTGGCTGCTGGAACTATAGTTGCAGAATTGCAGATGATTGATGGAGAAGTTGTTGAGCGGTCCAAGATGTTTTTAAGCCTGACAGTGGACCACAGAATTGTTGATGGTTACCCTGCAGCACTTTTCCTTAATGCAGTTTGTGATTTTCTTGAAAACCCTGTAGCCTTGTGGGAATGATAATAACAAAAAAACGTCAGACCTTGGAGGG
>CAZFYP010000357.1:0-1763 GCA_964523535.1 uncultured Clostridia bacterium
CTGTTTCATTTAAGGTCTTGTTCCTTTCATTCACACCTGATTTCACGAATTCTCCAACTGTAAAATGAAGTATGGCTGGATTTCCTTGACCAAACATCACGACACTACCTTCATTCATGACAGCAAGTACATAGTTTTTACCTACCTCAAGGTCAGGGAAGTTTTTCCCTTTAAGGTTATACTTGTAATATCCACCTTCACCATTTTCAACAGATGAATTGGAATGCTTGCCGTGACCAGAGCTTGACTTGAGTTCGCTGGTTCCTATAATCTCACAAGGTTCACCAAAGATTGTACTTGAAGTTTCCTCTTCTGTTCCTTCATTTTCAATAACTTGAGTTACCTCTTCTGCCTCAAATATCCATATCTGGGGATACATAAGCTCTTGACTTACCCAGAATCTTATCTTGGTACATTTCTTTTCAAGTATGAAATCGTCTTCTGTAGGCGGCAGCCAGAGTCCCAAAATTTCTGTTAATACTGGTAGTGGCACTTCTTCCAGATATATGATTTCACCAGGAGCCAGACCTTTGACACCAAAATTCAACTTGTAGTGTGTCTTGCTTTCTCCATCCTCTGCCGTTACTGTTATAGTCATTTGATCAGGCAAGAATGTTAATTTCTCATAATGTACACTTGCATTTTCATCTGTTGGAACTGCAAGTATCTTAGGTAAGGATGTTGTATCCTTAGGCAACTGATAAGTATATTCTGTCTTGTCAGCTTTGAATCCAGGCAACTGCTTGTCACCAATATAAATCATAACAAGTGATGAGTCGCTGCTGATTTCTTCTTCTACAGAGTCCTCTTCGTTTCCATTGCCGTTTTCTCCACCATTTCCGTTGTCATTATCGTTTCCATTTCCATTGTTGTCATTGTTTCCATTACCGTTACCCTGATCTTCTTCAGACTCTTCCTCTTCGGAAGTTTCATCTTCATCAGAGTTTCCATTACCGTTGCCGTTGTTGTCATTTCCACCACTGTTTCCATTACTTTCGTCTTCTGATTCTTCCCCTGAATCTTCTTCATCAGGTTCATCCTCGTCATCCTGCTTATCCTGTCCATAAGCATTGCCCTTGTTGTCCTTCTCTTCTTCCTCTTCCTCTAAAACATCGCCTGAAGCAGGAAGTTCTTCTTCCTCAAGAACTTCCTCTTCCACCTGCTTGTCATGTCCATAAGCATTACCATTGTTATCCTTAAAGTCTTTTTCTTCCTCTTCATCCAACCCAAATGCATTGCCGTTATTATCCCCAGCTTTTGCCAAGAGCAGTTCATAGTCCAATCCCTGGGAATCATCCAATAATACAGATTTTTCAGCACGGGCAAAGGTGGTTCCTGATACAAGAGTAATAGCAAATATTGCTGTGAAAATCAATATCCATACTCTCTTATTGTGAAATTTGTTTAACATTTTAACTCTCCTTTACACTAGAATACTTACTCTGTCTTTGATATTATTTTCAACTGATAGACTTATCAATTTACTACTTCAAAACTAATTTCCGATACTGATGTATTTCCTGCCTTGTCTACAGCATATACATACAATGTATAGTCGCCTTCCCTAGATATATTTGTAGCAGACAAATAATCCAGTCCGTTCAACTTGATTTCAAGAGTCTTTAGCTTCTTGCTCAAATTGTCGGTTACTATTACTTCCGGTCTTACACTACCTACATATATTCCTCCGTCTTCAACACCGATAAAAGTAATACCTGGTGCTGTACGGTCTATTGTATATTTAACGTTTGACTTGGCAACAT
>CAZFYP010000358.1:0-1762 GCA_964523535.1 uncultured Clostridia bacterium
CCATTTTATAATAAATTATGAAACTCAAAAAACTTAAGGAAAATTTAATATTTGCTACCTTGCAAAATATTGCAATATGAGATAGTATTTTAGTAGGCTTTTTCATAAAGTGTCTTTTGGTGGAGAAGCTTGAAAATAAGTGGATTGGATGGAAAAATGAGAAGAAAAAGAAAAAAAATCAACCCCAAGGCAATAATTCTTGTTATTGTGCTTGCGGCATCATATATATTGTTTACAAATATTGGCGGAGTTTTTGGCAGTGATGAACTGAATTTGAGTGATCTTACCAAGGAAGAGATGATAGTGGCGGAAGCGGATGTGCCGAAAATTCAAAAGATCACCCTTGCAGCGGCAGGCGACATAATTTTCCACATGAGTCAGATTAACAGCGGTTACGATGAAAGTACTGATACATTTGATTATGACAGGTTCTTTGAATATGTGAAGCCTGTTATTGAGTCAGCCGATATAGCTGTTGCAAATTTTGAAGGAACTACAGGAGGCACTTCAGAGTCCTACAAGGCTTATCCCAGGTTTAATGTTCCTGATGAAACTCTTGATGCAGTAAAGTATGCAGGATTTGACATATTGTCCACTGCAAACAACCACACCCTCGATACATACAAGGACGGCCTCATAAGGACCCTTGATGAAATAGAAGAAAGAGCTATGTTGTCTGTTGGAACATATAGGGAAAAGCCTGAAAGCAGGGTTCTTTATGTCGAAGTGAAGGGTATTAAGATTGCTTTCTTGTCATATACATACAGCTGTAACGGAATGGAGGCTACCATGACGGCAGAGGATCTTGATGCCATGGTCAACATTGTGAATGAAGCACATGTACTAAGCGATGAGACAAAGGCTGCAAAAATACTTGATGATATAGAAGAAGCCAAGGCAGAAGGTGCAGATGTCATTACAGCCATAATGCACTGGGGAAATGAGTATCAGAAGGACCCTTCGGTTGCACAGAGGGAATTGGCTGATTTGATGTTCGTGAATGGAGTTGACATAATTTTAGGAAGTCATCCTCATGTAATACAGGATTCCAAAACCCTTGAATATGATGGAGAGAAGAAATTTGTTGTTTATTCAATGGGTAATTTCATATCAAATCAGAGACAGGAGACACTTGATGTCTATTATCCAAATCTTGACAACTACTATACTGAAGATGGTGTAATAATAAATATTGAAATAGAAAAAGATTTTGAAACAGGAATTACTTCATTGGGCCAAATCGAATTTGTACCTACATGGGTTTACAGGGTGGAGGCAGCTCCATTGTACGATTACGATGTAATACCTATTGAAGACTATTTAAAGAGCAACATTCTTAATCTTGATGATTATACTCTGTCAAGAATGGAAAGGTCATTTAAGGACACGATGTCCAAAATGAATATAGATTAGAGCAATTAAAAATAAAATATGGAAGTGGTGAATTGGAATACATCAGGACATTAATAACAAATCTTAGAGTACGGGATGTTATAGACATCGGAATAGTAGCCTTTGCATATTACAAGCTCTATATGATTATCAGGGAAACAAGAGCAAAGCAGTTGTTGAAAGGTATTATGTTTATATTTATTATTTCAGCTCTTGCAAGTACCCTTAAGCTTTTTACAATAAGCTGGATAATCACCAACACCTTGCAGGTTGGTTTTATAGCACTTGTAATAGTATTTCAGCCTGAACTTAGAAAGGCTCTTGAGTACATAGGAAGGACAACCCTTCTTTCATTCAATGCATTTGAGGG
>CAZFYP010000359.1:0-1746 GCA_964523535.1 uncultured Clostridia bacterium
TTTCCTATTGCTATTGCAACTGCAGAACCAATTACAGGTATCCACCATGGAACCATTGGCGGCAAGTTAAATGCCAGTAGCAGTCCTGTAACAACAGCACTTAAATCATTTATTGTAACTCTTTGCTTGCTTATTTTTTGTATTAAGGCTTCAGTTCCCACGGCAGAACCAACAGACAATGCTACAACAAAAGCTGACTGGAGTCCGAAAAAGTAAACACTTGCAATCAATGCAGGTACAAGTGCAATTACAACATCCAGCATTACCGAAGTAGTTGTGTCAGTAGATCTAATATGCGGGGAAGATGAAGCAAATAATCTTTTATTCATTTTCAACTATCCTCCTAGCCTCTTTTTCTCTTTGCGATAATTTCCTTCTTGGCGATTCTTATAGCATCAACAAGAGGTCTCTTTGCAGGACATACAAAAGAACATGAACCACATTCTATACAATCCATTGCATGAAAAGCTTCCGCTTCTTCGTATCTTCCAAGAAGAGTATTCTTGCTGATCATGAAAGGCTGTAGTCCGCTAGGACATACATCCACACATTTTCCACATCTTATACAGTTAGACTCTTCAGGTCTTATCGCATCTTTCTTGTTAAGTACAAGTATTCCAGATGTACCCTTGATTACTGGAACCTCACCGGTATATTGAGCAATACCCATCATAGGTCCACCGTTGATTATTTTTCCAAGGTCATCTGTGTATCCGCCGCAGAATTCAACAACTTCATTGAAGCTTGTACCCATCTTAACCATGAGGTTCTTAGGCTCTTTAACTGCGCTTCCAGTGATTGTAACAACCCTTTCAACAACAGGCATGCCTGTTGCGACAGCATCACTTATTGCTGCAACTGTACTGATGTTTTGTACAACTGCACCAACATCCATTGGAAGTCCGGCTGAAGGAACTTCTCTACCTGTAACTGCAAATATCAAACTTTTTTCTCCACCTTGTGGATACTTGGTTTGAAGCTCTGCTACAGAAAGTGTAGGATAGTCCTTTACTGCGTTTTTCATAGACTTGATAGCATCAGGCTTATTGCCTTCAATACCAATAACACCTTTTTCAACTCCAAGAACCTTCATAACTGCAAGAGTTCCCTGAACAACCTTTTCAGGCATTTCAAGCATAACTCTGTGGTCTGAAGTCAGATAAGGTTCACACTCGGCACCATTGATAATAACTATATCAATAGGCTTTTCCTTTGGAGGGCTCAACTTAACGTGGGTAGGAAATCCTGCTCCACCCATTCCTGTAAGTCCACACTCCTTGATGATTCCTTTCAATTCTTCAGCTGAAAGAGAATCAACACTACCTCTCGGCTTTACCGATTCATCAACAGTCTGCTGACCGTCAGATTCGATAATGATACTTTTTACCTTAGCTCCGCCCGGAGACTGTCTCAATTCAATTTTCTTGACAGTTCCAGATACACTTGAATGTATTGGAGATGAAACAAATGCTTGAGATTCACCTATTTTTTGACCAACTTTAACTAAATCTCCTACCTTTACTACAGGATCACAGGGTGCCCCTATGTGCTGTGCCAAAGGTATAACTACTACAGAAGGAATCGGTGCCGCTTCTATGGCTTTCTCTTCCGTCTGCTTCTTGAAATGAGGAGGATGTATTCCGCCTCTAAACGTTAACCCATTTTTGCTCATATAAAATTCACCTCTTGATTATTAATACATTTCCCTTATTGTTTATTGTATACAGAATTAGACAACCCATTATA
>CAZFYP010000360.1:0-1730 GCA_964523535.1 uncultured Clostridia bacterium
AGATGTTATAATATTTCCGAGGTGGAAAAGATAATGAGATTTGTAAACAGGGAAAGAGAAATTGCTGCACTTGAAAGGGAATATTCATTGAAAAGATGAAAAGCGAACGAAAAAAATAATATAACGAACGATTAATACCTCCTGGAGACATGTTCTCAGGAGGTGTTGACATTTTTTGCCTGGAATGATAAGATTTAATGAACGAAAGAAAAATAGTTCGTTCGGAGGTGTCGGGTGAATATAAAAAGTTTGATTGAAAATGGAGAAAACAGGTTTGTAGAATTCAAAAGGGATTATTCAAAGACTCTTCTCAAGACTGTTTCAGCATATGCAAATTTCAATACGGGAAGGATAATTGTAGGTGTTGAGGACGATGGTACAATAATCGGTGTTGATAATCCGGATGAGGTGAGTCTATCCATTGAAAATGCCATAAACGATGCTGTTGAACCAAGACCGTATTTTGAACTTAACCGGATTGTTGCTGAAGGAAGGCTTGTTGTTGAACTTGTAGTATACAATGGTGAAAACACTCCATATATGATAAGAGGAAAAGCATACAGGAGATCGGATACTTCCACAACTGAAATTGATAGGTTGGAACTTAAGAGACTTATATTAAAGGGAAGAAATACTACTTTTGAAGATCTCCAACCGAAAGTTCAGTTGATGACTTTCAATTATCTGGAGAAGAAACTCAGGGAAAAATCAGGCATAGGTGAGCTTACTGATGATATCATGGTCACCCTGGGTCTTTTGAAAAATGGAAGCTACAACAATGCAGCGGCTCTTTTGTCGGATGAAAACCAGATTCCCAATGCAGGTATTGCTATGATAAGATTTGAAGGGAATTCCCTAAACAGGTTTGACAGTAGAAGATTTGAGAAGGAATCAATACTGCATCAGTTTTATGAAGTCATGAATATATTCAAGTACTATTATCCAGTAAGGAATGTCATTGAGTCGATACAGCGACAGGAAACTGAAAGGATACCACAAGTTGCTTTCCGGGAGGCCCTGGCAAATGCCATTATACATAGGGATTATTTCAGCATAGCTGAAACAAGGGTTGAGTTCTTTGACGACAGGATTGAAATAGTATCTCCCGGTGGACTGCCTGATGGGATTACAGAAGAGGAGTACCTTGATGGCCGGGTGTCGGTACCGAGAAACAGAATCATAACGGATATCTTTTTCAGGCTGGGTATTATTGAAAGATTTGCAACAGGTGTAAGAAGAATCAAGGAGGAGTATAGTTCCTTTCAAGACAAGCCCGTCTTTAGCATAATGGATAACAGTATAAAAGTTGTTCTTCCATCTGTTGACGGTAAAAGGAATGAAGGGGTCAAAGAGAATTATTCTTCTTATGATCTTACTGAGGGGGAAAAGACGGTTTTGGATCATGTATCCGACTATGGTTATGTGACCAGACTGGAAGCTGAGAGGCTCTTAAAGCTGGGAAAGACTCAGACATATACTGTTTTGAAAAGAATGTGCGAAAAGAGGATTATAATCAAGATAGGAAAGGGTAGGGATACAAGGTATATAATGCAATAGTGTTCGTCTTGCATTTGTATGTATTATCCTATTTAAAAGCATTAAGAAGATAATGTAAAAGAGAATATCCTTCAAAAGGGAAATACAAAGCTTAATCAAATACACCAAATGACACAGATAAAATACGAGCCAATAGAAGTGTTTTTGCCAGGTATAGATCAAAGTACTGTAGA
>CAZFYP010000361.1:0-1701 GCA_964523535.1 uncultured Clostridia bacterium
AAATTAGAATAGGTATTCAATTTATAAATGTTATATATGAAGGGGATGAAAGAATGTATATATATATAAACTAGGTAGTAAATACCTTACATAGTATCTTTTCGGATACTATAATACAAAAAAGTGCATACTTGTACTGTTTGATGCAATGGATTATTATTATCTTAAAGAAACAAATAAATCAAACAAAAAAGTTTCTAAGTTATTAAAAGCTGTTAGAGTAGACGGCTTGTAAATAATAGAAAGAGGGAATTTGTAAATTATTTTTGGAGGTAAACATGGAAAAGGTAAAGATTTTAACGGCAAGTGAAGCGGTAAAAATTGTACAGGATGGACAGACCCTAATAACTAGTGGGTTTGTAGGTAACGCTCTTCCGGAGGCTTTGAATAAGGCGTTTGAAAAACGATTTCTAGAGACTGGATCACCAAGAGATATTACGTTTTTCTATACTTCATCACAAGGTGATAGAAGCGGAGCAACCGGAGGATGTCATTATGCACACGAAGGTCTCTTGAAAAGAGTAATTGTAGGTCACTATGCAACAGCACCAAAGCTTGGAGAATTTGCTCTTGCAAACAAGTGTGAAGCATATAACCTGCCCCAGGGAGTGCTTGTATATCTGGTTAGGGATATGGCTGGTAAAAGACCTGGAACGCTTACACATGTTGGACTTGGTACTTTTGTTGACCCGAGAAACGGTGGAGGAAAGGTAAACGAAAGAACTACAGAGGATTTAGTAGAACTTGTAAACATCGGTGGAGAGGAAAAACTTCTTTACAAGACATTCCCTGTGGATGTAGCCTTCGTTAGAGGAACCTATGCAGATGAATTCGGTAACATCTCTATGGATAAGGAAGTAGCAACAACTGAACTCACTTCAATAGCACAGGCTGTCAAAAACAATAATGGTAAGGTTATAGTACAAGTAGAGAAAATTGTAGAAGCCGGATCACTGAATCCAAAGATGGTTAAGATTCCTGGAATATATGTGCATGCTGTTGTAGTAGCGGAGCCTGAGGATCACGAGCAATGTATTGGTAATGAATATAATCCGGGATTAAGCGGAGAGGAAAGAATCGATGTGACTGGTGAAGGGGAAAAGTTACCTATGAGTGCTAAAAAAGTAATAGGTAGAAGAGCTGCAATGGAGCTTAGCAAGGGTGCAGTTGTAAACCTGGGAGTTGGAGCTCCTGAATATGTTGCAACCATTGCCAATGAAGAGGGAGTAGGTCAGTATATGACTCTTACTGTTGAGTCTGGTGCCATCGGAGGAATTCCTCAGGGTGGAGCTGCTTTTGGATCAAGTATGAACCCTCATGCAATCATCGACCAGCCATATCAGTTTGATTTTTATGATGGTGGTGGATTGGATTTGGCATTTCTGGGATTAGCTCAATGTGACGAGAAGGGAAATATAAATGTAAGCAAGTTTGGACCTAAACTTCCAGGTTGTGGAGGATTCATAAATATTACGCAGAATTCCAAAAAGGTATTCTTCTGCGGTACATTCACTGCAGGAGGTCTAAAGACCAGTATCGTAGACGGCAAGATGGTTATAGACAATGAAGGAAAGAAGCTTAAGTTCATAAAAGAAGTTGAACAGATTACATTCAGTGGAGATTATGCAAACAAGACAGGTCAGCCGATTTTATATATAACTGAAAGATGTGTATTTGAACTGAGAGAAGACGGACTATGGC
>CAZFYP010000362.1:0-1683 GCA_964523535.1 uncultured Clostridia bacterium
TTTTATGCATTTCAAGTGCCATTTTGTTATAATCCATTTTATCCTCCAAACTGTCCATAGTTATTTTCTATTAATGATAATAACACTTTTCCCAACGAAGAAAAAGATTTAATTACTAAATAAAAAGATTTGTTCATTAAATTCATAAATTTAATATTAAAACACCCTATATAAACTCTTTGGTCTCCCTACAGTTCCATATTTCACTGTAGACTTTAACTTTTGAATGCTTTCCATATAATCCAGATATCTTCTAACTGTAACAGAGCTGATATTGATTTCCTCTGACAGACTCTCTGCTGTAAATTCATCATTCCTACAATTTTCCAAAATGTATGTCCAGATTTTTTCCAGCGTTTTTTTCTGCAGTCCCTTGGGCATATCCTTGTTGATGTCTTTTTTCTTTATGAGCTTATCTATTTCTTCCTGCCTTATGGATTCCTGCATATTAAGAGCATTCTTTCTTTCCTTAAATCTGTCTAGTGTATCTACAAGTCTGTCATACTTGAATGGTTTAATCAAATAGTCAACAGCTCCATATTTCAGGGCTGTATCTATATCACTTCTATCATTTGAAGCAGTAACCAGTATTATATCGGTCTTGATTTGCTTTTTCCTGATTTCACGGATTAAAGCAAGCCCATCCATATCAGGCATATAGATATCAACTATGGCCAGCTCAATATCCTTTTTCAACAATATTTTAAGTGCTTCTAAACCATTTTTGGCTGTATCTACCACTTCATATCCATCAACACTTTCTACATATCTTTTGTTGATATCCCCCACCATGGGATCATCGTCTACTATGAGTACTTTAATCATATATTACTCCTTGTGTAAAATTATGTTGAATTCAGTCCCTTCTTCCTGGGAAGAATTCATATCTATGGTTCCATTCATGCTGTTAACACTCTTCATTGTCAAAAACAATCCTACTCCAGTATTGTTTTCTTTTGTTGTAAATCCCCTGTCAAAAACAAGTTCCTTAATTTCGGGCTTAATTCCGGTGCCATTGTCACTGACATTAATCTCTATTATACTGTCTGTCTCAACTAATTTCAATTCTACTGCCTTATTTTCCTTTCCAGAAATACTAACAGCTTCAAAAGCATTTTCAATTAAATTGCCTATTATGGTTACAAGATTGTTGTTGTATAAAACCGTTTCATTAGACAAGTTGGACATTTTATCCATGGTAAAAACAACATTAAGCTCCTTTGCCCTGCTGAACTTGCCAAGTATGAGGGCAGCCACCGTTCTGTTCAATATTCTTCTTGATACAAAACTTACAATTTCATCCTGACGTTCATATGTATCCATTATGTATTCTTCAGCCATTTCATAATCTTTTACATGCAAAAAACCCAGTAGTACATGTAACTTGTTCTTGAATTCATGCTGGTTTGCACGAAGAGCTTCCACAAGCTGATTTACACCAGTCAGCTCTTCTGCCAAGTTCATTACTTCCGTCTTGTCTACAAAAGACGCTATTGCACCTATGGTTTGGCCTTTATCATTTATGGGTATACGATTAGATATATATGCCGTATCCTTAATCATTATATCTTCATTAACTTCACTTATACCTGTTTTCACAACCCTTGGTAATTTGGATTCAGGAATGACTTCTCCTATGTTCTTGCCGATAATTGATTGGCTGGTTTCAGTTATTTTCATTGA
>CAZFYP010000363.1:0-1645 GCA_964523535.1 uncultured Clostridia bacterium
AAACTCTTTATGTTACCGGATGGACAATACTCATAGAGAACATTCAATCCAGTATGCTCATTTAGCTCCTCTTCAAGTCTTCCGCTTTCATCATATCTGTACTTTTATGTATTCAGCTTTTTAGTGTTTTATAATACCTGTTAAACCTAATATATACCTACAGACTGGTCTTCCCTGAGAACCTACATGCGGGATTTGAGGGTTGTTTCCATTTCTGCGAATCCAGTCTGTGTCAAGCAAGTCAGGTCTCTTGCTATTACTAGGGAGACAATGAGTAATTTCTAATGCTTTTCATCATTCAATGCCTCCTACACATAAAGAAGCCCATGAAACGACTTTAAAATTGTCTATTCCAAGGACTTCTTCTGATTTTTTGCTTCAATAATATACCTTAAATTAATGTTTCAACTCTTCTTGCAAAATCATCTAATTCAAATTCAATTTTTTTCTTTACTTCATTAAGTGCTTCAACAAGACAATTCGCTAAAAGAATTTTCTTTTCCTGTATTTCTGAGTTTTGGTATTCTTCAAAATTTATTTGCCTACACATTGCTAGAGCTTTATACTTTAACTCAATTCTTGTAAATTCTTTCCCTTTTCCCTGCTTAATTAGTTCCTCTGGAATAATAGCAGGAATAAAATCAATTCTGTTTATCTTTATTGAATACTCTTTTTCTTTCGCAATTTCACATACAGCTGAGCAAAATTCATCAATCTCTATCTCTGCTCCATATCTGTTTTTATAAAATGTTGGTATTTTGAATACAAGTTCCATATTTTCTCCTAACCAATTACCATCCATTGATATTCAACGATGGTAATTCAAGATTCAAATCCAAATAATCCAATATTCTCTGTCGTTGCCACATATGTATATCATACTTACTACCTTCAGTTAAAACTTCCATACGAGCATTTATTGATTCCAGATATTTTTTTGAGTATCTTGTATTTGGATATAGCGTTTCTCCATATTTTAAAACATTTCCAGTCTTATTGTCAACTAACTGATATCCATAGTTGGTATTTGCATTAGCCAATGAGTTACCATGAATTCTACTATTTACAGTAGAACTAGTAGAGATTCCATTAGCTTTTTTGTACCTAGACCAAGCATCACTCATTTGAGAATTTGTGTACTTCCCTTTATTCAGCGACTGGAATTCATTCCATGTCATTGCATTAGGTTTTGCTGCACCTTTAGCAACTACTCCTGCTACATCATCTCCAGCGCCTTTAAATACTGATTTTAATCCATCATCTATCTTCGTACCAACATCACTTATGAAACCTCTAATTTTTGGAGCAGTCTTACCATATCCACTTGCACCAGGTGTAAGTAACCCTACCACATCAAGCGTTGCAGCAAGATAGTCCCCTTGTGCAACATCATCTGCTATCAGTTGCAAGTCTATTTGTGAATCAGGTGAAGACATTATTGTTTGACTGTACTCAGTCAACATTAAATATAATGAATATGGATCTTTGCCACCAGGGTCAATACTATTCACCGGATCATTCCAACAGTAGCTGTAACTATTCAAACTATATGGATTGTTAATTACTCCTTTGTAGCTATCCTCAGTAATAAACCTCTGAATCGACGGATCATAATACCTTGCTCTGAGATAGTAGTTTCCAGTCT
>CAZFYP010000364.1:0-1630 GCA_964523535.1 uncultured Clostridia bacterium
GACCCTGCCATGGGGTAAGAGCAGGATTTCTGATTCAGATATATTGGAAGCAAGGAAGATACTTGACCAGGAACATTTCGGCCTTGATAAGGTGAAAGAGAGAATCATACAGCATATGGCAGTCATGAAGCTGAAGAAAAACAAGCAGGGTTCCTTACTTCTTCTGTCTGGCCCGCCAGGGACTGGAAAGACAAGTCTTGGGAAAAGTATTGCCAAGTCTTTGGACCGTAAATATGTACGTGTCAGCCTGGGTGGAGTTAGAGATGAAGCAGAAATAAGAGGACACAGAAGGACCTATATAGGTGCCATGCCGGGAAGGATAATACAGGGAATAAAGAAGGCAGGAAGCAAGAATCCCGTCTTTGTATTGGACGAGATAGACAAGTTAATAGCAAATGGACAGGGAGATCCGTCGAGTGCCCTGCTTGAAGTACTTGATCCGGAGCAGAACAATACATTTTTCGACCATTATCTGGATGCGCCATATGACTTGTCCGATGTATTCTTCATAGCTACGGCCAACAATCTGTCAATGATTCCAGGACCTTTAAGAGACAGGATGGAAATTATAGAAATAAATGGATATACTGAATATGAAAAATTCAATATAGCAAAGGACCATCTCATACCTGAAGTCCTTGAGGAACACGGTCTGGAAAAACATATGTTGGAAATGGATGACCAGGTATTGACTACCATTATACAGAAGTACACCAGGGAAGCAGGCGTAAGGGGTCTTAAGAAAGAGCTTGCAAAAGTTTCAAGAACATGCGCTGAAAAAATCATAACAGAGAGAATAGGGTCCTATCAAGTAAAGGAAGACATGCTTGAAGACATTCTTGGACGTGAGACAGCAAGGTTTGACAGGGTGGCAGAAGTCAATCCTCCTGGAGTTGTAACAGGTTTGGCATGGACGCCTGTAGGAGGAGATATTCTCTTCATTGAAGGTACCATGATGCCTGGCAGCGGACAGCTAATACTTACAGGCCAGCTTGGAGATGTAATGAAGGAATCTGCAAAGATTTCTCAGAGTCTTGTACGATCAAGACTTGCCTTCAGCCTCAAGGGACTGGAAATAGGCAACTATGACCTGCATATACATGTTCCTGCAGGAGCAATTCCAAAGGACGGTCCATCGGCTGGAGTAGCCCTCTTTACTGCCATTTCATCCCTTGTTACTGACATAAGCGTAGATTCAAGGACTGCAATGACGGGAGAGATTTCTCTCAGGGGAAGGGTAATGCCTGTTGGTGGAATCAAGGAAAAAGTACTTGCAGCCCACAGGTCGGGAATTAAGAAAATTCTTCTTCCAAAGGACAACAAGAGTGACTTGAAGGATATTCCTGAATATGTGAAGGATGACATTGACTTTTTCTTCATGGAAACTGTTGAGGATGTATTGAAGGAGACAATAGGAATAGAACTTCCTGAGCTTGACATAGCTGGAATGTTTACAGGCAAAAACTCTGAAATAGGGTTTAAATATAATTCAAACAACTAAGAAACTATAAAAAAAGGAGATTCATAAAATGAGAAATGAAGTAGAGAAGTCATTAGACAAGGTGCGTCCAATCCTTCAAAGAGACGGCGGAGATGTTGAACTGGTTGATGTAACTGAAGATGGAGTAGT
>CAZFYP010000365.1:0-1627 GCA_964523535.1 uncultured Clostridia bacterium
AAACTCTATGGATAGTTCGATTGAGTATCGCTTTCTGCAGGACATTATATATTTATTGACAAAACTATCAATTAAGATCTTTTTTTCAGTTATGGTCCTTTCTCGCAGGGGGGGCATTTCGAGGATGTTTTGAGCAAGTCTTTGATACAGGGCAGGTGTTAAAACATCAGTGAGCTTTTCTGTCGATGCTCCAATTACTATTACTTCCACGGGTATATTATCGTTTCCACCTATTCGTTTTATTTTTTTCGACTCGAGTGACTTGAGAAGCAAGTCTTGATATTGCTCAAGACAATGGGTCTCATCTAAAAAAAGAACACCTCCATTGGCTATTTCAAACAGCCCTTTCTTATTCTTTGAACCCGTATAGGCACCTTCTGAACTGCCAAAGATTTCCATGGCCGCAATATCAGGATTCGTGAACTGGGCACAATTGACTTCAACAAAAGGTGCATCCTCATGAATGACCCCTATACTTTTGGCATACATGTATATGGCTTCTGCCAGCATTGTCTTGCCTGTTCCCGATTCTCCTGTTATTATGCAGTGCCGTGGCCCTCCCAGAGCACCTACTGTTTTTTTCGCCTTATGTATTGTTTTTTTCAAACTTAGATTCCAACCAATGATATTTGAAAATATATCATCCTCATCCGTCAAATCATAACTTATAGATTCGTTCATTTCATTTACTTCCGATAAATTCGTAAATGATTCAAGTGCATCATCAAGAGACCATATTTTTACCCCAAAATTATCCCTGAGAAAATCAAGGTTTTTTTCCAGATCATCATCAGGAAAAGCGGCTGTTGTTTCCCTTGGTACTATGATTCCATAGCCCAGGTTATAGGCATCAACTACAGTCTGCCTGCAAGCAAGGTGAACATACAATCCTGTAACTATCAAAGTATCCACTTCCAGCTCTTTTAACAACAGATCCAAATTAGTCTTAAAAAAAGCACTGTAGCTTCGTTTGCTCACTACATAGTCTCCATTTCTAGGTGTGAGTTCACTGACTACTTCTGCCCCCTTGGTGCCGGCGAGAGCATGATCACCCCATAATTCCAGCTCTTTATCTTCTCCACTGATATGTGTATCATTGGCATAAATAACAGGTATTTTACTCTTTCTGGCTTTATTGGTCAATTTTGCAATAGGCTCAACAACGGCTTGGCCTGTATTGAAAGCAATAGCACCCGTAACAAATTCATTCAAGACATCAATGACTATAATGGCATATTTACTCATTAAAGGATTCTCCTAATTTATTAGTTGATTATTAAAAGTCTGGTGTAGCCTCAACTAATTATAATCAAAATCATCTGAGTAAGTCAATCATCATTCCTTTAATCACAAACAATTAGACCGACTTTTATGACATTGTCACATATTGTAATTTTTTATCACAATTTATCACATTTCCTCTGCTTATTATGGACCTATTTTTACCTCCAAATCCACCAAACCACTGATAAGCAACACTCTTAAGCTATAGTTCTTATCCTGGCATGAGTCTTGCATTATTATTAATTGACTGTAAAATCAAAATTTTAATGGAGGTTAAAATGAAATTCAAAGTCGCGTTATCATTCAGTGTAGCCTTATTGTGTTTGGTTGCAACCTGGATCAC
>CAZFYP010000366.1:0-1608 GCA_964523535.1 uncultured Clostridia bacterium
ATTGGAAGGACAGAATAGAAGAGGACTTGAAAAAACGAAAGGGTAGAAAATAAATTGGGAGCTAAGGGTATGCTTGGAGCAATAATAGGAGATATAGTTGGATCAAGATTTGAAAGGGATAACATCAAATCTAAGGAATTTGAGTTGTTTACAGAAGAATGCTCGATGACTGACGATAGTATTATGACCTTGGCTGTAGCCAAGACAATAATGGAAGTTGAAGGAAAGGGTTTTGATAAGGATGACAATAAGAGTATTGAATATTATCTGAACATTGAAGGTTCTGCAATAAAAAACATGCAGGAAATCGGAAGGAAGTATTATTATTGTGGATTTGGAGGAATGTTCTACAAATGGCTTTTCAGTAGTGATCCAATACCATACAACAGTTTTGGAAATGGAGCGGCTATGAGAATAAGTCCAGTAGGATTTTATGTTTCTGACGAAAATGAAATAGAAATGCTTACAAAGACGATTACAGGGATTACCCATAGTCATGAAGAGGGAATCAAGGGAGCAGAAGCTATAGTAAGTGCAATATTTATGGCAAGAAAAGGATGCAGCAAGGAAAAAATAAGAGACTATATAAATTCAGAGTATTATGCACTGGATTTTAAAATTGACGATATCAGAGATGACTACGAATTCGATGTTACCTGTCAGGGTAGTGTACCTCAGGCAATAACAGCCTTTCTGGAATCTCAGTCTTTTGAGGATGCAATAAGGACAGCAATCTCCATAGGTGGAGACAGTGATACTATAGCTGCTATAGCCGGGTCTATAGCTGAGGCATATTATGGGATTCCTGAAGAGTTGGAAAAAGAGGTTTTAAAGTATATGGATGAGTATTTGCTGGGGATATATGAGGAGTGGTGTAGCTTTATTTAAGATAGGACTAGACACGGCAGTAATTATTGACTGATTGGTAGCTGTTTTATGAGTGAAAGAAGTTCTTAAGGGAGGAGTCTACATGTCTGGAAAGTATAAGAATGTTGAAGAGTATTTGAATGATCAGCCGGAAGATGCAAGAAGGCTGCTTCTTGAAATGAAGTCTTTGATACTGGAAGTTGTTCCCTATGCAGAAGAAAAGATGAATTATGGTGTACCGGCCTATGCACTTGTAAAGGGAGGAAAGTCAAACCAGCAGGTTATGATTGCAGGTTTTAAAAAGCATGTAGGCCTGTATCCCGATCCTTCAACCATCGAACACTTCATTGAGGAATTGAAAGACTATAAGACGAGTAAAGGTACGGTACAGTTCCCTCTAGACAAGCCTTTGCCAGCTAAGCTTATAAAGGATATGGTTGCGTACCGGATGGAGATGATATCGAAGGACAAATAGTAACTGATTATTCCGGAGGTGGGTAATATGGATTTATTACAAGTGAGGGCAGAAATATTACAGGTCAAAGGATGGAAGATAGTTAGAATCCCTAAAAATGAAAGCAAAAAACTGCCATCCCGTGGCATGGTAATGGCAGAAGTTATAATCAATGGAATTGATACAGTGGTACCTCTGGAACCTGATGGTGAGGGTGGCCACTGGTTCAGGATCTTTGATGATTTAATCAAGGAAACCGGTCTTGTAATTGGTGGTGTGGTTTCATT
>CAZFYP010000367.1:0-1593 GCA_964523535.1 uncultured Clostridia bacterium
TCTGTTAAAATCTTAACTCCATTAATTTCTATTAAAAAACAAGAATGCCCAATATGAAATACATGATGAAATGTGCATTCTTTCTGATGATTCCATTCAATGTTTCAACATCAAGGTTTGCCTTTGGAACCACCTTTTCAACTGTCTTTACTACTATTTCCGTAACTCCTGTGCTTAAATCGTTTGAATCATCCGCCACCTGAGCGGAAAAGCTGAAGATCAGAATCATCCACACTAGTGTGATGTATCGTTGATATTTAGAATTATTTCTAATTATGAGTGTCCCTTATATCCCAAGAAAAATCATTCAATCTTGGGATACAATGAAACTAATTTAGTACGTGCCTTATCATTTGTAAATTGCCAATTGACTTTCGAAAATTTGTTGTTTCGGTCCAGTTGCCATGCAGCCAGCTCGGCTTGAAGTGTTTCAACATCTTCAATTCTTCTATTAAGGCACTGCCTGGTCATTACATTAATTTCTATTTCAGCCACATTCAACCAGCTACCATGCTTAGGGGTATAATGTACTTCTAGGCGTTTGGTTATTCTCCTTGCTTCATCTGGTGGGAATGCTTTATAAAGTGAAGAAATTTTGTGTGTATTCAGGTTATCCATAACTAAAATGATTTTTTCAACATCAGGGTAACAGAAATCAACAATATACTTAACTTCATTAGCCCAATCTATTGCAGTACGTTGGTTTCGAGCATTTACGTATCTTACGCCACCAAGAGGTTCTGTGAACACAAAAATACTGCAGGTTCCTGCTCTTTTGTATTCTGAATCAATTTTTTGATTACTTCCTTTACGCATAGGTAGGGGCTCCCTTACTTCTCCCAGACGTTGATAGGATTTTTCATCCATACAAACGACCGGGCGTGAAGGATTATATGGAAGTTCATATACATCGAGTATATCTTCCATGCAAGCTACGAATTCTGCGTTTTCTTTCGGTGGGATACACCAGTAGTCTTTTTTGTGAGGTCGCAATTCGTTTTTTTTAAAGCTCTGCCTATAGTATCTTTGCTGACTGGAACATCGAGTACAACCTTTGCTTTTTCTTCTAGTAAACGAAGAGTCCATCTATCATATCCGTCAGGAGCTGGACCACAAGCAATTTCAATAAGTTTGGCTTCTGCTCTTCCGTCAAGTTTTCTACGGGCATTGTCTGAGTTTGGATTTCTTTGTACAGAAGTAGCATTTTCAATACCACCTTCGACATAATCCTTTATGACATTGTAAACCGTGGCCATGCAAACACCATGGGATTTAGCACATTGTTCTTGAGTAAACTGTTTTCCATGATTCTCGTCAAGATCAATTAAGATATGACACCTGCGCTTAACTGTTTTTGTGGTTTTTTTCTTTCGAATAGTTGATTTTAGTTTTTTTAGTTCTTCATCTGTTAAGGTAATATGGTACATCTTTTTTCTTGCCATTTGGACCACCTCCGCTTCTTATATTATACCATGAAACGGTAGTTTTTCCAACAATTTCAGACAAATTATTTGCTTATATATCAACGATACATCACACTAGTTGCTATTAGAACCAGAACACATAAAGAATAATAAATAAATGTATACCTAA
>CAZFYP010000368.1:0-1530 GCA_964523535.1 uncultured Clostridia bacterium
GATATATCTTTTGCCATCTACTATCCATGTCTTGTTGAGTGCCTTTGTTAGTTTGACCTTTATCATCATCACTATTAAAAAAGTCTTGTCCTAATGGGAATATAATTCGTTCTATTTCCACATTTTTAAGTCTTGTCAATATATCGTATATTGTTGCCTTGTATAATTCTTCAGCTATCTCTAAATCATAATCTTCCCCGGATTCTTTATCCCAAGCCAATTTCCCTAAGTGCAAATCCATTATTGGTAGTTCTAACAGTTTATTTCCACCCTTGTAAGTGATTTTGTCTATCTTAGGTGGTTTTAATTTATTAAATACTTCCTTTGCTATATCGGAGTTTATCTTAGCGTTTAAAGGTTTGACTTTTATACTACTGCTATACAACGTGTATGTTCCTTGTTGCTTACTACTACCATTCCAAGCCTTGTTGCTTGATGATATTAATTCCCACTTCAACGGATCGTATCCATGTAGTACCATTATTTCATTAGGAGTTTTCCCCTCAAGGTTTTGTATTTCTATCAACATATTGGAAGTTTGAGTGTATATAGTTTCGCCTTTTTCATTAGTTGACTTTTCCATTTTAGTTTCAATTTTCATTCCGTCAAGTCTTGAATCTCTGCCATGTTCTAAAAATACTCCTAATCCGTTTAAATATTTCCTTGCTGTACCTTCTGCATATTCAAGTCCTGTCAATTCTTGCCATGCTTCTTTTGATGATACTTCTGTTTCTTTCCAATTCTTGTAAACTAATCTCGCCTTATTTAACATTTATACCTCCAATAATTCTGGATTTTCGTGTATGTTTCCTATGACTTTATAAAAATCAGAGCTTGTTATTGCATCGTTATATCCATTCCTTACAAGTTCACCCAAAAACATACCTTGTTTAAATTTTACAATTCTATCATTATTATGCTTGCCAAAAGGCTCAAAAAACAATATATCCCCTTCGTAAATCTCTTTACCATTTTTGTCTTTTAGTTCTGTATATTGCATTAATTCAACTTCGTCACCAAATTTTTTATCAAGATATACTTTAATAGAATTTTTATCGTTTTCTAAATGACATGATATTATTTTGCCTTTATAATCCCAGTCTATAGCTCTAACTTCCCACATTTGGTTATCGTGCCATGCTCTAAATTTAATTTCTCTCATTATCCAACTCCTTGATATAATCGTAATATTCTATTACTGGTACACCGTACTTTTTAGCAATAGCAATTTCTTTCAGTACACCTTTGCTTTCACCTAAATAAATCAATAAATCACACCCTTTAATTAGTTCTTCTGCTAAGTCAAATATCTTTTGTTCAAATGCTTTGTTAAACAATATTTCGTAATACTCGGTTAATGGTATGGTGCATACTATTAAATCGCCTGTAAACTCATGTAATACGCTTGATTCGTGCTTATACTTTTCCCTTGCATACGGCACATCTGTATACGGTCTTGCGTAGTATTTCATATGTCCTCCTATATATATTTGGTCGACTCTTCCACCATTTCTAAATCTTCCTCTAACA
>CAZFYP010000369.1:0-1517 GCA_964523535.1 uncultured Clostridia bacterium
TTTACGTGGGGTTTATTTCTTTCGTATTTTGCTTTTGACATTTAAGTTCCTCCTTTTAATATAAACTAAATTATATTGTATTCATCTTTTCAGATGCTTATTTTACTATATCTTCTGCCATTTTAGCAGGCACTTTTTCATAGTGGTCAAACTGCATTGAGTAGTTTGCTCTACCTTGAGAAAGTGATCTAAGAACTGTTGCATAACCGAACATTTCTGAAAGCGGTACGAATGCATCAACTACCTTGATTCCGTTTCTGTCTACAAATCCTTCAATTCTTCCTCTTCTTGAGTTGATATCACCCATTACATCTCCAAGGTAATCATCCGGAGTCAATACTTCAACCTTCATATAAGGCTCAAGTACTACAGGATTAGCTTTCTTGGCAGCATCCTTGAATGCCATTGATCCAGCAATCTTAAAGGCCATCTCACTTGAGTCAACCTCGTGGTAAGATCCATCATAAAGTGTAACTTTAAAATCGATAGTAGGGAATCCAGACATAACACCATTTTCTGCAGATTCTTTTATACCGTTTTCTACAGCAGGAATATACTCTCTAGGAATAGACCCTCCAGTAATCTTGTTGACAAATTCAAATCCGTCTCCAGCCTCTTGTGGCTCGATGATGATTTTAACATGTCCATACTGACCCTTACCACCTGACTGCTTGGAATATTTGCAGTCAACATCAGCTGTTCCACTTATAGTCTCTTTATATGAAACTTGAGGTTTACCTACGTTGGCTTCAACCTTGAATTCTCTCATAAGTCTATCTACGATGATTTCAAGGTGCAATTCTCCCATTCCAGCAATTATAGTCTGGCCTGTATCTTCGTTTGTATAAGTTCTGAATGTAGGATCCTCTTCAGCAAGCTTCTGAAGTCCTATACCCATTTTTTCCTGTCCTGCCTTGGTCTTAGGTTCTATAGCAACCTCTATAACCGGCTCAGGGAATTCCATTGCTTCAAGAACAACTATACTGTTCGGATCACATAGAGTGTCTCCTGTTGTAGTCTGCTTGAATCCAACAGCTGCTGCTATATCTCCAGCATAAACCTTGCTTATTTCTTCTCTTTTATTGGCATGCATCTGAAGAATTCTACCAACTCTTTCTTTCTTGTTCTTAGTAGAGTTGATTACATAAGATCCAGACTCCATTACTCCAGAGTAAACTCTGAAGAATGTAAGCTTTCCAACAAATGGGTCAGCCATTATCTTGAATGCAAGAGCAGAGAAAGGAGCCTCGTCAGAAGATTCTCTAACTATGTCTTCTCCCTCTTCGTCAATTCCTGTGATAGCATCTACATCAAGTGGCGATGGCATGAACTCAACAACTGCATCAAGAAGAATCTGAACACCTTTATTCTTGTACGCAGATCCGCAAAGTACAGGGATGATGTCAACGGCAATAGTTGCCTTTCTTATAGCTTCTTTGATTTCAGCCACTTCGATATCTTCACCTTCAAGATATTTTTCCATAATTTCTTCATTGTAATCAGAAATTGATTCCAAC
>CAZFYP010000370.1:0-1515 GCA_964523535.1 uncultured Clostridia bacterium
TTCCCTTGTCGCTTGTAGACATGAATCCTGAAGTATTGTGCTGGATAACTGCTGCTACAGATACTATTGGAATACCTTCTGATCTTGCGAAAGTCACCGCTTCCTGGTAGCTGATACCGAACTGTGCAGAATCGGAAGCTACAAGCTGCTCTGCTGTAGAACTAGGCTGTATGATCTCAACATCAAGACCCATTTCCTCGAAGTATCCATTTTCCTTAGCCACATATATTCCAGTGTGGTTTGTGTTTGGGAACCAGTCAAGTGTGAAAACAACTTTCTCAAGTTCAACTTCTTCAGGCTGCTGAACCTCTTCTCCAGGCTCCTGTGTGTCCTCTGCCGGTTCCTGGTTGTCCTCGGCAGGCTGGCATCCAGCCATTGCAAATACCATCATTAATACTAAAACCAAAGCTAAAAATCTTTTCATTTCTCTCTCCCTTAAATTCTCTTTTTTGCCTTTCTCCAAGGCATGAGTTTCTTGCCGCAGAAATCAATGACTGCGACGAATATCAGTGTCATTATAATTATAAACAGTATATCTGCAAAAAGTGCAGGTATCCTGTATGATTTCATGACCCTTGTCATGAATATTCCAAGACCTTCCTGTGCTCCGACCCATTCGGAAACTACGGCTCCCATGACACTGTAGGTTGCCGCTATCCTCAGCCCTGCAAAGAAGGAAGGCATTGCAGCAGGAAGCTTGCATTTGAAAAATATCTGGTTCTCACTTGCATTCATAGACCTCATCATGTCGATAAGCTCCCTGTCCACCGATGAAAGGCCCTCTGTAAGGCTTACGGCAATAGGAAAGAAGCAAACCAATACTACCACTATTATCTTTGGTGTCAGTCCGAATCCGAACCATACCATCAATAGAGGAGCAAGAGCCATAATTGGTACTGTCTGGGTAACAACCATGAAGGGATAAAACAAATCCTTCACAAGATTGTACTTGTCCATGAAAACAGAAAGTACTATTCCCAGTACCAGTGATATTGCAAATCCTACAAGAACTTCAAGCATTGTAACCTTTCCATGCTGCAGAAGCAATGGAAAAGAATTTATGAACTCCTTGATGATTACCAGGGGTGATGGAAGTATATATTGAGGCACTTCCATCTGGTCCACCAAAATCTGCCATACCATGATAAGCATGACATAAAAGAGTGCCGTTACAGATTTATTGACATATCTTCTATCCATATAGTTTAATCTTGTTTTCCTATCTGTACTTGTGGATTTTTTCATCCATTGTCACGCCCTCTGGAGCATAGTCAATCTTAACCATGGACACCACTCTTATGGCTCCTTCTCTTACACATACTTCCTGAGCTTCCTCCACTATTTTAAGAAGCTCTGAAAGCTCTCCCTCCATAGTTGTCTCCATTGGACCAACCTCATACTTGACACCCTTGCTTGCTATAAGCTCTATAACCTTGTCAACTGCAGGGTAGATGTCGTCAACTCCAGGAATCTTAGGTAGTATCTGTAGACTTACATTAATATTTGCCATTTTTT
>CAZFYP010000371.1:0-1513 GCA_964523535.1 uncultured Clostridia bacterium
AAAATACCCCTTGCAAAAAAAAATGAAGCATGGTTTATAATAGACAACAGGGAAAGTATTGGAATATAACTCAAAATAAATAACAAGGGGGATTGTGATTTGAATAATGAATGCAACAGCAGAAATCAAGATGAATTGATATTTGCTGTTTTCTTTTTTTGAAAATATCCTATACTAATTCCTAAAATCTTTCAATGAGCATGGGAAGAAAAAAACAAAAGGGGAAACAAAGAATGATGAGAAGAACACTTGCAATGGTCATGGTATTCATGATCACGCTGACGAGCATATTGAGCGGATTGCCCGGGACTATGGCATACGCTAACACAGTGGAGAAAAAAGAAAAATTCATTGTAAAGCATTATGACAATGAAAGACTCAGGGAGAAATTCTTCCCGGATGTTGTTATAGGGGAAGAATCACAAGCAACAACAGAAGAAGCAATAGAAATGGAAACACCAACCACTACTGAACCGACAGGTGAAACTGAAACCACAAGTGATGAAGCCGTGGATGCAGAAGTAGAAACTCTACCGGACCTCACATACGAAGAAGTTACGGAAGAGATAGTATCAGTAGAGGGAACTGTAACTGAAATACAGGAACTCCTCGAAGATCCTGACATAATAGCAGCTGAATACGACAGCACTGTATCCATAAGAGGAGACATCATGCCTCAAAGTCTCATACTGATAGGTGAAGACCAGATAGACGATACAGGATATGCAGGAACAGGAATAAAGGTAGCAATAATAGATACGGGAATAGATACCGACAACACAGACATTAATCTTTCAGGTGGAATATCCTTCATAGAAGGAACCGACTATGACGATGACAATGGACACGGAACAGGTCTTGCAGGAATAATTGGAGGCAAGGCAAATGAAGAAGGTATAGTCGGGATAGCACCTGAAGCTGAAATATATGCAGTAAAAGCCCTGGACTCTCAAGGAAACGGATACTACAGCGATGTAATCAAAGGACTTGAATGGTGTATTGAAAACAGGATGGACATAGTAGTAATGAGTTTTGGTTCAGATGACTACTCAGGAATACTCCATGAGACAATACAAAAAGCACACCTTCAGGACATACTCCTCATAGGAGCGGCAGGAAACGAAGATTCTACAGTGGAATACCCTGCAGCCTACGAGGAAGTAATGGCAGCAGGATCATCAAATGATGATGGAAGTAAGACATATGAATATACAGACTCAGAAAAGGTTGATGTATATTCACCTGGAACAGCAATCCAGACATATGATAACAACCAGACACTAGTGACCTACTCGGGATCATCCATGTCGGCAGCCCATCTTGCAGGAGTTGCAGCAGAGCTTTGGTCATATGACATGGTAAAGACTAACGACATGATAAGGGAAAAGATAATTCAGTCATCAGATAAGAATGAACTTATTACCTATCCGGTTCTTGACGGCTACGAGACATACCTAGACAGGGATGTAGTTGTTGTGCCCGGAGATAATACGGGAGAAATAGGAGAGACTAC